>NZ_JAYFUI010000179.1:0-6518 GCF_034961125.1 Pseudomonas machongensis | reverse complement strand
ATGCCTCCGGCACCTTCAACGAGATGACCCGCGATGCCGCCTGGCGCCGGATGGAAGCTGCCGGTGCGCAACTGATGACCTGGTTCGGCGTGGCCTGCGAGCTGCACCGCGACTGGCGCAACGACGTCGAAGGCCTGGCCGCGCTGTGCTCCAACCACATCCCGGACTACCGCAACCTGATCACCAGCTACAACGCCCTCACCGCGAGCAAGTGACCCAGCCAAACGCCGGTCGGTACGCCTCGTGACCGACCGGCCAGCCGCGCGATGGAATGTTCCTCGCGCCCCGCACTCAAGATCCAGACCTACCCGACTTTCAGGAGATTCCGACATGAGCACACTAGTTACCCGCGATGGCACCGCGATCTATTACAAGGACTGGGGCAGCGGCAAGCCCGTGCTGTTCAGCCACGGCTGGCCGCTGGACGCCGACATGTGGGATGGCCAGATGGAGTTCCTGGCCAGCCGCGGCTATCGCACCATCGCCTTCGACCGCCGCGGCTTCGGGCGTTCCAGCCAGCCGTGGAACGGTTACGACTACGACACCTTTGCCGACGACATCGCCCAGTTGATCGAGCACCTGGACCTGCGTGACGTCACCCTGGTCGGCTTCTCCATGGGCGGTGGCGATGTCACCCGCTACATCGCCAAGCATGGTAGCGAGCGCGTGGCCGGGCTGGTGCTGCTGGGTGCGGTGACGCCACTGTTCATCAAGACCGCCGACAACCCCGAGGGCGTCGACAAATCGGTATTCGACGGTATTCGCGACGGCCTGCGTGCCGACCGTGCCCAGTTCATTTCCGACTTCGCCGCGCCGTTCTATGGCATCAACCATGGGCAGAAAGTCTCCCAGGGCGTGCAGGCCCAGACCCTGAACATTGCCCTGCTGGCCTCGCTCAAAGGCACCATCGACTGCGTGACGGCGTTCTCCGAAACGGACTTCCGCCCGGACATGGCGAGGATCGATGTACCGACACTGGTGATCCACGGCGATGACGACCAGATCGTGCCGTTCGAGACCACCGGCAAGAAAGCCGCCGAGATGATCGAGGGGGCGCAGTTGAAGGTGTATCAGGGTGCACCACACGGCTTTGCCGTGACCCACGCGCAGCAATTGAACGACGACTTGCTGGCGTTTCTGGCGAAGTGACCGGCTGAGGCCGGGCCTGCGCAGCTGCGGGATTGAGGGCGACTGGAGACAGTCGCCCTTTTTGCTGTTTGTGTGGTGGGTTTTCGCAGGTATCAGATCACGCCAGTGGATCGGAAGGCTCTCACGCCTTAGGCGGAAAGCTGAAACTCCCTCCCGGAACGCCTTCCCTCCAGAATTGTGCATTCTGTGTAGAGGAGCAACGTTCAAATGAGCTCGATGTGCTTGAGGTGTGTAAGGTATGGCCTTACACTTTGGCGACCATGATACGAAGCTTCAGGCACAAGGGCCTCAAGGCTTTGTACCAGCGTGACGACAGGTCGGGTGTTCGTGCCGATCATGTACCGCGCTTACGAAGACTCTTGGCCTCACTCGAGATCGCGAAGGGCCCGCACGATATGGAGCGTCCGGGAAACCGTATTCATCCCCTGCGCGGACATTTGGAGGGGTATTGGGCTGTCAACGTATCGGGAAATTGGCGGCTGGTGTTTCGCTTTGTCGGCACTGATGCAGAGCTTGTGGACTATCTGGACTATCACTAGGAGGCACTGTCATGCCCATGCATAACCCCCCCCATCCGGGTGAAGCGTTGCGCGAGGATGTCCTGCCGGCGATTGGCCTGAGTGTCTCTGCGCTTGCTCGTCATCTCGGTTATTCCCGGGGTCAACTGTCCACTGTGATGAACGGGCGCGCAGCTATCTCCGCCGATCTTGCGTACCGGCTTGAATTGGCTGGTCTGGGCAGTGCCCGCCAATATCTGGCAGAGCAGGCGGCGTATGATCTATGGCAGGCTGCTCATCGTGAGCACCCGCCTATCGCGCGGCTGGGATTTGCTTGAGCCGAAGCTGATTTTGACCCTTCCTGGCACGGCGTCGAGCAGGTGCCGTGTCGCCGCAGGGGCGGCATGGAGGCCCCTGCGGCATACAGCTCAGTCGCTATCCGATTCGAACAACCGCTCCAGCTCCACCCTGGCCTCCTTGGCCGTCTGCATCACCTTCGCCCGGTCATCGCGAACCCGTCCCTGTGCTTCCAGCACCTGCTGGTCGTGCTCGGTGAAGCGCTGGATGCGGTCTGCCGCCTGGGCCTCGCTCAGGCCAAGGCCGATCAAGGTCAGGCGGGTCATCTCCAGGCTCGAGTAGAAGGTTTCGCGAATCGGCTCGGCGCCGACGTCGAGCAATTTGTGCACGTGCTGGCGGTTACGCGCCCGGGCGATCACCTTCAGGTGCGGATACTCATGCTTGACCCGCTCGGCGATGCGGATGGTCGCTTCCGGATCGTCGGTGGTGATGACGAAGTACTCGGCCTCGCCGACCTTGGCCGCATGCAGCACCTCGGGGCGCATCGGGTCGCCGTAGAACACCGGGGCCTGTTCGAAGGTGCGGGTCATCTCGATGGCATCGACCGAGGTGTCCAGGGCGATGAAGGAGACTTTCTGGGCCCGCAGTATACGCGCCACGATCTGGCCCATGCGGCCCATGCCGATGATCACCACGCGCGGCGCGTCGGCCTGGATCGTGCGGTATTGCTCCGGCACTTCGCGGGCTGGCACCGGGCGCTTGATCAGACGCGAACTGGCCAGCAGCAACATCGGGGTCAGGGCCATCGACAGGGTGATGGTCATCAGCAGCAGATCGTAGGTGTAGGTGTCGAACAGGTTCTGGTCCTTGCCCAGCTTGAACACCACGAAAGCGAACTCACCGCCCGCCGCCAGCACCAGCCCCAGGCGCAGCGCGCTCAGGTTGCTCAGGCCGCCCACCGCACGGCCGACCAGCATCAGCAGTGGCAGTTTCACCGCTACCAGCAGCAAGGTCAGGCCCAGCAACAGCGCGGGTGCCTCCAGCAGCAGGCCAAGGTTGGCGCCCATGCCAACGCTGATGAAGAACAGCCCCAGCAGCAGGCCCTTGAACGGCTCGATCTGCGACTCCAGCTCGTGCCGGTATTCCGAGTCGGCCAGCAGCAGGCCCGCGAGGAACGCGCCCAGTGCCATGGAAATGCCGGCTTCCTCCATCAGCCAGGCGGTGCCGATCACCACCAGCAGCGCGGTGGCCGTGGACACCTCCGGCAGGCCGGTACGGGCGACAATGCGGAACAGCGGGCGCAGCAGGTAGCGCCCGCCGACGATGACGATGGCGATGCTGCCGAACACCCGCAGGCCATGTTCGATGCTGTCGCCGTGGCTGGTGTCCGGGCCGCTGGCCGCCAGCAGCGGCACCAGCGCGATCAGCGGGATTGCCGCGATGTCCTGGAACAACAGGATGGCAAAGGCCAGGCGCCCATGGGGGGCGTTCAGTTGCTTGCTTTCGGCCAGGCTCTGCAGGCCCAGCGCGGTGGATGACAACGCCAGGCCCAGGCCGAGCACCACGGCTGCTGGCAGGGACTGGGCAAAGCCGAACAGGGCGATGGCACCGATGATCGCGCCAGTCAGCACCACTTGTGCCAGGCCTACGCCGAACACCGCCTTGCGCATCAGCCACAGGCGTCGTGGGGAAAGTTCGAGGCCGATGATGAACAGCAGCAGGACTACGCCCAGTTCGGAAATGTGCGCCACGCTCTCGGTGTCGCGGATCAGGCCCAACGCTTGTGGTCCGATGGCCACGCCGGCGAGCAGGTAGCCGATGACGGCACCCAGTTGCAGGCGCTTGGCAAGGGGCACGGCGACGACGGCGGCAAGCAGGAAGATCACTGCGGTCTGCAGGATGCTGCCTTCATGTGGCATGGGTAGAACTCCAGGAGGCTTGGATGAAGCGCTGTGTGAGCAGGCGCCGGGGACGGTAGGCATTTTCGTCTCGGCGGGGGGAGGGGGCAACCGTCGGGGGTGGGAAGCAGCGTTCAGGATTTGGAGCCTTTATAGCCCTCGCGGGCCTCTTCGCGGGCAAGCCCGCTCCTACAAATGGGGGAGCGGGCTTGCCCGCGAAGAGGCCCGTGAGGCCACCATCGTTATTGCAGATGTTCCTTCAGCGCCTGCGCCGCCTGGCCCATCGCGCTACGAGTTCCGGGCACCTGCCCAAGCACGTTCAGCAATCCGAAGTCATGGATCATGCCGTTGTAGCGCACGGCAGTCACCGGCACACCGGCGGCATCGAGCTTGCGGGCGTAGGCTTCGCCTTCGTCACGCAGCACATCCATCTCGGCAGTCTGCACCAGTGCTGGTGGCAGGCCTTTGAGTTGGTCCAGGCTGGCCCGCAGCGGCGAAGCATGGATATCGTCACGCTGGCGCGGGTCGGTGGTGTAGCTGTCCCAGAACCACTGCATCATATTGCGGGTCAGGAAGTGCCCTTCGGCAAACTGGTTGTACGACGCATTGTTGAAGTTGGCATCGGTGACCGGCCACAACAGCGCCTGGAACCGCAACTTGGGCGTACCTGCTTCCTTGGCCTTGATCGCCACCACCGCCGCCATGTTGCCGCCGACGCTGTTGCCGGCCACAGCCAGTCGGCTGCCATCGACACCGATTTCCTTGCCGTACTCGGCTACCCAGCGGGTCGCGGCGTAGGCCTGGTTGATAGCGGTGGGGAACTTGGCTTCTGGCGATGGCGTGTAGTCGACATAGACCGCCGCCGCGCCGGAGCCGACCACCAGATCATGGATCAGCCGCTCGTGGGTCGGGTAGTCGCCCAGCACCCAGCCGCCGCCGTGGAAGAACATGAACACTGGCAGCTCACCTTTCGCGCCTTGCGGGCGCACCACGCGGATGTCCAGCGGCTTGCCGTCGATCTGCAGCGTGCGACGCTCGACCTCGATACCCGAGAGGTCGACCTTGACGCTGGCCTGCGCACCGCTGAGCACGGCCCGTGCGTCTTTGGGCGCCAAGGTTTCCAGCGGCTTGCCGCCACCGGCGGCCAGCGCGTCGAGGAAGCCCTGGGTGGTGTGCTCGACGCCGGGGCTACCGGCGGCGAAGGCGCTGTTGACGGCGAGGGCCAGCAGGCCGGTGGTCAGGGTGCGGGACAGTTTCATGGTTCAAGCTCCTCTGGTGTCGGGCCGTGGTGTTCAGTTCTGGTTGGCGGCGGTGGTGGGGTGGATGTAGCTGACCTTCTGCACCTGGCCGCTGCTGTCGCGGTAGGTGAGGGTGGCGGCCGAGGCATGGCTGCGGGTGCTGTTCGGGGCATCGACCGCGATGACCTGGGCGATGTCCAGGTTCATGCCGTAGTGGTACGGCGTGGCCTCGATGGACTGGGCGAAGGCGCCTGCAGTGGTGCCGAGGGTCAGGGTGGCGATGGCGAAGGCTTTGCGAGGAGTGGTCATGATCGTTCTCCAAGGGTTCGGTAAGGGGTCAGCGACTGCTTGCTGCTTGAAGTGAATATTGCGCGCAAATATTTAGCGCGCAAAATATATTTCTGCTATGGAGAAGATTGAGTGGGGTAATCGGTGGTTGTGCGGACGTCGGGTCAACTACCGGGGCGGTATTGCAGGGCCTCGGCCAGATGGGGGCGGGCGATGCGCTCGGCTTGTTCAAGGTCGGCCAGCGTGCGGGCGACCTTGAGCAGACGGTGAGCGGCGCGCAACGAAAGGTTGAGTCGCTCGCACGCGCCCTCCAGCCATGACTGGTCGGCGGCTTTCAGGTCGCAATGTTTGCGCAGGCCTGGCATATCGAGAAACGCGTTGGCACAACCCTGGCGACGCTGTTGCCGCTCGCGGGTCTGGGCGACCTGGGCGGCGACGCTGGCGCTGGTCTCGCCACTGGGCTGGTGGCTGAGGGTGGTGCTTTCGCGTGCGACCGTCAGGTGCAGGTCGATGCGGTCGAGCAGCGGGCCCGAGAGCTTGTTGCGGTAGCGCTGGATCTGCTCAGGGCTGCACCGGCAGCGGGCTGCCGGGTCGCCCAGGTAGCCGCAGGGGCAGGGGTTCATCGCCGCTACAAGCTGAAAGCGCGCAGGAAAGCGCACCCGGTCCCGGGCCCGTGAAATCACGATCTCGCCAGACTCCAGCGGCTCGCGCAGCACCTCCAGCACACGCCGTTCGAACTCGGGCAGTTCGTCAAGAAACAGCACCCCATGATGGGCCAGGGTGATTTCCCCAGGCTGCGGCCGACTGCCGCCACCGACCAGTGCCGGGCCCGACGCGCTGTGATGAGGGTGGCGAAACGGCCGCTGCGGCCAGCAGTCGATCGGTGCCTTGCCGCTGACCGACTGGATGGCCGCAACCTCCAGCGCCTCGTGCTCGTCCAGCGGCGGCAGCAAGCCCGGCAGGCGGCTGGCAAGCAAGGTCTTGCCGGTGCCGGGTGGCCCGGTGAACAGCAGGTTGTGCGCCCCCGCCGCCGCGACCAGCAGGGCGCGCTTGGCCGCGATCTGCCCCTGTACTTCGCTCAGGTCCGGATAGGGGCGCGCGCGTAGCATCAAGCCATTGGCAGCATAGGCTGGCAGCGGTGCCTGGCCATT
>NZ_JAYFUI010000178.1:0-1528 GCF_034961125.1 Pseudomonas machongensis | reverse complement strand
TTTGACGTCCAGGCCCTGGGCGTTGGTCAGAGTGACGGTATAGGTGATTTCGCCACCTTCGGACACGGTGGTCTTGTCGGCGGTGAGAGTCGCGACGACCTCGCTTTCGGTATCAGCGATCTGAACAGTGGCCGAGCTGCCGAGCTCCAGATTCTCGAAGGTCTTACCTGGAACACTGGCGTCGCTGATCCCAACGGTGAGCGAGCCCGAGTCTTTGAAGACGTCATCGCCTTGAGCTGGGGCTTTGTACTCAACTTGGGTCTGGCCCGCAGCGATGGTGACCTTGTCACCATTACTCAGGGTGACGGTCAGCGGACGGTCCAGCGGCTGGTTCACTTTGACGGTGAACGACGGCTGCTGATCTTCGGTGACATTGCCGTTGCTGACGATGGTGACGGAAACCTTGTCACCCTCGTTGCCAGTACCTGGAGTGCCAGTGCCTGGCTCGTCAGTCACGGTGGTGGTGACGGTGTTGTCGCCGAGGGTCAGCTTCTCGAAGTTGTCGCCACCGGTGACGGACTCGATCTTGTTGACGATGTTCGGCTGGCCGCCGACGTAGACGTCGTCCTTGGCGGTGATGGTGAAGGTGCCAGTAGCACTGCCCGCCGGAACGGTAACCTTGGTGCCATCGCTCAGGGTGAAGACCAAGCCGTTATGGCCAGTAACCGACAGGCCCTGGGCGTTAGTCAGGGTAACGGTATAGGTGATCTCGCCGCCTTCGCTGACGGTGGTCTTGTCGGCGGTGAGGGTCGCGACGACTTCGCTTTCGGTATCGGCGATCTGAACGGTGGCCGAACCGCCGAGCTCGAGGTTTTCGAAGGTCTTGCCCGAAACGGTAGCGCCGCTGATGCCAACGGTGAGCGAACCGGAATCCTTGAAGACGTCATCACCTTGTGCCGGTGCCTTGTACTCAACCTGAGTTTGGCCCGCAGCGATGGTGACCTTGTCGCCGTTGCTCAAGGTGACAGTCAGAGGGCGATCCAGCGGCTGGTTCACTTTGACGGTGAACGACGGCTGTTGATCTTCAGTGACATTGCCGTTGCTGACGATGGTGACGGAAACCTTGTCACCCTCGTTGCCGGTGCCCGGGGTGCCAGTGCCCGGTTCATCGGTGACATCGGTTTTCACTTCGCCCTGACCCAAGGTCAGTTTTTCGAAGTTGTCGGCGCCAGTGACCGATTCCAGCTTATTCACGATGCTTGGCTGACCGCCAACGTACACGTCATCAGGTGCATTAATGGTGATGGTGCCGGTGGCGCTGCCCGCCGGAACAGTCACTTTCGTGCCATCCGAAAGAGTGAAGGTCAGACCGCCATGACCTTTGACGTCCAGGCCCTGGGCGTTGGTCAGAGTGACGGTATAGGTGATTTCGCCACCTTCGGACACGGTGGTCTTGTCGGCGGTGAGAGTCGCGACGACCTCGCTTTCGGTATCAGCGATCTGAACAGTGGCCGAGCTGCCGAGCTCCAGATTCTCGAAGGTCTTACCTGGAACACTGGCGTCGCTGATCCCAACGGTGAGCGAGCCC
>NZ_JAYFUI010000177.1:0-1362 GCF_034961125.1 Pseudomonas machongensis | reverse complement strand
TGAGACAGGTGTCCCATGACTGACCACGAGCGCCTTTCCACAATCCAGTCCTATGCCTGGACCCTCGAGCTTCTGGGCGAGGCACTGGTTCAATACGATGAACTGCTTGAGTGTGAGCACAACCCGCAGTTGAGCGGTCGAGGTGCGGCGGGGATTCATCAGGCCATCCGCATCATCGGTCGGATGACGGCGGAGGAGTGCGGGAGGTTGATTGATTTGGCGGGGGAGGTTGTGTAGCTGTTGGATTGGTTGTTGGCCCTCGAGTGCCGGGGCCGCTTTGCGGCCCTTTCGCGACACGAGGCCGCTCCTACACCGAGCAGGCTTTAACTACCGACGTGACCTTTGCCGGATGTGTAGCAGGCGAGGGCAGCAGTGCAGGCGTGCAGCCCTGAACGCGTATGTCGGACTGTTCCCAAAATGCGGTTCACGGCTTCTTCGGGCTTCGCCGCGCCTTGCACTGATGCCCCGTTAGGCATAAATTCCTCTCAGTCGCGGCAACCTCCGCGACCGGGTTTGGCGACCCGGGAAAACTTGGCGCAAAGCGCCCCACACGATTGCAGGCGCTTTTTTTGCGTCCGCAGCCTCGTGCCATGGCGGCTGTGCGTGGGAGACCTCCGGGTCTGCCGGGTTCCAAGTTCCCGGTTCGCCAACCTGCGTACAGCTGCCACCCAATTGTTTGGCGACGATGCGTGGCAGCTCCAACCTAACTTGGAGTTTCATGCATGTTTCTCGCTATCTCTTACAGGATCCTCGCATCCGCTCTCCGCCGCTGCTCATCCGCTCCGGTACCTCGACCCCATCGCTTTTTCCCTATTCACAGTCAGTCCACCCGCGACCTGAGGCAGGTGTCCCATGACTGACCACGAGCGCCTTTCTACAGTCCAATCCTATGCCTGGACCCTCGAGCTTCTGGGCGAGGCACTGGTTCAATACGATGAACTGCTCGAGTGTGAGCACAACCCGCAGTTGAGCGGTCGAGGTGCGGCGGGGATTCATCAGGCCATCCGCATCATCGGTCGGATGACGGCGGAGGAGTGCGGGAGGTTGATTGATTTGGCGGGGGAGGCTGTGTAGCTGTTGGATTGGTTATTGGCCCTCGACTGTCGGGGCCGCTTTGCGGCCCTTTCGCGACACGAGGCCGCTTGTGTCTTGATAGGGGATTAGAATCTGGAGTGAGAGCGGTGAATGGCAAGCTGAATGCCGCGTGTGCCTTGAGCACGAGTGGGAGCACAAGCTGCCATTCACCGTTCCACTTTGGCGAGAGCCCGAACAGTTGGATGCGGCCTTGATCTCGAATCACAAGCGTGGGCCAAGCCAAAGTCCTCTCACTCTGTTGAGTCTAGGAGATTTTGGTGATGGTTT
>NZ_JAYFUI010000176.1:0-4322 GCF_034961125.1 Pseudomonas machongensis | reverse complement strand
TTCACCGGCATCATCGAATCCATCGGCACCATTCGCAGCATGACCCCCAAGGGCGGTGACGTGCGCGTCTACGTCGAAACCGGCAAGCTCGACCTGGGCGACGTCAAGCTCGGCGACAGTATCGCGGTCAACGGCGTGTGCCTGACCGCCGTGGAACTGCCAGGCGATGGCTTCTGGGCCGACGTCAGCGTCGAGACCCTCAAGCGCACCGCGATGGTCGAGCTCAAGAGCGGCAGCCGCGTCAATCTCGAAAAGGCCCTGACCCCCACCACCCGCCTGGGCGGCCACCTGGTCAGCGGCCATGTCGACGGTGTCGGCGAAATCGTCTCGCGCAGCGATAACGCCCGCGCCATCCAGTTCCGCGTACGCGCCCCGAAAGAGCTGGCCAAGTACATCGCCCACAAGGGCTCGATCACCGTCGATGGCACCAGCCTGACGGTCAATGAGGTCGATGGCGCTGAGTTCGAGCTGACCATCGTCCCGCACACCCTGTCCGAAACCATCATGGCCGACTACCGTGCAGGTCGTCGGGTGAACCTTGAGGTCGACCTGCTGGCCCGTTACCTGGAGCGTCTGCTGCTGGGCGACAAGGCCGCCGAGCCGAGCAAAGGCAGTGGCATCACCGAAAGCTTCCTGGCCGCCAACGGCTTCTTGAAATCCTGATTGAGAAGGGGGTGCCGCGTGGCGCTCAACAGCATCGAAGAACTGGTCGAAGACATCCGCCAGGGCAAAATGGTCATCCTCATGGATGACGAAGACCGCGAAAACGAAGGCGACATCATCATGGCGGCCGAGTGCTGCCTGCCCGAGCACATCAATTTCATGGCCAAGCACGCCCGTGGCCTGATCTGCATGCCGATGACCCGCGAGCGCTGCGAAACGCTCAAGCTGCCGCTGATGGCGCCGCGCAACGGCTCCGGCTTCGGCACCAAGTTCACCGTGTCGATCGAGGCCGCCGAGGGCGTCACCACCGGTATCTCCGCCGCCGACCGTGCCCGCACCGTGCAGGCTGCCGCTGCGAAGGACGCCAAGGCCGAGGACATCGTCAGCCCGGGCCACATCTTCCCGCTGATGGCCCAGCCAGGCGGCACCCTGGCCCGCGCCGGCCACACCGAAGCGGCCTGCGACCTGGCGCGCATGGCCGGTTTCGAGCCGAGTGGCGTCATCTGCGAAGTGATGAACGACGACGGCACCATGTCGCGCCGCGCCGAGCTGGAAGTGTTCGCCGCCGAGCACAACCTCAAGATCGGCACCATCGCCGACCTGATCCACTACCGCATGATCCACGAGCGCACCGTGCAGCGCGTCTCCGAACAGCCGGTCGAAAGCGAGCTGGGCCAGTTCAACCTGGTCACCTACCGTGACTCGGTGGAAGGCGACGTGCACATGGCGCTGACGCTGGGCAAGATCTGCGCCGAAGAGCCGACCCTGGTGCGTGTGCACAACATGGACCCGCTGCGTGACCTGCTGCTGGTCAAGCAGCCGGGCCGTTGGAGCCTGCGCGCGGCCATGGCCGCAGTGGCCGAGGCCGGCAGCGGCGTGGTGCTGCTGCTGGGCCACCCGCTGGACGGCGATGTGCTGCTGGCGCATATCCGCGAAAGCGCGGGCGATGTGCAGGCCAAGGTGCCGAGCACCTACAGCACCGTGGGTGCCGGTTCGCAGATCCTGCGCGACCTCGGTGTGCGCAAGATGCGCCTGATGAGCTCGCCGATGAAGTTCAACGCGATATCCGGATTCGATCTGGAAGTTGTAGAATACGTGCCCTCCGAGTGACAAAGGTGCGCCAGCATTGTCCTGGCGCTCGTGTCCGAACCCTCCCGAAGGCCGCCTGGTGCGGCCTCGCTCTTTAATATGAGAATACCGGAATGACCCTGAAGACCATCGAAGGTACCTTCATCGCCCCCAAAGGTCGCTATGCTTTGGTGGTTGGCCGCTTCAACAGCTTCGTCGTCGAAAGCCTGGTGAGCGGTGCCGTCGATGCCCTGGTTCGCCATGGCGTCAGCGAAAGCGACATCACCATTATCCGTGCCCCGGGTGCCTTCGAGATCCCGCTGGTGGCACAGAAAGTCGCCCAGCAAGGCGATTACAGCGCGATCATCGCCTTGGGTGCAGTGATCCGTGGCGGTACCCCGCACTTCGAATACGTGGCGGGCGAATGCACCAAGGGCCTGGCCCAGGTGTCCATGGAGTTCGGCGTTCCGGTATCCTTCGGCGTGCTGACCGTCGACTCCATCGAGCAAGCCATCGAGCGTTCCGGCACCAAAGCCGGTAACAAAGGTGCCGAAGCTGCCCTGTCCGCCCTGGAAATGGTCAGCCTGCTGGCGCAGTTGGAGGCCAAGTGATTAGCGACGACAGCGATCGTTTCAACCCGCGCGATCCAAAACCTGCGGATGCCGGCAAGCCCTCCAAGAGTGCCAAGCGTCGCGAAGCCCGCAAGCTCGCCACGCAAGCGCTCTACCAGTGGCACATGGCGCAGCATTCGCTGAACGAGATCGAGGCTCAGTTCCGGGTCGATAACGATTTCTCCGATGTCGACGGTGCCTATTTCCGCGAAATCCTCCACGGGGTTCCGGCAATCAAGGGCGAAATCGACAGCGCACTCAGCCCTTGCCTGGACCTGGCACTGGACGAACTCGACCCGGTCGAGCTGGCCGTGCTGCGTCTGTCCACCTGGGAGTTCATCAAGCGCGTCGACGTACCGTACCGCGTGGTGATCAACGAAGGCGTGGAGCTGGCCAAGGTCTTCGGTGCCACCGATGGCCACAAGTTCGTCAACGGTGTGCTCGACAAGCTCGCGCCCAACCTGCGCGAAGCTGAAGTCAAGGCCAACAAGCGCTGATCGCGGCGCTGACGAGCCATGGGTGAGTTCGAGCTGATCCGCCACTTCTTTGCCGCCGCGCCTTGTGCGCAGGGCGGTGACGGCGTGGCCCTGGGGATCGGTGACGATTGCGCCCTGCTGGAGCTGCCGGCCGGCGAACAGCTGGCAGTCTCCACCGACACGCTGGTCGCAGGTGTGCACTTCCCGGCAGTCTGCGACCCCTCGCTGCTCGGCCAGCGCTCGTTGGCCGTGGCCGCGAGCGACCTGGCGGCCATGGGCGCGACTGCCATCGGCTTCACCCTGGCCCTGACCTTGCCCGAGGTCAGCGCGGATTGGCTGCAAGCCTATGCCCAAGGCCTACAGCGCATGGCCCACCGCTGTCGCATGAGCCTGATCGGCGGCGACACCACCCGCGGCCCGCTGAGCATCACCGTCACCGTGTTTGGCCGGGTTCCGGCCGGGCAGGCCTTGCGCCGTGATGGTGCCAGGCCGGGCGATCTGCTGTGTGTCGGCGGCAACCTGGGCAACGCCGCAGGGGCCTTGCCGCTGGTGTTGGGCGAGCGCCAGGCGCCGGTTGAACAGGCCCAGGCGCTGCTTGCGCAGTACTGGTCGCCGATGCCGCAGCTCACCTTGGGCCAGCTGCTGCGTGGCCAGGCCACGGCGGCGCTGGACGTTTCCGACGGCCTGCTTGCCGACTGCGGTCATATCGCCCGGGCCTCGGGCGTCGCCCTCGAAGTGAACCAGCATCAGGTTCCGGTATCTACCGAACTGGAGGCTTTCCTCGGGCGTGACGCTGCCGTGCACGCGGCGCTCACCGGCGGCGACGACTACGTGCTGGCCTTCACCATCCCCGCCGCGCAACACCAGGCATTGCAGCTGCCGGGGTTCATCCATGTCCATGTCATCGGCCGCGTCCTGGACGGGCAGGGCGTCACGCTGCGTGATCGCCAGGGTCGTGACATCACCCCCACGCAACGGGGCTATCAACATTTCAGGGAGACACCGTGACCGACCACCCCAATCAGGTGCCTGCGGAGTTCGTTCCGCCTTCGGTCTGGCGCAATCCATGGCACTTCATCGCGTTCGGCTTCGGCTCAGGTACCTTGCCCAAGGCGCCGGGCACCTGGGGCTCGCTGGTGGCGCTGCCGTTCATCCCGCTGTGGCAGATGCTGCCGGACTGGGGCTACTGGCTGCTGCTGGGAATCACCATGCTGTTCGGCTTCTGGCTGTGCGGCAAGGTGGCGAACGACCTGCGCGTGCACGATCATGAAGGCATCGTCTGGGACGAGATGGTCGGCATGTGGATCACCTTGTGGCTGGTGCCCGAAGGTTGGCAGTGGTTGCTCGCAGGGTTCCTGATGTTCCGCTTCTTCGACATCCTCAAGCCTTGGCCGATCCGCTGGATCGACCGCCATGTGCACGGCGGTGTCGGCATCATGCTCGACGATATCCTGGCTGGCGTGTTCGCCTGGCTGGGCATGCAAGTGCTGGTTTGGGCGGTAGC
>NZ_JAYFUI010000175.1:0-1481 GCF_034961125.1 Pseudomonas machongensis | reverse complement strand
CGATGGTGACGGAGACTTTGTCGCCTTCGTTGCCGGTGCCCGGAGTGCCGGTGCCCGGCTCATCGGTGACATCGGTTTTCACTTCGCCCTGACCCAAGGTCAGTTTTTCGAAGTTATCGGCGCCAGTGACGGACTCCAGCTTGTTCACGATGCTTGGCTGGCCGCCAACGTACACGTCGTCCGGCGCGTGGATGGTGATGGTGCCGGTGGCGCTGCCAGCCGGAACGGTCACCTTGGTGCCATCCGACAGAGTGAAGGTCAGGCCGCCGTGACCCTTGACGTCCAGGCCTTGGGCGTTGGTCAGCGTAACGGTGTAAGTGATCTCGCCGCCTTCGCTGACGGTCGTTTTGTCAGCAGTCAGGGTTGCGACCACTTCACTTTCGGTGTCAGCGATCTGAACGGTGGCCGAACCGCCCAGCTCGAGGTTCTCGAAGGTCTTGCCCGGTACGGTTGCGTCGCTGATGCCAACGGTGAGCGAGCCGGAATCTTTGAATACGTCGTCACCTTGTGCAGGTGCCTTGTATTCGACCTGAGTCTGGCCGGCCGCGATGGTGACCTTGTCGCCATTGCTCAGGGTGACAGTCAGCGGGCGATCCAGCGGCTGATTCACTTTGACAGTGAACGATGGCTGCTGATCTTCGGTGACATTGCCGTTGCTGACGATGGTGACGGAGACTTTGTCGCCTTCGTTGCCGGTGCCCGGGGTGCCGGTACCTGGCTCGTCAGTCACTGTGGTGGTGACGGAGTTGTCGCCGAGGGTCAGCTTCTCGAAGTTATCACCACCGGTGACCGATTCGATCTTGTTGACGATGTTTGGCTGACCGCCTACGTACACGTCGTCCGGTGCGTGGATGGTGATAGTGCCGGTGGCGCTGCCTGCCGGAACGGTCACTTTGGTGCCATCCGAAAGAGTGAAGGTCAGACCGCCATGACCCTTGACGTCAAGGCCTTGGGCGTTGGTCAGGGTGACGGTGTAGGTGATCTCGCCGCCTTCGCTGACAGTCGTTTTGTCAGCAGTCAGGGTTGCGACCACTTCACTTTCGGTGTCAGTGATCTGAACCGTTGCCGAACCGCCCAGCTCGAGATTCTCGAAGGTCTTGCCTGGAACGGAAGCATCAGAAATGCCGACGGTCAGAGAGCCTGAGTCTTTGAAGACGTCATCGCCCTGGGCTGGCGCCTTGTACTCAACCTGGGTCTGGCCCGCAGCGATGGTGACCTTGTCGCCATTGCTCAGAGTGACGGTGAGCGGACGATCCAACGGCTGGTTCACTTTGACAGTGAACGACGGCTGCTGGTCTTCAGTGACGTTGCCATTGCTGACGATGGTGACGGAAACCTTGTCGCCTTCGTTGCCGGTACCTGGAGTACCAGTGCCTGGCTCATCAGTCACAGTAGTGGTGACGGTGCCGTCGCCGAGGGTCAGCTTCTCGAAGTTATCGGCGCCGGTAACACCTTCCAGCTTGTTCACGATCGCTGGCTGG
>NZ_JAYFUI010000174.1:1900-7159 GCF_034961125.1 Pseudomonas machongensis | reverse complement strand
CCTTGGGAATCGCGATGTAGTCCTTGAAGCGCCCCGGCAGCGGCTTGTACAGGTTGTGCACGGCACCCAGCACGCGGTAGCAGGTGTCGACCTTGTCGACGATGATGCGGAAGGCGTACACGTCCATGATCTCGTTGAAGGCGCGGCGCTTGCCGCGCATCTTCTTGTAGATGCCATAGAGGTGTTTCTGTCGGCCGCTGACCTCGCCCTCGATGCCGTCCGCCGCCAGGCAGTTGGCCAGCGAGGTCTCGATCTTGGCGACGATTTCCTTGCGGTTGCCGCGCGCGCTCTTCACCGCCCGGTGAATGAGCGAGGAGCGCATGGGATGCATGGCCTTGAAACCTAGATCCTCGAACTCCACGCGCACGGTGTGCATGCCCAGCCGATTGGCGATGGGGGCGTAGATCTCGAGGGTTTCCTTGGCGATGCGCCGGCGCTTTTCACCGGACAGCACTTCCAGGGTGCGCATGTTGTGCAGGCGATCGGCCAGCTTGACCAGGATCACGCGGATATCGCGGGCCATGGCCATGGCCATTTTCTGGAAGTTCTCGGCTTGCGCCTCGGCCTTGGTCTCGAAATTCATCTGGGTCAGCTTGCTGACCCCGTCGACCAGCTCGGCGACGGTTTCGCCGAACTGCTGGCTGAGGGCTTCCTTGGCGATGCCGGTATCTTCGATCACGTCGTGCAGCATGGCGGCCATCAGGCTCTGATGGTCCATGTGCATGTCGGCGAGAATGCTGGCGACTGCCAGCGGATGGGTCACGTAGGGCTCGCCACTGCGGCGGCGTTGCCCGTCGTGTGCCTGTTCGGCATAGAAATAGGCCCGGCGAACAAGATTGACCTGTTCGGGGCCCAGATAGGTCGACAGCCGCTCGGCGAGGGCTTCTATACCCGGCATGGTTTCACCTCTTGCAGAGGAAGAGGATCGTGTGCCGCGCGACGTCGACCGGGCATGAATCAGACGGCCTCGTTGTTCTCGTCCTCGAACGCAGCGAACACCGGATCCTCGGTGACGATCTCTTCGGCGGCGATGAATTCATTGGTCACGATGCCTTCGGCAATTTCGCGCAGGGCGACGACGGTTGGCTTGTCGTTTTCCCACGCCACGCGTGGCTCCTTGCCGCCGGTGGCCAGTTGGCGGGCGCGCTTGGTCGAGAGCATGACCAGCTCGAAGCGGTTATCCACGTGTTCCAGGCAGTCTTCAACAGTTACGCGGGCCATGGTCTTCCTCAGTAGCAGATGCGATTAGCGTGCAGCCCAGAATGGGCAGGCGGACTCGATAGTTTAAAAAATCACCAGCCAATAGGGAAGGGCTGTTTTGTCTGGTGATCCGTGTCACCTGCTCGTGGGGGCGGGCTTGCCCGCGAAAGGGCCGTAACAGACAGTCTCTCGCTTGAACCTGACGATAACGCTTCCTGTCCCGCGAACACAACAGCTTCAGCGCATCGCGTCGCGCAAGCGTGGGGTCAGCTCCTCGAACAAGGTCTGTACCGAACGCAGCGCTCGACAATCGGGGCGGGTCAGCAGCCACAGTTGGGTGTCACAACCTGGCAGCGCGCCGCTCAAGGCCTCGACGCCGGGCAGGGTGTCGACCATGTAGTCGGCCAGCGCCGCCACTCCCATGCCGGTGCTGACCAACTGAGCAATGGTCGACATGCCACTGCACTGGTAGCGCGGGATCAGGTCGGGGTGCTGCTGGTTGCGCCAGACTACCGTGGGGTGGTCCTGCATGGCGTCGTCAGGGGCGATCCACGGCACGCTGTTTGGCGACTCGGCCAGGCGCTCGCGAAACTCCGGGCGTCCGCAGATTACATAAGACGTCGAGCCCAGGCAGCGTCCGACCAGATGCTCCGGGGGTGTGTTGGTCAGGCGCAGGGCGATGTCGGCGTCGCGTCGGCTCAGGTTGGCGAAGGTGTTGGAGGTGCCCATTTCCAGCGACAGCGCGGGGTAGTTGGGCATGAATTCGGCCAGTGCGGGCAGCAACAGGCTGTGCAGCACGGCTTCGGTGCAGGTCAGGCGCACGGTACCGCTGACCACCTGCTCGCCGCTGGTCAGGGCGATGCGCGCGGCGTCCAGCGCCTGCTCGGCCCGTTCAGCCTGTTCGGCCAGGGCCTGTGCAGTGTCGGTTGGCAGGTAGCCCTTGCGGCTCTTGACGAACAGGGCGGTGCCCAGCGCCGACTCCAGTCGCCGGATCGAGCGAAACACCGTCGAAACATCGACCTTGAGCAGCTCGGCGGCCTTGGCCAGTGAGCGACCACGTTCCAGCGCCAGGACCAGGGCGAGGTCCGCGTGATTGATCTGATATTGCATTTGTGCACGCTCTGCTTGCCGATTTGCCAATGTCTGTTGCACTGGAGCCCACTTTATAGTGGAACGGCCCCCGGGAATCAATGCACCGGGCGAGCCACAGAATTTCCCCACGATGGGGCAGTGAAAAGAACAACAGCAGCAACCATCGTCGCCCTCGAGGCGCCAGCCATATCCCCACATCGCCGCTCCGAATCAAAGGATGTACAGCCATGACGTCGGTCTCCCCGTGCGCCCGTTCTTCCCGCGAGATGAATGAATTCCTGGAAGCCCACCCGGACACACAGTACGTCGACCTGTTGATCTCCGACATGAACGGCGTGGTGCGTGGCAAGCGCATCGAGCGGGCCAGCCTGCACAAGGTGTACGAGAAGGGCATCAACCTGCCGGCTTCGCTGTTCGCCCTGGATATCAACGGCTCGACCGTCGAAAGCACGGGCCTCGGCCTGGATATCGGTGATGCCGACCGCATCTGCTATCCGATCCCAGGCTCGCTCTCCAACGAACCCTGGCAGAAGCGGCCGACGGCGCAGTTGCTGATGACCATGCACGAAATCGAAGGCGAGCCGTTCTTCGCCGACCCGCGTGAAGTGCTGCGCCAGGTGGTGAGCAAGTTCGATGCGCTTGGCCTGGATATTTGCGCAGCGTTCGAGCTGGAGTTCTACCTGATCGACCAGGACAACCTGAACGGTCGGCCGCAGCCGCCACGCTCGCCGATCTCGGGCAAGCGCCCGCAGTCCACCCAGGTCTACCTGATCGACGACCTGGACGAGTACGCCGACTGCCTGCAGGACATGCTCGAAGCCGCCAAGGAGCAGGGTCTGCCGGCGGATGCGATCGTCAAGGAAAGTGCCCCGGCGCAGTTCGAGGTCAACCTGCATCACGTCGCCGATCCGCTCAAGGCTTGCGACTACGCGATCCTGCTCAAGCGCCTGATCAAGAACATCGCCTACGACCACGAGATGGACTCGACCTTCATGGCCAAGCCCTACCCGGGCCAGGCGGGCAACGGCCTGCACGTGCACATCTCGCTGCTGGACAAGAAAACCGGCAAGAACATCTTCGCCAACGACGATGCGCTGCAGAGCGAAACCCTGCGTCACGCCATTGGCGGTGTGCTGGAAACCATGCCGGCGTCGATGGCCTTCCTGTGCCCGAACATCAACTCTTACCGCCGCTTTGGTGCTCAGTTCTATGTGCCGAATGCCCCGAGCTGGGGCCTGGACAACCGCACCGTGGCCCTGCGCGTGCCCACCGACAGCAGCGATAACTTGCGTATCGAGCACCGCGTCGCAGGTGCCGATGCCAACCCTTACCTGATGCTGGCCGCGATTCTCGCTGGTATCCACCACGGCCTGACCAACAAGGTCGAACCCGGCGCGCCGATCGAGGGCAATTCGTACGAGCAGCTTGAGCAGAGCCTGCCGAACAACCTGCGTGATGCCTTGCGAGCGCTGGATGACAGCGAGGTCCTCAACCAATACATCAGCCCGGAATACATCGACATCTTCGTGGCCTGCAAGGAAAGCGAGCTGGCGGAGTTCGAAGTGTCGATCTCCGACCTCGAATACAACTGGTACCTGCACACGGTGTAAGCCCATGAGCGCAATCGCGGTTCCCTTGATTGGTGTCAGCGCCTGCCGCCAGCAGGTCGGGAAGAACTCGTCGCACACGGTGGGCGACAAGTATGTCGAGGCGGCAGGTTTTGCCGGGCTGCCTGTGATCCTGCCGGCGCGCGACACGGCCAGCGACCCGCAGGCGCTGCTGGCGCGTCTGAATGGCATTCTTTTTACCGGCTCGCCTTCAAATGTCGAGCCGCATCATTACAATGGCGCCCCCAGCGTGGACGGTACCCGGCACGACGCTGCGCGTGACCGCCTGACCCTGCCGTTGCTGCAGGCCGCCATAACCGCCGGCGTGCCGGTGTTGTGCATCTGCCGTGGATTCCAGGAACTCAACGTGGCCTTGGGCGGCACTTTGCACCAGCGGGTGCATGAACTGCCCGGCTACCTGGACCACCGCGAACCTGAGGACGCACCCCTGGAGGTGCAATACGGGCCTCGACACACGGTCGGCATTGCGCCGGGCGGGCTGTTCGAGCGCCTGGGCCTGGCGGAGCAGTTCGAGGTCAACTCGCTGCACAGCCAGGGCATCGACCGTCTGGCCCCGGGCCTGCGTGTCGAGGCACGGGCCCCGGATGGCCTGATTGAAGCGGTGTCGATGAGTGATGCGTCGGGCTTCGTGCTAGGCGTGCAATGGCACCCGGAGTGGCGTTTCGCCGAAAACCCGGTCTCCCTACGTCTGTTTCAGGCGTTTCGTGAGGCCTGCATTGCCCATGCTGCTCGGGAGGGCTCGCGCCAGAAGGCATTCTGACGTTACCCGAAGGTCTCGGATGACCCATCCCCTGCAGCAAGCTTTCAATGAGTGAAAGCGGGCCTTGTTCGCAAGGCCTGTGAAAACAATACCAATAGCAACGGCAAATAACTCATGAGCGAATACACAGAAGCCGGCCGCCCTCCCGATGTGGCGGCCGACGCGGGCAGCAACACCCAGCGCGCCAGCAAAGGCCTGGCCAAAGGTCGCCTGGGCCTGCTGGCCAGCGTGGTGCTGGGCATCTCCACCATTGCCCCGGTCTACACCCTGACCGGCGCCCTTGGCCCGACCGTGCGTGAGGTCGGCGCCCATCTTCCCGCGGTCTTCATCGTCGGCTTCCTGCCGATGCTGCTGGTTGCCCTCGGCTACCGTGAGCTGAACGCCGCGGAGCCCGACAGCGGCACCTCTTTCACCTGGTCGGCACGTGCCTTCGGTCCCATGATCGGCTGGATCGGTGGCTGGGGGCTGGTCGTCGCCACCACCATCGTGCTGTCGAACCTGGCCGGTGTGGCGGTCGATTTCTTCTACCTGTTCATCGGGCAGATCACCGGGCATCACGAGTATGCCGCGTTAGCGGAC
>NZ_JAYFUI010000174.1:0-1880 GCF_034961125.1 Pseudomonas machongensis | reverse complement strand
CCCTGACCGGCGCCCTTGGCCCGACCGTGCGTGAGGTCGGCGCCCATCTTCCCGCGGTCTTCATCGTCGGCTTCCTGCCGATGCTGCTGGTTGCCCTCGGCTACCGTGAGCTGAACGCCGCGGAGCCCGACAGCGGCACCTCTTTCACCTGGTCGGCACGTGCCTTCGGTCCCATGATCGGCTGGATCGGTGGCTGGGGGCTGGTCGTCGCCACCACCATCGTGCTGTCGAACCTGGCCGGTGTGGCGGTCGATTTCTTCTACCTGTTCATCGGGCAGATCACCGGGCATCACGAGTATGCCGCGTTAGCGGACAACCTGTTGATCAACGTCACTACCTGTTGTGCGTTCATCGCCCTGGCGGTGTGGATCTGCTGTCGGGGCATGGGGACCACCATGACCGTGCAGTACGGCCTGGTTGCCCTGCAATTGCTGGTGTTGGTGGGCTTTGGTTTTGCTGCGTTCGGCGAGACCACCGCGCCACCGCCGCTGGAATTCGATTTCGCCTGGTTCAATCCCTTCGGGGTCGAATCGTTCTCGGCCTTCGCGGCCGGGCTGTCGCTGTCGATCTTCATCTTCTGGGGCTGGGACGTGTGCCTCACCGTCAGCGAAGAGTCCATCGGCAGCGACGAAGTGCCTGGCAAGGCTGCCACCTGGACGGTACTGCTGATCCTCGGCCTGTACCTGTTCACCGCCATTGCCACCCTTCAGTTCGCCGGCATCAGCGACACTGGCCTGGGCCTGGGCAATCCGCGTATCCAGGAGAACGTCTTCGCCCACCTGGCAGGTCCGGTGATGGGGCCGCTGGCGATCCTGATGTCGATTGCGGTGCTGGCCAGCACGGCGGCGTCGCTGCAGTCGACCTTCGTGTCGCCGGCGCGCACCCTGCTCGCCATGGGCTACTACGGTGCGGTGCCGCAGCGCTTCGCCAGTGTCTGCCCACGCTCGCAGACGCCGCGTTACGCGACCATTTGTGCGGGCGTGGCTGCTGCCTTGTTTTACGTGACCATGCGTACCCTGAGCGAGAACGTGCTGGCAGACACCATCACCGCGCTGGGGATGATGATCTGCTTCTACTATTCGCTGACCGCGTTCGCCTGTGTCTGGTACTTCCGCGACAGCCTGTTCGACAGCCTGCGCCACTTCTTCATGCGCGGCCTGTGCCCGCTGGTGGGTGGGGTGATCCTGTCGGTGATCTTCGTGCGTACCGCGATCGACAGCGCCTCGCCCGACTTTGGCAGCGGCTCGCATGTCGGTGGGCTGGGGCTGGTGTTCGTGATCGCGGCGATCATCTCGGTGCTGGGGATCGTGCTGATGATGCTGTCGCGACTGCGTGCACCGGCGTACTTCCTCGGGGCGACCTTGCAGCAGCAGGCGAAACTGCAGTTGCAGGAATAAGGCGTAGGTGGGGCTGCTGCGCAGCCCTATCGCGGGGCAAGTCGTTGCGACTTGCCCCGCGCTGGTTTCAGCGCGTGGTTCAGCCGACCAATTGCTTCAACAGCTCACCATGGCGCTGCTGCTGCTTCTTGAGCAGCAACCGGTTCGAACGGAACACCGACTTCAGGTCTTCGAGCGCGTCTTCGAAGTCATCGTTGACGATGACGTAGTCGAATTCGTTGTAATGCACCATCTCGCTGACCGCTTCCTTCATGCGCCCGGCGATGATCTCTTCACTGTCCTGGCCGCGCCCGTCCAGACGCTGGCGCAGGGCTTCCTGGCTCGGTGGCAGGATGAAAATCGACAGGGCCTCGGGCATCAGCTTGCGCACTTGCTGCGCACCCTGCCAGTCGATTTCAAGGATCAGGTCGAAGCCTTGGTCGAGGGTTTCCTGCAGCGCGCTGCGGGAGGTGCCGTAGAAGTTGCCGAACACCTCGGCGTGCT
>NZ_JAYFUI010000173.1:0-1727 GCF_034961125.1 Pseudomonas machongensis | reverse complement strand
CGGAAGCCGTCGCGGTTGAAGGCATCGGCGCTGGCCAGCAGGCGCTGGCGCCGACGCTCATCGAGGGCCACGACGCTGTCACCTTCCTGCACATGGGTGGCGATGGCGAGCATTTCCTCGACTGCGCCCTTGCTCACCATCAGGTGATCCCCCAGGGCCTTCTTCACCACCACCGACAGGCGACGGCGAATGAAGTCGAACGGCAACTCGTCGACCTTGGCGTAGGCGTAGGGCGCCTGGAATTCACGCTCCTGACCTGCGAAGTGCAGCACAGCCTGGTCCATCAGGTTGCGCACGCCGCTCTGGTGGTGGCTGTTGAGCCAGGCCAGTTCCAGCACGCGTTTGTCGCGCTCACCGTCGATGCGCACATGGTGCTCGAGGATGATCCGGTCCTGGGTGAGGGTGCCGGTCTTGTCGGTGCACAGCACATCCATCGAGCCGAGGTTCTGGATGGCGTTCAGGCGCTTGACCACCACCTTGCGCCGGGCCATGGCCACGGCGCCCTTGGCCAGGTTGGCGCTGACGATCATCGGCAGCATTTCCGGGGTCAGGCCCACGGCCACGGCGAGGGCGAAGAGGAAGGCATCGCCCCAGTCACCCTTGACCAGGCCGTTGATCATGAACACCACCGGTACCATCACCAGCATGAAGCGGATCAGCAGGCTGCTGACGCTGTTCACGCCGCGGTCGAAGGCGGTCTGGCTGCGCGAGCCAGCGATGGCTTTGGCCAGGGAGCCGAAGTAGGTGCGCCGGCCGGTGGCGACCACCACGGCGCGGGCGCGGCCGCTGACCACGTTGGTGCCCATGAAGCAGATGTTCGGCAACTCGAGCAGGTTGTCCTGGTTGCCGCTGTCATCGGTGGCGGACTTCTGCGCGACATTGCCCAGGGTGTCGTACTTCTCGACCGGCAGTGCCTCGCCGGTGAGCACCGCCTGGCTGATGAACAGGTCGCGTGATTCGAGCAGGCGGATGTCGGCGGGAATCATGTCGCCCGCCGAAAGCTGCACGATGTCGCCGGCCACCAGTTCGTCCATGGGCACTTCGCGCAGGCGCGGCGGCTGGCCGAACTGTTCACGGCGCAGCACGGTGGCGGTGGTGCGCACCATCGCCTTGAGGGCGTCGGCGGCCTTGTTCGAGCGGTACTCCTGCCAGAAGCGCAGCAGGCTGCTGAGGCTGACCATGGTCATGATGATGATGACCTTGGTCAGGTCGGCGTCGTCCGCTTCACCTGCGCTGATCGGCATCCAGTAGTCGGTGACGAAACTGATCCCGGCCAGGGTCAGCAGGACGTAGATGAACGGGTTGTGCAGGGCCTTGAGCAGTTGCACCAGGGCGTGGGGTTGCTGGTCGTGAGCGACCTGGTTGGCGCCGTCGCGCTGCAGGCGCTTGGCGGCTTCGTGTTCGGTCAGGCCATGCTCGCTGGCATCGAGGTTGGCGAGGGTGACGGACAGGCCATTGCGCGCCTCACGGGCGGCGCGGGTGGACAGGCGGGTTTCGCGTTCGGCCTTGGCCGGCGGGGTGTTGCGGTGTTTGACGGTCATGTTGCTGTGCTCCTGCCGCTGGGGCGGCACGACACACAGACGTTTCACTCAGGGGGTGAACGTAGGCATGTCGGGTCGCAGAAAAATGCTTGGTTTCTCCGACAGTTGTCTGTCCGCTGCCGAGAGTCGGAAGTTGTTTCGGCAGCGAACTTTCTACTCGCGCAGTCCATGTTTGTATTCCTCGTT
>NZ_JAYFUI010000172.1:0-3053 GCF_034961125.1 Pseudomonas machongensis | reverse complement strand
CCCACGCGCGAAGCGCCAGGTGCGGATGATCTCCAGGCGGTCGAACTCCGCCAGGTCCCCGGTGAACGGCGCGAACGGTGCCGCAAGGCGAACGATGCGCTGGGCGGCCTGGTCCAGCACCGGCTGCCCGGAGGATTCGAGCACCAGCACTTCATACAACGAACCGTCGCGGTTGATCGACACCATCATCCGCAGGCTGCCGTACATCTGCTGGCGTCGGGCTTCTTCCGGGTAATTGAGGTTGCCGATCCGCTCGACTTTCTTGCGCCATTCCTCTTTGTACCAGGCCCCCTTGTCGCGCATGGTCGAGGCCGCGTTGAGACGATGGATGCGGGGGCGCTTGGCATACAACTGCTGTTCGTTGGACAGCTCGGCCTCGAGGCTGGCGATCTGGCTCGACAGCTGCGAGCTGTCGAAGTCCGGCACCGGCGCGGGGGGCTTGGGTTGAGGCTTGCTTTCCTTTGGCGCGGTTTCGGCTTTCTGCGGTTTCGCTGCCTTGGTCGTCACCACGGATTTTGTCGGCGACGCCGGCGTTTCCGGCCGGGCTGCCGGAGGCGGGGTGATCTTGTTGACCTTGCTGTCCTGGAACGGCGCCACCTCGGTGGTGGTGGGCACGGCTTTCTTGTCCAGGGTGCCACTGCCCTGCTGGTTGTCCTGGGCCTGGTAGTCGGCTTTCTCCGGCGCTTTCTCGCTCTTGAAGGTGGCCAGGGTGATGTCCATGGTCTGGCGGATTTCGGCGGGCTTGACCACGCTGAAGCCCACCCCGAGGATCAGCGCAAGGTGCACCAGGGCGGCAAGAAACAGCGTGAAACCGAGCCGGTCCACCGGGCGAACGCGCGGTGGCAGCAGGTCGGATGGGATGTCGGCAGGCAGCGTCATCGGGTATCCAGCAACCGCAGTGGGGCAGCAGGTCGAGTGAAATGGACCGGCATCATACCCCACTCCAGGGTTTTGCTCCGCGTCGGTGGTCAGCGCGCCTTGAGCTTGCGATCAATGGCGTCCATCAGCTGGCCGCCGATATGGGTGTTGTAGGCAGCATCGATCTCGCGGATGCAGGTCGGGCTGGTGACGTTGATCTCGGTCAGCGAGTCGCCAATCACGTCCAGGCCGACGAACAGCAGGCCCTTTTCGCGCAGGGTCGGGCCGACCTGGGCGGCGATCCAGCGGTCGCGCTCGGTCAGCGGACGGGCTTCGCCACGGCCGCCGGCGGCCAGGTTGCCACGGGTCTCGCCGCTGGCCGGGATGCGTGCCAGGCAGTAGGGCACCGGCTCGCCGTCGATCATCAGGATGCGCTTGTCGCCATCGACGATCTGCGGCAGGTAGGCCTGCGCCATGATCTGCTGGTGGCCATGCTGGGTCAGGGTTTCGAGGATCACCGAGAGGTTCGGGTCGCCCTGGCGGTGACGGAACACCGATGCGCCGCCCATGCCGTCGAGCGGCTTGAGGATCACATCGCCATGGGTAGCGGCGAAGGCGCGCAGGATGTCGGCGCGGCGGCTGACCAGGGTTGGCGCCATGCATTGCGGGAATTGCGTGGCGAACAGCTTTTCGTTGCAGTCACGCAGGCTCTGCGGTTTGTTGACGATCAGCACGCCTTCGCGCTCGGCCTGCTCCAGCAGGTAGGTGCTGTAGACGAACTCCATGTCGAAGGGGGGATCCTTGCGCATCAGGATCACGTCCAGCTCGTTCAGCGCGCTGTCCTGCTCATCGCCCAGCTCGAACCAGCGGGCTGGATCGGCGAACACTTTCAGCGGTCGCATCTGCGCACGGGCCTGGCCGGCACCCAGGTAGAGGTCGCGCTGCTCCATGTAGAACAGGCTCCAGCCACGCTCCTGCGCCGCCAGCAGCATGGCCAGCGAGCTGTCCTTCTTATAGGAAATGGACGCGATGGGGTCCATGACAATCCCGAGACGAACGCTCATGGGGTAATTCCTCTTGGCGGCAGGTGGCCGCGATGGCACGAAAGAAAAGTGGCTCAGGGTGGCGCCGGGAACGCGGCCGGTCAAGGGGGGAGGCAGATGGAATGCCTACCCGGACTGTGTTAAAAATGCCAGTCAGAGCGCTGCATGGCAGCCCTCGAGGTTTCATTCCTGGCTTGGCGATGGGTGACGCATTTCATGGAACAGCCCCTGAAGGTGATGGTGATCGACGATTCCCGCACCATCCGCCGCACCGCCCAGATGCTGCTGGGCGAGGTGGGTTGCGAGGTGATCACCGCCAGCGACGGTTTCGATGCCCTGGCCAAGATCGTCGATCACAAGCCGCGGATCATCTTCGTCGATGTACTGATGCCGCGCCTGGACGGTTACCAGACC
The DNA here is from genome assembly GCF_034961125.1 of Pseudomonas machongensis. NCBI lineage: Bacteria > Pseudomonadati > Pseudomonadota > Gammaproteobacteria > Pseudomonadales > Pseudomonadaceae > Pseudomonas > Pseudomonas machongensis. The sequence goes on along the minus strand of NZ_JAYFUI010000172.1, from coordinate 738 downwards.
TGTGCGGTGATCAAGCACAACAGTGCGTTCAAGGATATCCCGGTGATCCTGCTGTCGTCGCGTGACGGCCTGTTCGACAAGGCCCGCGGCCGGGTGGTCGGCTCCGATCAGTTCCTCACCAAACCGTTCAGCAAGGAAGAACTGCTCGACGCGATCCGTGCCCACGTGCCCGAATTCGCCGTGCAGGCACAACACGCACCCTGACCGCGCCCGCCCTGGCGCGGTCTTCATTTTCCTGATGGGGAAACCGTATGGCCCGAGTGCTGATTGTCGACGACTCGCCGACAGAGATGTACAGATTGACCGAATGGCTCGAGAAGCATGGCTACCAGGTGCTCAAGGCCAGCAACGGTGCCGATGGCGTGGCCCTGGCCCGCCAGGACAAGCCGGATGCGGTGCTGATGGACATCGTCATGCCCGGCATGAACGGCTTCCAGGCCACCCGCCAGCTCAGCAAGGACCCTGAAACCAGCGCCATCCCGGTGATCGTGGTCACCACCAAGGACCAGGAAACCGACCGCATCTGGGCCACGCGCCAGGGCGCTCGCGATTTCCTGACCAAGCCGGTGGAAGAGGACGCGCTGATCGCCAAGCTCAAAGAGGTGCTGGGCGCTTGACCACACGCCCCCAGGGTGCGTCGCTGACCGCCTTCGAGCTGTTGTTGGACATCGACCGCCGCTGCCGCCTGCTGGTGGCCGACCAGCCGCTGCAGGACACGCGCCTGCAGCAGTGGAGCGG
>NZ_JAYFUI010000171.1:0-3759 GCF_034961125.1 Pseudomonas machongensis | reverse complement strand
CTTCCAATGACCACCCCCAGCCATTTCTCCCCCGATCACCCTGTCCCCTCCAGCCAGCGCCTGTTCGGCGCCCGCGACCTGTTCTCGTTGTGGTTCTCCCTCGGCATCGGCCTGATGGTCCTGCAGGTCGGTGCCTTGCTCGCACCGGGCCTGGGCCTGGCGGGCTCGGTGCTGGCGATCGTGCTCGGTACGGCGGTCGGGGTGCTGTTGCTGGCGGCAGTGGGGGTGACCGGCAGCGATACCGGCCTCTCTGCGATGGCCGGTCTTCGCCTGTCGCTGGGGCACCATGGCGCGCGTCTGCCGGCGCTGCTCAACCTGCTGCAACTGGTCGGCTGGGGATCGTTCGAGATCATTGTCATGCGTGACGCCGCCAGCCTGCTGGGCGCACGCACCTTCGGCGAAGGCAGTGCCTGGAACAGCCCGCTGCTCTGGACCCTGTGCTTCGGCGCGCTGGCAACCCTGCTGGCCGTCAGCGGGCCGTTGGCCTTCGTGCGCAAGGTGTTGCGCAAGTGGGGGATCTGGCTGCTGCTTGGCGCCTGCCTGTGGCTGACCTGGAATCTGTTCGCCAAGGCCGATCTTGCCGACCTCTGGCGGCGCCCGGGCGATGGCTCGCTGTCGCTGGCGGTGGGTTTCGATATCGTCATCGCCATGCCGCTATCGTGGCTGCCACTGATCGCCGACTACTCGCGCTTCGGCAAGCGTGCCAGCCGCGTCTTCGGCGGCACCGCGCTGGGCTTTTTCATCGGCAACGCCTGGCTGATGAGCCTGGGCGTGGCCTATACCCTGGCGTTCGCTCCGAGCGGCGAGGTGAATGCCTTGCTGCTGGCGCTGGCCGGTGCAGGGCTGGGTATCCCGTTGTTGCTTATCCTGCTGGACGAGTCGGAAAACGCCTTTGCCGACATCCATTCGGCGGCAGTGTCCACGGGGCTGCTGGTGAAGCTGAAGGTCGAGCACCTGGCGCTGGCGATCGGTCTGCTGTGCACCCTGATTGCACTGTTGGCACCGCTGGCCCAGTACCAGAACTTCCTGCTGTTGATCGGTTCGGTGTTCGCGCCGCTGTTCGGTGTGGTGCTGATGGATCACTTCGTGATCCGCCGTCGCCGCCTGCCGCAGCAGGTGCCGGGGCTGCATTGGCCGGCGCTGCTGGCCTGGCTGGCGGGGGTGGTGGTCTACCACCTGCTGGCGAACGAGGCGCCGGAGCTTGGGGCGACCCTGCCAGCCTTGCTGCTGGCAGGTGGCCTATATGGGCTGCTGGGTGCTATCCGCGGCCGGGAAACAGCTCGGGCTTGATGACGCCGTTCAGGCGCGGATAAGGGATCTTCAGTTCGACGTGGCCCATGGAATAGGGCGCGATCGCGTAGACCTCATACTTCACCACCACCGCGCCGTACGTCAGGGCGATGTGCGGCGAACGCTTGAATGGCCAGGTCTTCACGAACTCGGCGTCCTTGTCCATGCCGGTGCTGATCAGCCAGGCGCGGTGCGACTCCTCGACGGTCTTCCAGAACGTCTCTTCCTGGCCAGGCACCAGCATGTCCTGGAGCGTGAGCACCTTGTCCTGCTTGCGTGAATAGTTGATGAAGGCCCGCCCCGGCATGCCGTGGGCACCGCCGCTGTCCAGGTAACTGGACAGCTCGACGATCACCAGTCCGTCATGCTGCTCGCGTACCTTGGCCTGCAGGTAGCTGCTGTTGCGCGCTTGTGCGCTGGCCAGGTATTGCTGCTCATACTGCTGCAATGTGGTGGGTGTGGTACCGCGCTGGTTGTCTTCGGTCAGTTGCAGCAAGCGACGCTCGACGATGGCATCGAGCTTGGGCAACGCCGGGAAGTGCACGGTGTCGATGTTCACCAGCGGGCAATCACGCTCGCTGCAACCGGGTTTGACGTGTTCCCAGGCGTCGCGCTTGACCTCGAGCGGTGCGCGATAGTTGGGCGTGAACAGGCTCTGGCAGGCGCCGAGGGTCAACGCCAGCAGGGCGACGGCAGTCAGTTTGACGAGCGTCATGGTGATCCTTGCAGAACATGGATGATCGGCCTTGGACCGTCGGCAGGGCCTTCGGTTCGCCACTAAGCTAACAGAGTGAGGACAGCCTGTCCCGGTCGCCGGAAAGGGATGAAAGGTGGCGGCACGCAGAGTAGGATGGCGCGACGCAGTCGTTGATGTAATGAGGAATTCCATGTCAGACACCTTGAATTCGGTGCCCAAGGCGGTCGAGATCGTCGAACGGGCCAATTGCTTCCAGGGCTTCTACAAGCTCGACAAGGTGCGCCTGCGCCACGAGTTGTTCGCCGGTGGCATGGGGCGCGAGATCAGCCGTGAGCTGTTCGTGCGCCACGATGCCGTCTGCGTGCTGCCCTACGATCCGCTGCGTGACGAAGTGGTGCTGATCGAACAGTTTCGCGTCGGTGCGCTGGACAAGACCGACAACCCCTGGCTGATCGAGCTGGTCGCCGGGCTGATCGACAAGGATGAGCAACCTGAGGAGGTCGCCCACCGCGAAGCCGAAGAAGAGGCAGGCCTGAGCTTCTCCGCGCTGTGGCCGATGACCCGATACTTCCCGTCACCTGGCGGCAGTGACGAGTATGTCCATCTGTTCCTCGGGCGATGCAGCAGCGAGGGTGCGGGTGGCCTGCACGGGCTGGAAGAAGAGGGCGAGGATATCCGCGTGCGCGTCTGGTCGTTCGAGGATGCCTTGCAGGCGGTTCGCGATGGGCGCATCGCCAACGCGGCAAGCATCATCGCCTTGCAGTGGCTGGCGCTGAATCGTGACGAAGTCCGGGGGATGTGGAAGTGAACCTGCTGCGCGAACGCTACCGGGTCGACCTCGTCGGCCTGCAGGCTGCCTGCGAGGCGAACTACGCACGGCTGATGCGCCTGCTGCCGGACATGCGCACCACGCAAAGCTCGCGACGCATCGGCATGACCCAGGGCGACCAGATGCTTGGCGTGCTGGTGCTCGACGTGGTGCTGGCCTGCCCCTACACCACCACGCTGCGGATATGCCAGGAGCACAGCCTGCCGTGGCTGCCGGTGCCGCAACTCGAGGTACAGGTCTATCACGATGCGCGCATGGCCGAAGTGGTGAGTGCCGAGCACGCTCGGCGCCTGCGCAGCATCTATCCGTACCCCAACGCGGCCATGCACCAACCCGATGAGAAGGCTCAGCTCAACCTGTTCCTCGGTGAATGGCTGAGCCATTGCCTGGCCTGCGGCCACGAGTACGAAACCGTGCGTTGAAATGTGACGTCGGTTGGTTTCGAGTATTTGCTCCAACGCTTTCTACGGCCATAATCGTGCCGAATCCGATCAAGGAGACGGCCTTTGTCGCATTCACCCATTCCTTCCGTACAGGCTCCGGTGCATGTGGTGCAGCTCACCGACGCCCACCTGTTCGCTGATCCGGCTGGCACCCTGCTGGGCCTCAACACCCGTGACAGTCTGCGCCACGTGGTGAGCCAGGTGCGTCGCGAGCAACCACGCATCGACCTGTTGCTGTGCACCGGGGACCTGTCCCAGGACGCCAGCGTGGCGTCCTACGCTGCGTTCCGAGAGCTGACGGAGGGTTTTGCCGTGCCGACCCGTTGGTTGCCGGGCAACCATGACGAGGCCAGGGTCATGGCGCGTGTGGCGCCAGATCTGGTCCATGCCGTTACCGACATTGGCGCCTGGCGCGTGGTGATGCTCAACTCGGCGGTGCTGGGTGCTACCCATGGGCTTCTTGAACAAGACCAGCTCTCGATCCTCGATAACGCGCTGGC
>NZ_JAYFUI010000170.1:0-81085 GCF_034961125.1 Pseudomonas machongensis | reverse complement strand
AGCCCCCCGCGCCGGTGCCGGACTTCGACAGCTCGCAGCTGTCGAGCCAGATCGCCAGCCTCGAGGCCGAGCTGTCCAACGAACAGCAGTTGTATGCCAAGCGCCCCCGCATCCATCGTCTCAACGCGGCCTCGACCATGCGCGACAAGGGGGCCTGGTACAAAGAGGAATGGCGCAAGAAAGTCGAGCGGATCGGCAACCTCAATTACCCGGAAGAAGCCCGACGCCAGCAGATGTACGGCAGCCTGCGGATGATGGTGTCGATCAACCGCGACGGTTCGTTGTATGAAGTGCTGGTGCTCGAATCCTCCGGGCAGCCGGTGCTGGACCAGGCCGCCCAGCGCATCGTTCGCCTTGCGGCACCGTTCGCGCCGTTCACCGGGGACCTGGCGGAGTTCGACCGCCTGGAGATCATCCGCACCTGGCGCTTCGCGCGTGGGGACCGGCTGTCGAGCAATTGACCGGTACGGGCTGTGTCGGCCCGTCGCTGCGACTTGCCCCGTGATGGGGCCGGTACATACACCGCACAGCCAGCTTGTCAGCCTCGCCACCTGACGCCACACTACCCCTCATGAAAACCCTCACGCCGAGCTACCTCAAGCACCAGTTCCTGATTGCCATGCCGCACATGGCCGATCCGAACTTTGCCCAGACCCTCACCTACATCGTCGAGCACAACGCCAACGGCGCCATGGGCCTGGTGGTCAATCGCCCGCAGGAGCTGAACCTGGCCGATATCCTCGAGCAGTTGCGCCCGGATGAGGAACCGCCTGCCAGCACCCTGCAGATCCCGATCTACCAGGGTGGCCCGGTGCAGACCGACCGCGGCTTCGTGCTGCACAGCGCCGAATGCACCTACCAGGCCACCATCGAGCTGCAAGGTCTGTCGCTGTCGACATCACAGGATGTGCTGTTCGCCATCGCCGAGGGCGTCGGCCCGAAACAGAGCCTGATCACCCTGGGCTACGCCGGCTGGGAAGCCGGGCAGCTCGAGGCGGAGCTGGCCGATAACGCCTGGCTCAACTGCCCGTTCGACCCCGAGATCCTCTTCGGCATGGCCTGCGAGCAGCGCCTGCAGGCCGCCGCGCAAAGCCTGGGCATCAACCTCAGTCTGCTGACCAGCCAGGCAGGGCACGCCTGATGGCCGAGCTGCGCCTGCTGCTGGGCTTCGACTACGGCACCCGCCAGATCGGCGTCGCCGTCGGCCAGGTCATCACCGGCCAAGCCCGCGAACTGTGTACGCTCAAGGCACAGAACGGCGTGCCGGACTGGAACCAGGTCGAGAAACTGATCAAGGAATGGAAACCCGACGCCATCGTCGTCGGCCTGCCGCTGAACATGGACGGCACGCCCAGCGAGATGAGCGAACGCGCGGAGAAGTTCGCCCGCCGCCTGCATGGACGCTACAACCTGCCGGTACATACCCACGACGAACGCCTGACCACTTTCGAGGCCAAGGGCGAACAGATGGCCCGTGGCGGCCAGCGTGGCAGCTACCGCGACAACCCGGTCGACGCCATCGCCGCTGCACTGCTGCTGCAGGGCTGGCTGGAGGCCAATACCTGACCATCCGCTTTGCTGCCGGCGATGCCGGCGCCCCAAGGAGCACGCAATGAGCCTACCCAATCCCGCCGACCTGATCCGGCAGATGGCCGTCGACCTTCGCGCCCACCTGGCGCGCCGCGCCATCGCCGAGCCACGCTTCATCGGTATCCGCACCGGTGGCGTGTGGGTTGCCCAGGCCCTGCAGCAAGCGCTTGGCGACCAGAGCCCGCTGGGCACCCTCGACGTGTCGTTCTACCGCGACGACTTCAGCCAGAACGGCCTGCACCCGCAGGTGCGCCCGTCCGAGCTGCCGTTCGAGATCGAAGGCCAGCACCTGGTGCTGGTGGATGACGTGCTGATGAGCGGTCGCACCATCCGCGCTGCGCTCAACGAGCTGTTCGACTATGGGCGCCCGGCCAGCGTGACCCTGGTCTGCCTGCTCGACCTGGACGCAGGCGAATTGCCGATCCGCCCGAATGTGCTCGGTGCGACGCTGTCCTTGGCGGCCCATGAACGGGTAAAATTGACCGGACCCGCCCCGCTCGCCCTCGAGCGCCAGGACCTCGCCCCCGCATCCGCCCTTTAAGAGTCCCCCGCGATGACGCCATTCGACGCCAAGCGCCCGCTGCAGCTCAACGATCAGGGCCAGCTACGCCATTTCCTCTCGCTCGACGGTTTGCCCCGCGAACTGCTCACCGAGATCCTCGACACCGCCGACTCCTTCCTCGAAGTTGGCGCCCGGGCCGTTAAGAAGGTTCCGTTGCTGCGCGGCAAGACCGTGTGCAACGTGTTCTTCGAGAACTCCACCCGCACCCGCACCACCTTCGAACTGGCCGCCCAGCGCCTGTCGGCCGACGTGATCAGCCTGAACGTGTCGACCTCCTCGACCAGCAAGGGCGAGACCCTGTTCGATACCCTGCGCAACCTGGAAGCCATGGCTGCCGACATGTTCGTCGTGCGTCACTCCGACTCCGGCGCCGCGCACTTCATCGCCGAGCACGTGTGCCCGGAGGTCGCGGTGATCAACGGCGGCGATGGCCGCCATGCCCACCCGACCCAGGGCATGCTCGACATGCTGACCATCCGTCGGCACAAGGGTAGCTTCGAGAACCTTTCGGTGGCGATCGTCGGCGATATCCTGCACTCGCGCGTAGCCCGCTCCGACATGCTCGCGCTCAAGGCCCTGGGTTGCCCGGACATCCGTGTGATCGGCCCGAAGACGCTGATCCCGATCGGTATCGAGCAGTACGGGGTCAAGGTCTACACCGACCTGGCCGAGGGCCTGAAAGACGTCGACGTGGTGATCATGCTGCGACTGCAGCGTGAGCGCATGGCCGGTGGCCTGCTGCCCAGCGAGGGCGAGTTCTACCGCCTGTTCGGCCTGACCACCGCGCGCCTGGCCGGTGCCAAGCCGGACGCCATCGTCATGCACCCGGGCCCGATCAATCGGGGCGTGGAAATCGAATCGGCGGTGGCCGACGGCAAGCACTCGGTGATCCTCAACCAGGTGACCTACGGCATCGCCGTGCGCATGGCCGTACTGTCGATGGCCATGAGCGGCCAGAACGCGCAACGTCAACTCGACCAGGAGAACGCCCTGTGACCATCAGCATCATCGGCGCACGGGTCATCGATCCCAGCAGCGGCCTGGACCAGATCACCGACCTGCACCTGGAGAACGGTCGCATCGTTGCCCTCGGCGCAGCGCCAGCAGGCTTCAGCGCCAGCCGCACGATCCAGGCCGACGGCCTGGTGGCCGCACCCGGCCTGGTCGACCTCGACGTCGCCCTGCGCGAGCCGGGCTACAGCCGCAAGGGCAACATTGCCAGCGAGACCCGCGCGGCCGTGGCCGGCGGTGTCACCAGCCTGTGCTGCCCGCCGCAGACCAAACCGGTGCTCGACACCTCGGCCGTCGCGGAACTGATCCTCGATCGCGCCCGCGAGGCAGCCAACAGCAAGGTCTACCCGATCGGCGCCCTGACCAAGGGCCTGGAAGGCGAGCAACTGGCCGAGCTGGTGGCCCTGCGCGACACCGGCTGCGTGGCCTTCGGCAACGGCCTCAAGGAGATCCCCAACAACCGGACCCTGGCCCGCGCCCTGGAATATGCCGCCACCTTCGACCTGACCGTGGTGTTCCACTCCCAGGACCGCGACCTGTCAGCCGGAGGCCTGGCCCACGAAGGTGCCATGGCCAGCTTCCTTGGCTTGCCGGGCATACCGGAAACCGCCGAGACCGTGGCCCTGGCGCGAAACCTGCTGCTGGTCGAACAGACCGGCGTGCGAGCGCACTTCACCCAGATCACCAGCGCCCGCGGCGCACGGCTGATCGCCCAGGCCCAGCAACTGGGGCTGCCGGTCACTGCCGACGTGGCGCTGTACCAGCTGATCCTCACCGACGAGGCGCTGCGCGATTTCTCCAGCCTGTACCACGTACAGCCACCGCTGCGCACCCCGGCCGACCGCGATGGCCTGCGCGAGGCGGTGAAGTCGGGCGTCATCCAGGCGATCTCCAGCCACCACCAGCCCCACGAGCGCGATGCCAAGCTGGCACCGTTCGGCGCCACCGAAGCGGGGATCAGCAGTGTCGAACTGCTGCTGCCGCTGGCCATGACCCTGGTCGAGGACGGCCTGCTCGACCTGCCGACCCTGCTGGCACGGCTGTCCAGCGGCCCGGCCCAGGCGCTGCGCCTGCCGGCGGGCGAGCTGAAGGTCGGTGGTGCGGCAGACCTGGTGCTGTTCGACCCGAGCGCCTCCACCGTGGCCGGCGAGCAGTGGTTCTCCCGTGGCGAAAACTGCCCGTTCATCGGGCATTGCCTGCCGGGCGCAGTGCGCTACACCCTGGTCGATGGGCATGTCTGCCACGAGGCCTGAGTAGGCCTCTTCCCGGGCAAGTCGTAGCAGCGAGCAGCCGCTGCGACTTGCCCGCGAAGGCCCCACTTCAATGCCACTGCCAATCCGACCATTCATCCCCCCCGGTTGAAATCCTTCCCACCTCCCCCCATATGAGTCTGCAACAGGCATTTTCGCCCCGCTGCGTGGAGACTCTCTCTTGACCACCATCGTTTCTGTCCGCCGTAACGGCAAAGTCGTCATGGGCGGCGACGGCCAGGTATCCCTCGGCAACACCGTCATGAAAGGCAACGCCAAGAAGGTCCGTCGCCTGTACAACGGCGAGGTCATTGCAGGCTTTGCCGGCGCCACCGCCGACGCCTTCACCCTGTTCGAGCGCTTCGAATCGCAACTGCAGAAGCACTCCGGGCACCTGGTGCGTGCGGCCGTCGAACTGGCCAAGGAGTGGCGCACGGACCGCTCGCTGAGCCGCCTGGAAGCCATGCTCGCCGTGGCCAACAAGGACGCCTCGCTGATCATCACCGGCAACGGTGACGTGGTCGAACCCGAAGACGGCCTGATCGCCATGGGTTCCGGTGGCGCCTACGCACAGGCCGCAGCCCGCGCCCTGCTGAACAAGACCGATCTCTCGGCCCGCGAAATCGCCGAGACCGCACTGAATATCGCCGGTGACATCTGTGTGTTCACCAACCACAACCTGACCATCGAGGAGCAGGACCTGGCCGAGTGATCAGCTGATCTGGTGTCCCGCTCACTGCGGGACTTTTTCCCACGCTGACTCACCACGCCCCAGGACCCAATTCACCATGTCCATGACCCCCCGCGAGATCGTCCACGAACTCAACCGCCACATCATCGGCCAGGACGACGCCAAGCGTGCCGTCGCCATCGCCCTGCGCAACCGCTGGCGGCGCATGCAGCTGCCTGCCGAGCTGCGTGCCGAAGTCACCCCCAAGAACATCCTGATGATCGGCCCTACCGGCGTCGGCAAGACCGAAATCGCCCGACGCCTGGCCAAGCTCGCCAATGCTCCGTTCATCAAGGTCGAAGCGACCAAGTTCACCGAAGTCGGCTACGTTGGCCGTGATGTCGAGTCGATCATCCGCGACCTCGCCGATGCCGCGCTGAAGATGCTGCGCGAGCAGGAAATCGTCCGTGTGCGCCACCGCGCCGAAGACGCCGCCGAAGACCGCATCCTCGACGCCCTGCTGCCGCAGGCGCGGGTCAGCAGCTTCAACGAGGAAGCCCAGCAGTCCAGCAGCGACTCCAACACTCGCCAGCTGTTCCGCAAGCGCCTGCGTGAAGGCCAGTTGGACGACAAGGAAATCGAGATCGAAGTCGCCGATGCGGTGGGCGTCGAAATCGCTGCGCCGCCCGGCATGGAAGAGATGACCAACCAGCTGCAGAGCCTGTTCGCCAACATGGGCAAAGGCAAGCGCAAGGCGCGCAAGCTGAAGGTCAAGGAAGCGCTGAAGATGGTCCGTGACGAGGAGGCGAGCCGCCTGGTCAACGAGGAAGAGCTCAAGGCCAAGGCCCTGGAAGCCGTCGAGCAGCACGGCATCGTGTTCATCGACGAGATCGACAAGGTGGCCAAGCGCGGCAACGTCGGCGGCGCCGATGTGTCCCGCGAAGGCGTGCAGCGCGACCTGTTGCCGCTGATCGAAGGCTGCACGGTCAACACCAAGCTGGGCATGGTCAAGACCGACCACATCCTGTTCATCGCCTCCGGTGCGTTCCACCTGAGCAAGCCGAGCGACCTGGTACCGGAGCTGCAGGGCCGCCTGCCGATCCGCGTCGAGCTCAAGGCCCTGACGCCACAGGACTTCGAGCGCATCCTCAAGGAGCCGCACGCTTCGCTCACCGAACAGTACCGCGAGCTGCTCAAGACCGAAGGCCTGAACATCGCCTTCGCCGACGAAGGCATCAAGCGCCTGGCCGAGATCGCCTTCCAGGTCAACGAGAAGACCGAGAACATCGGTGCCCGCCGCCTGCACACCCTGCTCGAGCGCCTGCTCGAAGAGGTGTCGTTCAGTGCCGGCGACCTGGCCAGCGCCCATGACGAGACGCCGATCAACATCGACGCCGCCTATGTGAACAGCCACCTCGGTGAGCTGGCGCAGAACGAAGACCTGTCGCGTTACATCCTGTAATACCACCACCGCGGGCGAGCCCGCTCCCCAGGGGTCACCACAATGCCGAAGTATGTGGTGCCCCTGGGGAGCGGGCTTGCCCGCGAATGGGCCCTTGAATCCCTCCATCAGAAGCTGGAAGCTTGTTCCATCAGCTCCCGAGAGATTTCCCCCCATGGCCCGTCTCCCCACCGCCATCAACCTGCACAAAGCCTCGAAGACCCTGACCCTCACCTACGCCCCCGGCGAGGTCTATCACCTGCCCGCCGAGTTCCTGCGCGTGCACTCCCCCTCCGCCGAGGTCCAGGGCCACGGCAACCCCATCCTGCAGTTCGGCAAGATCAACGTCGGCCTCAGCGGCCTGGAACCTGCCGGCCAATATGCCTTGAAACTGACGTTCGACGACGGCCACGACAGCGGCCTGTTCACCTGGGAATACCTCGAGCAACTGTGCCTGCGCCAGGAACAGCTGTGGGCCGAGTACCTCGACGAACTGCACAAAGCCGGCAAATCCCGCGACCCGGTCGAGTCAGTGGTCAAGCTAATGCTCTAGGTCAAGCTTCCCAGGCGTTAGAGCGCATTTTCTAATGTGTTCTGTTTGAATGACTTACAGACAGCCAATGACTGGCTGTCTTGCGCATTGCATGAAAGTCGGGTAACCAATGGGGCTGGCAAGTTCCTGCATCTGTTCGTTATCACTGGTCACCCGAGCAGCAGTACCGGGCGGTCGTCTGTGTACCCGCCACAGCCAGCCGGTACTCGTCTCAGGACAACGGAGCGTCGTAGATGAGTAACAAGAACAACGATGAGTTGCAGAAACAGGCCTCGGAAAACACCCTCGGCCTGAATCCGGTCATCGGCATTCGTCGCAAGGACCTGCTGAGCTCCGCGCGCACCGTACTGCGCCAGGCGGTGCGTCAGCCGTTGCACAGCGCCAAGCATGTGGCCCATTTCGGCCTGGAACTGAAAAACGTGCTGCTGGGCAAGTCCAACCTGCATCCCGAGAGCGATGACCGTCGCTTCAGCGATCCGGCCTGGAGCCAGAATCCGCTCTATCGCCGTTACCTGCAGACCTACCTGGCCTGGCGCAAGGAGCTCAACGACTGGATCGCCGAGAGTGACCTGTCGCCCCAGGATGTCAGCCGCGGCCAGTTCGTCATCAACCTGATGACCGAAGCCATGGCGCCGACCAACACACTGGCCAACCCGCAGGCGGTCAAGCGCTTCTTCGAGACGGGCGGCAAGAGCCTGCTCGATGGCCTGTCCAACCTCGCCAAGGACATGGTCAACAACGGCGGCATGCCCAGCCAGGTGAACATGGAAGCCTTCGAGGTTGGCAAGAACCTCGGGACCAGCGAAGGTGCGGTAGTGTTTCGCAACGACGTTCTGGAACTGATCCAGTACCGGCCGATCACCGAGCAGGTGCACAGCCGCCCGCTGCTGGTGGTGCCGCCACAGATCAACAAGTTCTACGTTTTCGACCTGAGCCCGGAAAAGAGCCTGGCGCGCTTCTGCCTGCGCTCCAACCAGCAGACCTTCATCATCAGTTGGCGCAACCCGACCAAGGCCCAGCGCGAGTGGGGTCTGTCGACCTACATCGACGCCCTCAAGGAAGCAGTGGACGCGGTGCTGGCCATAACCGGCAGCAAGGACCTGAACATGCTCGGTGCCTGCTCCGGCGGCATCACCTGCACCGCGCTGCTGGGCCACTACGCCGCGCTGGGCGAAACCAAGGTCAACTCGCTGACCTTGCTGGTGAGCGTGCTCGACACCACGGTCGATACCCAAGTGGCACTGTTCGTCGACGAACAGACCCTCGAAGCCGCCAAGCGCCACTCCTACCAGGCCGGCGTGCTCGAAGGCAGCGACATGGCCAAGGTGTTCGCCTGGATGCGCCCCAACGACCTGATCTGGAACTACTGGGTCAACAACTACCTGCTCGGCAACGAGCCGCCGATCTTCGACATCCTGTTCTGGAACAACGACACCACACGCCTGCCGGCCGCCTTCCACGGCGACCTGATCGAAATGTTCAAGACCAACCCGCTGACCCGCGCCGACGCGCTGGAAGTCTCCGGCACCGCCATCGACCTGAAGAAAGTGCAGTGCGATATCTACAGCGTCGCCGGCACCGCCGACCACATCACCCCCTGGCAGTCGTGCTACCGCTCGGCGCACCTGTTCGGCGGCAAGATCGAGTTCGTGCTCTCCAACAGCGGCCATATCCAGAGCATCCTCAACCCGCCAGGCAACCCCAAGGCGCGCTTCCTGACCGGTGAAGACCGCCCGGACGACCCGTTGGCCTGGCAGGAGAACGCGATCAAGCACGCCGACTCCTGGTGGCTGCACTGGCAGGCCTGGCTGGGTGAACGCGCCGGTGAGCTGAAGAAAGCACCGACGCGCCTGGGCAATCGCGCCTACAGCGCGGGCGAAGCGGCCCCGGGGACCTACGTGCACGAGCGTTGAGTCGCACCGCCGCGGCCACCCGGCGGGCTGCGGCGCTTCATCCATCACAGAGTCAGGCGCATGTCGCAACCCTACGTATTCAGGACCGTCGAGCTGGACAACCAGTCCATCCGCACCGCCGTCCGCCCCGGCAAGCCACACCTGACGCCGCTGCTGATCTTCAACGGCATTGGCGCCAACCTCGAGCTGGTATTCCCATTCATCGAGGCGCTGGACCCGGACCTTGAGGTCATCGCCTTCGACGTACCCGGTGTCGGCGGCTCGTCCACGCCCCGCCACCCCTATCGTTTCCCGGGCCTGGCCAAGCTCACCGCACGCATGCTCGACTACCTGGACTACGGCCAGGTCAATGTCATCGGCGTGTCCTGGGGCGGGGCGCTGGCCCAGCAGTTCGCCCACGACTATCCCGAGCGCTGCAAGAAACTGGTGCTCGCCGCCACCGCTGCGGGGGCCTTCATGGTGCCCGGCAAGCCCAAGGTGTTGTGGATGATGGCCAGCCCGCGGCGCTATGTGCAGCCGTCGCACGTGATCCGCATTGCGCCGATGATTTATGGCGGCGCCTTCCGCCGCGACCCGGACCTGGCGTTGCACCACGCCTCCAAGGTGCGCTCCGGGGGCAAGACCGGCTACTACTGGCAACTGTTCGCGGGGCTTGGCTGGACGAGCATCCACTGGCTGCACAAGATCCACCAGCCGACCCTGGTGCTGGCCGGTGACGATGACCCGTTGATTCCGCTGATCAACATGCGCCTGCTGGCCTGGCGAATTCCCAATGCCCAGCTACACATAATCGATGATGGCCACCTGTTCCTGATCACCCGCGCCGAGGCCGTCGCCCCGATCATCATGAAATTCCTCCAGGAAGAGCGTCAGCGTGCGGTCATGCATCCGCGGCCGGTGGCGCGCAGGTAAGCGGGCGCCAGGACATTCAGTTACTCGGCGGTGCTGCCTTCGCGGGCAAGCCCGCTCCCACAGATCCAGTGCAGGTGGGAGCGGGCTTGCCCGCGAAGGCAGCACCGCAGACAAGGATCGACGAGGGATTGTTGCCATGAAGGACAAACCGGCGAAGGGGACGACACCGATCCCGGCCACCAGCATGAACGTGCAGAACGCCATCGCCGGTCTGCGCGGTCGCGACCTGATCTCGACCCTGCGTCAGGTAGGACGCATAGGCCTGCGCAATCCGCTGCACACCGCCCACCATCTGCTGAGCCTCGGCGGCCAGCTGGGCCGCGTGCTGCTCGGCGACACACCCCACCAGCCGCACCCTCGGGACGCGCGCTTCAGCGATCCGACCTGGAGCCAGAACCCCTTCTACCGGCGCGGCCTGCAGGCCTACCTGGCCTGGCAAAAGCAGACCCGCCAGTGGATCGAGGAAAGCTCGCTGGACGATGACGACAGAGCCCGCGCGCACTTTCTGTTCAACCTGCTCACCGACGCCGTCTCGCCAAGCAACTCGCTGCTCAACCCACTGGCGGTCAAGGAAATGCTCAACACCGGTGGCCAGAGCGTAGTGCGCGGCCTCGCCCACTTGCTCGACGACCTGCGCCACAACGACGGCCTGCCGCGCCAGGTCGACGATCGCGCCTTCGAAGTCGGCAGCACCCTGGCCGCCACTCCCGGCGCGGTGGTATTTCGCAACGAGCTGCTGGAGCTGATCCAGTACAAGCCGATGAGCGAAAAACAGTACACCCGCCCGCTGCTGGTGGTGCCGCCGCAGATCAACAAGTTCTATGTATTCGACCTGGGGCCGACCAACAGCTTCGTGCAATACATGCTCAAGAACGGCCTGCAGGTGTTCATGGTCAGCTGGCGCAACCCCGACCCGTGCCACCGCGAATGGGGCCTTTCGAGCTACGTACAGGCACTCGAGGAAGCGCTGGACGCCTGTCGCAGCATCAGCGGCAACCGCGACCCCAACCTCATGGGCGCCTGTGCCGGCGGGCTGACCATGGCCGCGCTGCAGGGGCATCTGCAGGTCAAGGGGCGCTTGCGCAAGGTGCGCAGCGCCACCTACCTGGTGAGCCTGCTCGACAGCCAGTTCGACAGCCCTGCCAGCCTGTTCGCCGACGAGCAGACCCTCGAGGCCTCCAAGCGACGCTCCTACCAGCGCGGCGTGCTCGATGGCGGCGAGGTGGCGCGGATCTTCGCCTGGATGCGCCCCAACGACCTGATCTGGAACTACTGGGTCAACAACTACCTGCTCGGCAAGACGCCACCCGCCTTCGACATTCTCTACTGGAACGCCGACAACACTCGCCTGCCTGCAGCCCTGCACGGCGAGCTGCTGGACTTCTTCAAGCTCAACCCACTGGTGCAGCCGGGTGGCCTGGAGGTGTGCGGCACACCGATCGACCTCGGGCAGGTCACGGTCGACAGCTTTACCGTGGCTGGCAGCAACGATCACATCACACCCTGGGACGCGGTGTATCGCTCGGCCCTGCTGCTGGGCGGCGAGCGACGCTTCGTGCTGTCGCACAGCGGGCACATCCAGAGCATCATCAACCCTCCCGGCAACCCCAAGGCCTATTACCTGGAAAACCCTCGGCTCTCCAGCGACCCTCGCGCCTGGTTCCACGATGCCACCCGTAGCGACGGCACCTGGTGGCCGCAGTGGCTGGAGTGGATCTCACGCCGCTCAGGCAGCCTCAGACCGCCGAAGACCGAACTGGGCAGCCCCTCCTACCCACCGCTCGGGCCGGCGCCTGGCACCTACGTGATGGCACGCTGAGCCCATGAAGACCCGCGACCGCATCCTGGCCTGCGCCCTTGAGCTGTTCAACCGCCAGGGCGAGCCGAACGTCTCGACCCTGGAGATCGCCAACGAGCTGGGCATCAGCCCGGGCAACCTCTACTACCACTTCCACGGCAAGGAGCCGCTGGTACTGGGCCTGTTCGAGCGGTTCGAAGACGAGTTGATGCCGCTGCTCGATCCACCACTGGAGGTGCGCCTGGATGCCGAGGACTACTGGCTGTTCCTGCACCTGATCGTCGAGCGCATGGCGCAGTACAGCTTCCTGTTCCAGGACCTGTCCAATCTCACCGGCCGCCTGCCCAAGCTGGCACGCGGCATGCGCGGGCTGATCAATGCGATCAAGCGCACCCTGGCGGCGCTGCTGGCCAGTCTCAAGAGCCAGGGATTGGTGGTGAGCGAGACCCAGGCGCTGGGGCAACTGGTGGAGCAGATCACGCTGACACTGCTGTTCTCGCTGGATTACCAGCGGGTACTGGGGCGCGAGGGCGATGTGGGGATCGTGGTGTACCAGGTGATGATGCTGGTGGCACCGCACCTGCAGGAACCGGCGCGCAGGGCGGCGGAGCAGTTGGCGGGGAAATATCTGGACGTGTAGGGCTGAACTTGCGGTGTTGCCACTGACGCATTCGCGGGCAAGTCGCAGCGGCGGTTCACCGATGCGACTTGCCCGCGAAACGCACGCCGCGATATCAGCTTTGGCTAGCTGGGCTCACCGGTGCCGACGGCGTATTGCCAGTTGCTGCTGCGCTTGCTGCCGGTGCCGTGGTTGCGGCCGGAGAGGCGGGCTTCGCGGCAGCCGGCTTGGCTGCAGTCGGCTTGGCCGGGGCTTTCTTCACGGCGGGTTTCTTCGCTGCCGCAGGCTTGGCGGCTACCGGCTTGGCTGCTGGTTTTGCCGCAGGCTTGGCGGCCGGCTTGGCAGCTGCAGCTTTGGCAGCGGGCTTGGCCGCAGGTTTAGCCGCGGCGGCCTTGGCAGCGGGTTTTGCCGCAGCAGTCTTGGCAGTTGACTTGGCGGCGGGTTTCGCCGCAGCCTTGGCCAATGGCTTGGCAGCGGTCTTGCTCGCTGCGGACTTCGACGCCGAGGCCTTGGACACCGGTGCCACTGAGGCGCCTGTCAACTTCTCGATCTGCTTGGTCAGGCTGTCGACCTGCTGGTGCAGCGCCTTGATCTCGTTACGGCTAGGAACGCCCAGACGCGAGATTGCACTGTTCAGACGCTTGTCGAAGGCCTCTTCCAGCTCGCTCCACTTGCCCAGCGCGCGATCCTTCACATCGGAGACTCGCGAGGTAGTCGCCGACTTGGCCGCATCGGCATCCTTCTTCGCCTGCTTTTCAGCCTTCTCGCCATCCTTCACAAGCGAATCGAAAAGCTTGGGGCCATCCTGGTCGACCTTGGAGTAGATCCCCAGGCCTGCCAGCCAGATCTTGCGGGAGTACTTCTCGATCCCGCCGATCCAGGAGCTGCCTTCTTTTTCGGTGTTCTTCTTGCCAGCCATCCTGCTCTCCTTATGGTTTGCGCGCGACACGCTCGAGCAACTCGGTCAGCTGTTCGAGTTTGATGGACAACGCCTCAACGTCATGTTTAGACGGAATGCCGATGCGATTCAAGGCGCGGGCCACCCGTGCGTCGAAAGCCTTTTCGATTTTGTCGAGCTGGACCTCGACCTTGCCACGTACCCGGCTCACTTCCTCGGCCGCTTCATCGAGCTGGCCGTTGGCCGCGTCGAGCTTCTTGTCGAGGGTTTTCTTGCCGCGTTTCTCGACACCTTCACCGGCCTTGACCAGCTCCTTGAAGTACTCCGAGCCTTCCTGGCCGACCCGGGCGTATGCGCCGATGCCTGCCAGCCAGATCTTGCGCGCGTAGCCGCGCACTTCACTCAGGGTGCCTTGGGCGTCGTCCTGCTGCTTGAGATTCACTTTGGCCATACTGGTTGCCTCATGCTCGTAGAGGGAGGGAGGAACTGCCCATGGAAGTCGGGCTTGAGCATAAGGTAGGGGAGGAAATTAGAATCATCACCCTAAGCTGGTGACTGTGCTGGAACCGGTCTATAGCAACCCCTTGCCGCCGCACGGGCGTCACGCTTCAAGCGCTTACCTGTTAAAAATGCCAGTTGCAGGTGCAAAAACCAGCCTATTAGATGAGGTGACACCCCCTCAGGAAGACATGAATATGAGCACCAGCACACATGGCGGAAAAGTAAACTTCCACAGCTACATCGAAAGTGGCGTCGATCCCAGAACACTGACGTTCTCGGCAAACATTCTCCTGGGTACATTGGTCAACCCCAACTACGATATTCGCCTTTTTTATTCGCCGCTCAATCAGAACGATTTTGGACTGGGTCTGGGGTGGCGGATCCCCGCGACGGTCTATAACAAAAAAACGAAGTTGCTTTCGCTATCAGATGGCCGTCTTTACCAAGTAGACGAAAACCTGAACTTGACGGACAGCAACGGTGATGTGTTCCTGAAAGAAGAGCCTGGCGTGGGCTACCGGGTCACCTATCGAAGCACAGGGATCATCGAATTTCTGAAGGCCGGAAAAATCGATCTCTGCCCCTGTACGTCTCGCTACTCTGCATTCGGCGTTGGCATGACACTGGACTGGGAGATTGACGAAGCGGCCAACAGCGTCAAATTGAAGAGCATTCATTCCCTGCATACCGACAAGGAACAGCTCCTTCAGATCGACTACGCGGCAGAGGCCCCTGTCATCAAGCTCTGGCCAGATCAGGACGAGCAAAGAACCTTCGCCCTAAAACTGGAATCAAATTACCTGTTAGGTATCAAAAACAGCAGTGTGCAACCACCGTTGAATTGGAAGTTTGACTACGAACGCACACAAGAATTCTTGGTCCAAGTTCCGCCTGTCGTTTATCCCCTGAGCGGGATACGCCTCCCCTCCGGCCGCGTGGAACAAGCGCTCTATAATTCCCGCAAAAAAGTTCAGGCTCACATCACGAAAGACGACTTCACACTATTCCTGGAAGCCGACAGATACCCAAAGACATCGCATACTATAATTTTGCGTTATGCAGATCAGCATTTCATTGAACGCACCGGCTTTGAGTACGACACAAAAGGCGCACTCCTCTCAAGGAGTGAGTTAATCCTTTCAGAAAAGACCTTCAATGATATCTTAGATAACTCCACCGAGGACTCTTTAGAACATGTCGAATGTGAACTGCTATCCATCTTAAAAAAAATAATCACTTTGAGACCCGGCGTTACTGATGACTTATCGGGTTCATATTCGCGCCAATGCAACAAGCTAAAAAATTTCAAAACCCAGCAGTCGCAACTGAAAGAACGTTCAAAAACGGTTAACTACACTTACAACGAATTCTTCTCAATCACAAAAGAAACATCCCTGTTTAATAATGCGACCCAGCTGACAAAAACCTGGAAATACGACAGTCACGGACGTCTGATCGAGGCGATAGAAAACCAGGAGAAAAAAACATTAAGCTACCTGTTGGACGACGCTGAAAGCAACCTGATCGCTTACGAAAAAACCATCCCTGACACGGAAGACGAAAGCACCTACCTTGAGCGCTGTTACTTCTACACCGCACATACACAAACTAACACTTCGCTCAAAGGGCAAATCACCTACCTGCCTGAAGCGCTTATTACAAATCGCTATCAATCTGAAAAACTGAAACACCAAACGATTGACCACATCGAGAGCTATCACACTGACGCCAACAACAGTGAATACTTGCAAGTCGACGAAATGAGCTCATATGCAAGTAACTCTGAAATCATTGAAAGACAGGCACTCCAAACCTGCTTGAACAACGCGGAATGGCCTGCCGACGGCTATGGCGACAGCACTAACTTGACTGAAAAACTCAAAACTTCTTACATCCACTCAATATCCGGACAGACAGAGCGCATTGCAACACTGACGACGCGTGACGATTTGACATGTACCACAAGCAGTACCGTGTCGACGCGCACCGGTTTGGTCCTGAAAGAACAGGATATTTCTGGAAACATTTCCAGCTATACATGGGACGGTTTAGGCCGCCTGACCAAGATCCTCAATAACTCGGGCAGTGAGTTCGAAACGACAGAAACCTATGAGCACGGTCTGGCATTGCCAGACACGCTGAAATTCAATTATCACAAACACCCCAGCTCAGCACTGAGTGGCTACATCCTGCACACCGACACCACCGGAGCCAAGACACTGTCGATCTACGACAGCAGGAACCAGGAAATCGAGGTTTGGGAATGCAGTTCGGACCCTGAAAACGAATGGTACTGCCTGCAGAAAAAAAGCTACCTGGACGGGAAGGTTCGTGAAGTTATCGACTACGACTACTCCAGCCCAACGTCCGTTCACCGAACTGCACTCACGCAGTATCTCAGTGCCAATAGCCGTTTCGATATCGAAAAAGATTCATCAGGCGATGCGAGCACCACAGCCTATATTTATACCGTTGCGTGGGACACGGCTGAATATCGAGCGATCGTCAAAGTATACTTTGACAACACTGCAATCAAAAGTTCGGCTCAGGCAGAGCTAGGTGCAGGCACAATGAACGGCTCCATAAGGTTCTGGATCAACGACGACAACGTGATCAACAAGGTAAAGGTACCGTTCGACTGCGTGAACAGCAAACCGTTCGGCTTATGTGAAATGCAGTTTCTGGACACGCACGGCAATGTCATCAACGTGCATCGCCTTGCTCTGTCAGTTGCCGCCAGGGACAGTCGCACCCTTACCGTCACGCCACACTCAACTGCCAGCCAGACCTACAATGCCGGTAAACGCACTTCGGTGACAGACGAACAGGGCCAGCTGACAAGCTTCGCCTACGACCTGTTCGGGCGTGTCACCACTACCACCTACCCGGATGGCAGCGTGCTGAACAAGACCTACCCCACGCATTCCAGTCGGGAATTGATCGAGTCCATCACACTGACAGCAGGAGAAACCGTTCACGCACTTGGAACACAGGTATTCGATGGCCTCGAGCGTCTGGTTTCCAGCACCAGTACAGGTCAACGAACCTTCACCTACACCGATAACAGCCTGGATCCCGTCAAAGAAGTTTCACCGCGCGGAACCTTGACCTATGAAAGCATTCCCCAACTGGGCAGCGCCGCGAAATCCATAAAAGGCAAAGACCTTCATCATCAGTTCAGCTACGCCAAGGGTACCGGCCTGCTCAGCCAGTACAAGGACCAGAGCGGCCTCGACGTCACACTTGGCTACGGTGCACTCAGTCGCCCCGTCAACGAAACGATAGTGCCGGCAAAGGATCAGCCAGCACTTACGCAATCATTGGCATGGAGCCCCAATGGCAGATGCACCGGCTATAAAGATGTTGCCGGAGTCACGCAAGCCCGCAGGTACGATGCCCGCGGCAACGTAGTGGAAGTCGATGACCCGGACATCAAGGTCACCGCCGTATACGGTGCGTTCAACCGCATGAAGTCGCAGGTAATAACGCGCAAGAAAAGCGCGGAAAAGCTGACCATCGAATATTCCTACAATACGCTCGGAGAAGAAGTCGAACGTCGCATCGTACCCGCCGACAAAAGCAAGGCGGTCACGGTCCAGCACACCTATCGCAAGAACCACCAACTGGCCACGCGCACTGTCATCGCCAAGGGGCAGACCGTACGCAAGGAAAGCTTCAGTTATGACAACCGCAACATGCTTAGCGGTTACGAATGCTCAGGCTCCGAGCTGAACCTGGATTCCTTCGGTAAAGCCATCACCAAACTGGAACTGACCAACGACGCGCTGGGCAACATCGTCACCTGCATCAGCCACTTCGACGGTGGCTCGGATACCGCAACCTTCCACTACGATAATCCGCAGGTGCCTTGCCAACTGAGCAAAATCTCTCACACGCATGCCGATTACCCCGCTGTCATCGAGCTGAAATACGACGCCAATGGCTGCATGACCAAAAATGAAAAAGGCCAGACGCTGAGCTACGACGCCCTGAATCGGCTGGCCAGCCTGAAAGACGCAGAGCACACCTATCTGTATCACTACGATCCTCAAGGCCGGTTGCGCTCGCGCAGCAAGTTGACCGAACGTACCGATTGGCACTATGACCCGAGCATGACCATGCCGCTGCTGGTCAGCGAACGCCGGGGCGAAAAAACCCTGCGCCTGTGCAGGCTTGCCGAGGAGGTTTGCGCAACTACACACCCCGATACCGACAAACCGCTGCTTATCTGCGCTGACCGTGTGGGTACACCGCTGATTACCCTGGACGGAACTCTGGATCCGAAACTGATCAAGTGCTCCCCCTTCGGCATCACCGATGCACCTCTATCGGCGGCCTGGACTGGCGGGCTGTATGACGACGTCATCGGCGTCTATCACTTGGGTGAACGCCAATACAGCCCCTCGCTCATGCGTTTCACCACGCCCGACAGCTGGAGCCCTTTCGGTGCCGGGGGGTACAACATTTATGCCTATCTGGATCCGGTCAATTGCCCTGATCCGAATGGACATATTTCGTTCTGGGGATGGGTGGGCATCGCAGCGGCCGTACTACTTGGCGTCGTCGTGGGAGTGCTGACCATGGGGGCTGGCGTGGCGGCGATCATGGCTACGGGCATGACGTTGGCAGCAGGCATGATGGTCGCAGGCGGCGCATTGATACTCGCTGCCGGCGTAGTCGGCATAGCTGCCGAAGTGGTGCGCGACCATGACCCTGCCACCGCCCGTACGCTCGACTGGGTGGCATTTGGCCTAGGCGTGGCAGGCGCTGTCCTCACCCTGGGGGCGGGCTTCGCTCGTGGAGCGGCACAAACAGCCTTGCGTGGCGTTCGCAGCACGGCCCCCAGGGTCGGGAGAATGAGCGTATATGCCGTTCAAGAAAGAACGCTGGCTATCGAACTACAGCCGCTGGGTGAGACGCTGAGGGCTGGAGGGCGGGCAATGCAAGCCGAGTTCATTGGTGGCTCAAGATATGCTTTCAGCACTGCCTCGGACATGGTCAGCGGGGTGCAGAGCGTTGGCAGCACGCTGGCATTGAACTTGCTCTCACGTCTGGCTTCCACCGCCCCGTTCCGACTGGTTGGCATGACCATGGGCATGGAGGCGATGCTGGGCTTGGGCATCGGCGCCCGTCATCATCACGACCAGCAAGCCTGAGCAACGAGCACCTGTTGCATGCTTCCCTGCTGCGCCTGCCGGGCGCAGCAAGGGAAGCGCCCTACAGCCCCCGAGGGCTTCGTCAGATCACACCAGCGCCTTGTCCAGCGCGCGCTCGATCTCGCCCTTGATGGTCCCGCTCATCATCGACAGCATCATGCCCAGCTTCAGCTCGACACGGATGCTGTCCTCGCCGATGTGCACGCTGCCGTTGGCGCCGCTGCGCGCGACATCGACGCGGTCGCCGTTCCAGGTGGCCTTGAGGTCGTACTCGCGCGACAGCTTGTCGACCAGGCTTTCAGCCTTGGCCCGGGCAGCTTCGCGACCGAGGGAATGTTTGCGTTCGACGCTGATCTGAGTCATGCGGGGTATCCAGGCAATGAAGACATAATCGGCATTATGCCCGCGCCCGCGAGACGGCACACCCCGCCAAGACAAATCCGCCCGTTCGCCCTAGAATGGCGGTAATTTTTTTCGGTGAAGCGATATGAACGACCAGCGCAAAGGCGACCACGCCGAACCCACCACCCACTTTGGCTACCAGGACGTTCCCGAGAGCCAGAAGGCGAAGAAGGTCGCCGAGGTCTTCCACTCCGTGGCCGCCAAGTACGACCTGATGAACGATGTGCTCTCCGGCGGCATGCACCGCCTGTGGAAGCGCTTCACCATCGAGCTGTCCGGTGTGCGCCCCGGCAACCGCGTGCTCGACATCGCCGGCGGCACCGGTGACCTGGCTGCCAAGTTCTCGCGATTGGTCGGCCCGACCGGCCAGGTGGTACTGGCCGACATCAACGAATCGATGCTCAAGGTCGGCCGCGATCGCCTGCTCGACCGCGGCGTGGCCGGTAATATCGAGTTCGTCCAGGCCGATGCTGAAAAGCTGCCCTTCCCCGACAACCACTTCGACTGCGTGACCATCGCTTTCGGCCTGCGCAACGTGACGCACAAGGATGAAGCCATCCGCTCGATGCTGCGTGTGCTCAAGCCCGGCGGCCGCCTGTTGGTGCTGGAGTTCTCCAAACCCACCAACAAACTGATGTCGCGCGCCTACGACGCCTACTCCTTCGCCTTCATGCCCCTGGCCGGCAAGCTGATCACCAACGACTCGGAAAGCTATCGCTACCTGGCCGAATCGATCCGCATGCACCCTGACCAGGAAACGCTGAAAAGCATGATGGTCGATGCCGGTTTCGACCGCGTCACCTACCACAACATGACCAGCGGCATCGTCGCCGTGCACCGGGGAATCAAACCCTGATGCTCCTGGCCGGGCTGCTCGCCAGCGTCGAGCACGGGCTCAACCGTGTGCTGCGCATGGACAGCACCGCGCTGCCGCGCCTGGGCGCGCTGGAAGGCAAGGTGATCGCCATCGACTGCCGCCAGCCCGCCCTGCAGTTGTTCATCCTGCCCGACGAAGAGGGCCTGATGCTCGCTGCACATTGGGAGGGCGAGGTCGATTGCACCCTGCGTGCGCCGGCCAGCAGCCTGGCCCAACTGGCCTTCGCCACAGACAAGAACGCCGTGCTGCACAGCCCGCAGGTCGAGCTGCATGGCGACAGCGCGGTGCTGCTCGACCTGGTCGGCGTGCTCCAGGACCTGGAGCTCGACTGGGAGTACGAGCTGTCGCGCTGGCTGGGGCCGGTCCCCACCGCGCTGATCGCCGGCCACTTGCGCCTGCGCGCACGCTGGACCCGGCAGGGCCTGTCGCGGTTCAGCCAGAATCTGTCCGAGTACCTGGCCGAGGAATCGCGTACCCTGGTCGGGCAGCGCGAAGCCGAAGCGGCATTCAGCGAGCTCGATGCGCTGAAGGTCGATATCGAACGTCTCGAGGCGCGCATCCGTCGCCTTTCCCACACTCTTGATTCCAGCGATAACGCATGAAGCTGCTCGCCGTCCGCCGTCTGTTGCGCATCCAGCGCGTCGTGATCCGCTACCGCCTCGATGACCTGCTGTTCGACCTCCCCCTGCCCTGGTGGCTGCTGAGCATCCGCCTGCTGCTGCCCTGGCGCTGGCTACCGCGCAAGCCCAGCGAGCTCAGCCGCGGCGCACGCCTGCGCCTGGCCCTGCAGGACCTGGGGCCGATCTTCATCAAGTTCGGCCAACTGCTCTCCACCCGCCGCGACCTGCTGCCAACGGACGTCGCCGACGAGCTGATGCTGCTGCAGGACCGCGTGCCGCCATTCGACCCACAGAAAGCCGTGGCGCTGATCGAAGCGCAGCTCGGTGCGAAAGTCGGCGAGGTGTTCAGCCGCTTCGACGTCGAGCCGCTGGCCTCGGCCTCGGTCGCCCAGGTACATGCGGCACGTCTCAAGAGCGGCGAAGAGGTGGTCGTCAAGGTGGTTCGCCCGGGGCTCAAGCCCGTGATCGCCCAGGACCTGGCGTGGTTGTTCCTGATCGCCAAGGTGGCCGAACGGGCCTCCGCCGATGCGCGCCGCCTGCACCCGGTGGAAGTGGTCAGCGACTACGAAAAGACCATCTACGACGAGCTCGACCTGCTGCGCGAAGCGGCCAACGCCAGCCAGCTGCGGCGCAACTTCGAAGGCTCGGATCTGATGTACGTGCCGCAGGTGTACTGGGACCTGTGCCGCCCGAAAGTGCTGGTGATGGAGCGCATCTACGGCGTGCCGGTCACCGACATGGCCACCTTGGCCGACCAGCGCACCGACATGAAGCTTCTGGCCGAACGCGGTGTCGAGGTGTTCTTCACCCAAGTGTTCCGTGACAGCTTCTTCCACGCCGACATGCACCCGGGCAACATCTTCGTCAGCACGGTCAAGCCGTGGAGCCCGCAGTACATCGCCATCGACTGCGGCATCGTCGGCAGCCTGACCGCCGAAGACCAGGACTACCTGGCACGCAACCTGATCGCCTTCTTCAAGCGCGACTACCGTCGCGTGGCGCAGTTGCACATCGATTCGGGCTGGGTGCCGGCACACACCAAGGTCAACGAATTCGAAGCGGCGATCCGCACCGTATGCGAGCCGATCTTCGAAAAACCGTTAAAGGATATTTCCTTCGGCCAGGTGCTGATGCGCCTGTTCCAGACGGCCCGTCGTTTCAATATGGAAGTTCAGCCGCAGTTGGTGCTGCTGCAGAAAACCCTGCTCAACATCGAAGGCCTGGGGCGCCAGCTGTACCCTGACCTGGACCTGTGGAGCACCGCCAAGCCCTATCTGGAACGCTGGATGCGCGAACGCATGAGCCCCAAGGCGGTGTTCGGCAACCTCTATAGCCAAGCCGAGCAGTTGCCGCACCTGGCCGACATGACCCGCGACCTGCTCGAGCGCCTGTCGCAACCGCACCTGCACGACCCCCAACTGCCAGAGCGCCGCCGGGCGGGCGACAACTGGGCGCTGCGCCTGCTCGGTGCCGGCCTGCTCGGTGGCGGCGCGACCCTGGCCGCCGGTGCCGCGAGCCTCAGCGCCCCGGCCGCCTGGCCGGCGTGGCTGATGCTGGCTGCCGGGCTCTACCTGATCGTGCGCCGATAGCCAGCCGCGCTGCTGGCTGGCACACTAGGCGCAAAGGGCCCGGTACGGGAGCGGGCCTGTTTTGGAGTCGACGATGAAAGACTGGCTGGACGAGATCAAGTGGAACAGCGATGGCCTGGTACCGGCGATCGCCCAGGACCACAAGACCGGGCGTGTGCTGATGATGGCCTGGATGAACCGTGAATCGCTCGCCCTGACTGCCGCCGAGAACCGCGCCATCTATTGGTCGCGCTCGAGGGGCAAGCTGTGGCGCAAGGGCGAAGAGTCCGGCCATGTGCAGAAACTGCATGAGCTGCGCCTGGATTGTGACGCCGACGTGGTCATCCTGATGGTCGAGCAACTGGGTCATATCGCCTGCCATACCGGCCGTGAAAGCTGCTTCTATCGTGTGTTCGAAAACGGTGAATGGAAGATCGTCGACCCGGTCCTGAAAGATCCTGACACTATCTACCACGCGGGGCACTGAACATGAGCGACACACTCGATCGCCTGGCCGAAGTGCTCGAACAACGCAAGCAGGCGGCCCCCGACAGCTCCTACGTGGCGAGCCTCTACCACAAGGGCCTGAACAAGATTCTGGAGAAGCTTGGCGAAGAGTCGATCGAGACGATCATCGCCGCCAAGGACGCCGCCGTGAGCAAGGATTACAGTGATGTCATCTATGAAACCGCCGACCTGTGGTTTCATAGCCTGGTGATGCTCAGCGCACTGGGGCAGCATCCACAGGCGGTACTGGACGAACTCGACCGCCGCTTCGGGCTTTCCGGCCATGACGAGAAGGCCGCGCGCCAACCGACCTGATCGCCATGCCCCTGCAGGAGCGGGCTCGCCCGGCGATAACGCCCGCTCAGGCTACACATCATTCAAGGGAGTACACCATGGGTATCTTTGACTGGAAACACTGGATCGTCCTGCTGGTCGTCGTAGTGCTGGTGTTCGGCACCAAAAAGCTGAAGAACTTCGGCAGCGACCTGGGCGAATCGATCAAGGGCTTTCGCAAGGCCATGAACGAGGAAGAAAGCAAGCCTGCCGAGCAGACTCCGCCGCCTGTACAGCCGTCCGTGCAACCCACCCAGCAGCCGCACAACACCGCACCGCTGAGCCAGCCGCACACCATCGAGGGCCAGGCTCAGCCGGTCCAAGAGCCACAACGGAAAGACTGACCCATGTTCGGCATCAGCTTCAGCGAGCTGTTGCTCGTCGGCCTGGTTGCCCTGCTGGTGCTCGGCCCCGAGCGCCTGCCTGGCGCCGCGCGTACTGCGGGGTTGTGGATCGGCCGGCTCAAGCGCAGCTTCAACAGCATCAAGATGGAAGTCGAGCGCGAGATCGGTGCCGATGACATCCGCCGCCAGTTGCACAACGAGCACATCCTGCAGATGGAACAGGAAGCCAAGCGCATCCTCAACCCGCAGACACCGCCCGCGCAGCCCGTGAACACGCCAGCCGCGAGCGAGACTCCCGCACCTGTCGCCGACGCCAATGCCGCCCCAGCGGCGCCCACGACCACCCCTGAGCCGCACCAGCCGCCCCGAGCCCCATGAGCGAAACTCCGGAACACGACCAGCCCATGCCGCTGGTCTCGCACCTGACCGAACTGCGCACCCGCCTGCTGCGTTGCGTAGCCGTTATCTTCCTGATCTTCGCCGGGCTGTTCTCCTTCGCCCAGCAGATCTACACCCTGGTCTCTGCACCCTTGCGTGCGCACCTGCCGGCCAACGCGACGATGATCGCCACCGACGTGGCATCCCCGTTCCTCACGCCGTTCAAGCTGACCATGATCGTCTCGCTGTTCCTGGCCATCCCGTTCATCCTCCAGCAGATCTGGGGCTTCATCGCACCGGGGCTGTATCGCCATGAAAAGCGCATCGCCATCCCGCTGCTGATCTCCAGCATCATTCTGTTCTACGCCGGCATGGCCTTCGCCTACTTCCTGGTGTTCCCGCTGATCTTCGGCTTCTTCGCCAGCGCCACCCCTGAAGGCGTGTCGATGATGACCGACATCGCCAGCTACCTCGACTTCGTCATGACCCTGTTCTTCGCCTTCGGCGTCGCCTTCGAGATTCCGGTGGCGGTGGTGCTGCTGGTGTGGATCGGCGTTGTCGATGTGAAGTACCTGAAGAAGATCCGTCCCTACGTGATCATCGGCTGCTTCGTGGTCGGCATGATCCTCACCCCGCCGGACATCTTCTCGCAAACGCTGCTGGCCGTGCCCATGTGGCTGCTGTTCGAGATCGGCGTGTTGTTCGGCGGCCTGATCCGCAAGCGCAGCCATCCGCAGGATGAAGCCGCGGACGACCACAACGACCAGCCACCAGCGACCCAGGCGTGAACCTGCTGCTGCTCGAGGAGGCCGACTTCGTCGCGACCGACCGTGTCGTACTGGCCGACCGCCGCTTCACGCACATGCAGGACATCCACCGCGTGGCGGTGGGCGACACCCTGCGCGTAGGCCGCATCGGCGGCCTGATGGGCCAGGCCGAGGTGATCCGCCTGGAGGGCCACGAAGCCGAGCTGCGGGTCAGCTTCGATCAGGAGCCACCAGCGAAGCTGCCGCTCACCCTGGTGCTGGCCGTCCCCCGCCCCAAGATGCTGCGCCGTCTGTTCCAGACCATCGCTACCCTCGGCGTGCCGCGGCTGATCCTGGTCAACAGCTACAAGGTCGAGAAAAGCTTCTGGCAGACGCCGCTCCTGCAGCCGGACAGCATCCGCGAGAACCTGATCCTGGGCCTTGAGCAGGCACGCGATACCGTGCTGCCGGAAGTCATCATCGAAAAACGCTTCAAACCCTTCGTCGAAGACCGGCTGCCCGCCATCGCCGACGGCACGCTCGGCCTGGTTGGCCATCCCGGCCCCTACCCGGCCTGCCCACGCGCGGTGCAAGGGCCCGTGACCCTGGCGATTGGTCCGGAAGGCGGTTGGATTCCCTACGAAGTGGAACTGCTGGGCAAGGCCGGCCTGGCCCCCGTACAACTGGGCGAACGCATCCTGCGCGTGGAAACGGCGGTCACGGCTCTGCTTTCCCGAATATTCTGACCATTCGGTCAGCATCCTGGCATCAAGTTTCTCCCCAACAGGCCGATGGCCTTGCAACACAAGAAAATTCTGGCTTTTCAAGTCGCCGGGGAGATCGTCATGTACGGAAAGGTTGTCCAGTCGCTGGGAAACGTGAGCGTCAGTCGCAAACTGGGGGCCGGCTTCGGCCTGGTACTGTTGTTGACCATGGCCATCACCGCCACAGGCTGGCGCGGCATGGACTCGATCATCGACCGCGGTGACAAGCTGGGCAACATCTCCTTGATCCTCGGCTACAGCCAGGACCTGCGCATCGCCCGCCAGCAGTACGAACGCAATCGCGACGACGCATCGGCGGGCGAGCTGGAAAAAGCGCTCGGCAAGCTCGAGCAGCAGGTCGAGATGATGCTCGGGCAGATCGAGCATCCGCAGGATCGCCAGCGCCTGGAGCAGCAGCGTCAAGCCGTGCGCCAATACCGCCAGGCCTTCGTCGAGCTCAAGCAGGCCGGCCAGCGCCGTGAAGCCGCACGCAGTGTGCTGGGTGACAGCGCGGACAAGGCCGCTGCGCTGATCGGTCAGGTGCAGCAACGCCTTGCGCAAGGTGGCGACATCAGCCTCTATCAACAGATCGTGCAGGCCAGCGCCTTGCTCCAGCAGGCGCGCTTCCAGGTGCGCGGCTACACCTATAGCGGCAAGGCCGAATTCCAGCAGACCGCGCTGGATGCCATCGACCAGGCGCTCGCTGTGCTCAAGGCCCTGCCGGCCAGGGTGCCCGCCGAATACGCCGCCAGTCTCGATGATGCCGCCAATGCCATGGGCGCCTATCGCGATGCGGTGAACCAGTTCGGCGCAGCGCAGACCAGCGCGGAGCAGACCTTGCAACGCATGGTTGTACAGGGCCAGGTGTTGATGGATGCCGGTACGCAGATGACCGCATCGCAGACCGCCGTGCGCAACAGTGGTGCCCTGCAGGCCAAGACCCTACTGGGCGGAGCCAGTGCCCTGGCCCTGCTGCTAGGCATCATTGCCGCCTGGGCCATCACCCGGCAGATCGTCGTGCCCCTGCGCCAGACCCTCAGCGCCGCCGAACGCGTGGCCAGCGGCGACTTGAGCCAGGACCTGCTGGTGCAACGTCGCGACGAACTCGGCCAACTGCAAGCCAGCATGCAACGCATGACCCAGGGCCTGCGCGAACTGATCAGCGGTATCGGTGACGGCGTCACCCAGATCGCCAGCGCTGCCGAAGAGCTGTCGGCCGTCACCGAGCAGACCAGCGCCGGGGTCAACAACCAGAAAGTCGAGACCGATCAGGTCGCGACCGCCATGAACGAAATGGCAGCCACCGTGCAGGAAGTAGCGCGCAACGCCGAGCAGGCGTCGGAAGCCGCACTGATGGCCGATCAGCAGGCTCGCGAGGGTGATCGGGTGGTCGGCGAGGCCATCGCCCAGATCGAGCGCCTGGCCAACGAAGTGGGTAACTCCAGCGAAGCGATGAACCAGCTCAAGACCGAGAGCGACAAGATCGGCAGCGTGCTCGACGTGATCAAGTCGGTCGCCCAGCAGACCAATCTGCTGGCCCTCAACGCCGCCATCGAAGCTGCACGCGCAGGCGAGGCTGGTCGCGGATTCGCCGTGGTCGCCGATGAAGTACGCAGCCTGGCGCAGCGCACCCAGCAGTCGACCGAGGAGATCGAGGAGCTGATCGCCAACCTGCAGAGCGGCACCCAGCGGGTATCCAGTGTGATGGACAGCAGCCGCGAACTCACCGACAGCAGCGTCGAACTGACCCGTCGCGCCGGCAGCTCGCTGGATACCATTACCCGCACCGTGTCGTCGATCCAATCGATGAACCAGCAGATCGCTACGGCGGCAGAGCAGCAGAGTGCAGTGGCCGAGGAGATCAACCGCAGCGTGATGAATGTACGGGATATTTCCGACCAGACCTCGGCGGCCAGTGAAGAGACTGCCAGCTCCAGCGTCGAGCTGGCGCGGCTCGGCACCCACCTGCAGGGCCTGGTCGCCCGCTTCCGTCTCTGAGCGCCGCCAGACAAGGAATAATCACTACCTGTCAGTGGAACTTTCCCACAGGATTTACAGGTCGAGTCCCACGCGCGCTCTGCCGATGAGCAGAAGGACCATGCTGGCAACCTACCAGCATGGTCCTTCTCTCATATGGATGGAGACTCGCCATGTTCGGATATCTCAATCGCCGCCTCGCCAACCTCAGCGTGCGACTCAAACTCACCCTCGGCTTCGCCGTGGTCCTGTTGCTCACACTCGCAACCACCGTCAGCGGCTGGCGCGCCCTGGACGGCGCCATCATCCGCTCGCAACAGCTCAGCGAGATCGTGCAGATCAGTGACCTGAGCAAAGACCTGCGCGCCGAACGCATCACCTACCGCGTGCTGGCCGACGACACCAGCAAGACACGCATCGACGCCATCCTCGACCAGCTCGAACGCCGGCTCACCGTGCTCCAGCAACGCAGCAGCGTCGACCAGTCGCGCGAGCTGCTCAGCGAGAAGCTGCGTCAGTTGCAGCGCCTGCGCGAGAACTACGCCGAGCTGCTGCGCGCAGTCGATAGCCGTGCCGAGCTGCGCAAGATCATGCGCGACAAGGACCGGATACTGGATGAAGTCATCGACGACCTGCAGACCCAAGCGCTGCTCAAGCTTCCCGCCGACCAGCCGCAGGGCAACCTGCTCGGACTGATGGACACGCTCACGCGCCAGGTCGACAGCGCCAACCAGCAAAGCCTGGTACCCGCCTACACGTTCTCGCCCGTCGAGGACTTCGCACAGGTCGGCAATGCGGCGCTCGATGCTGCGCAAGCCAGCCTGGAGCAAATGCTGACGGCACTTGCACCGCTCGCATTGCCGAGCGAGCTCATGGCGCGCCCCAAGCCCGCCCTGGCCGAGTACCGGGCCAGCCTGGAGCAATACCGTCGCGCAGCGATCCGCGTCGAACAACTGCAGAGCGACATGGAAGTCATCGGTAACGACCTGAGTGACGCCAGCGTGACGCTGGCCGAGCAGAAAGTTGCACAACGCGACCATGAAGCCGTAGCCGCTCGCTCACTGCTGACCAGCGTGGCACTGCTGGCCTTGGCTGTCGGCGTGCTGGCCGGCTGGCTGATCACCCGGCAGATCACCGAGCCACTGCGCCAGACACTGGCCCAGGCCGCCCGCATCGCTCGCGGCGACCTCAGCCAAGTGGAAACGGTGGCGCGTCGCGACGAAATGGGCCAGTTGCAGCGCAGCATGTGCGAGATGACGCTGAGCCTGCGCCAGCTGATCGGCGGCATCGACCAGAGCGTCGAGCACTTGTCACAAGCGGCCTCGCAACTGGCCGGGGCCAGCGCAGACACGCTCGAGCGCATCACTCAGCAGCGCGAGGAAACCGACCAGGTGGCCACGGCGATGAACCAGATGAGCGCGACCGTGCAGGAAGTGGCGCAGAACGCCGAACATGCCTCGTTGGCCGCAACCGACGCTGACCAGCAGGCACAAATGGGCGATCAGGTGGTGGCCGAAGCCATCGCGCGTATCGAACAGCTGGCAACGCAGATGGACCGCTGCCTCACCTCGATGCAACACCTGGCGGGGGAGAGCCAACGGATCGGCAGTATCCTCGACGTGATCAAGTCGGTGTCAGAACAGACCAACCTGCTGGCCCTCAATGCGGCCATCGAAGCGGCACGTGCCGGCGAAGCCGGGCGCGGGTTCGCAGTGGTGGCCGACGAAGTACGGGGCCTGGCCCAGCGCACCCAACAGTCGACCGAGGAGATCGAGCACCTGATCGAAAGCCTGCACCAGGGCACCGATGAAGTCACGTCACTGCTCGACAGCAGCAGGACCCTGACCGAGCAAAGTGTCGAGCTGAGTCGCCGCGCGGGCGATGCATTGGGGCAGATCACCCGGACCGTATCGAACATCCAGGGGATGAACCAGCAAATCGCCACCGCCAGCGAAGAGCAGAGCGTGGTAGCCGAACAGATCAACCGCAGCGTGATCAGTGTGCGCGAGGCTTCCGATCACACCAGTTCGGCGAGCGAACAGACGGCCACTTCCAGTGGTGAACTACAGCAGCTGGGGCAGCAGTTGCGGGGGATGGTGGGGCGATTCAGCCTGTAGGAACGGTGGTGTGCCTTGGCGGGCAAGCTTGCGCCTACAAGAGGTCGGGCTTGCCCACGCAAAGAGCGATCCGATCAAAGCACCTGGCGCAAGAACGCCTGGGCCCGCGGGTCCCTCGGCGCCGCGAAGAACGCAGCGGGTGCCGAATCTTCCAGCAACTTGCCATGGTCGAAGAACAGCACCCGGTCAGCCACCTCACGGGCAAAGCCCATCTCATGGGTCACGCAGACCATGGTCATGCCTTCCTGGGCCAGGGTCTTCATGACATCCAGCACCTCGCCGACCATCTCGGGGTCGAGCGCCGAGGTCGGTTCGTCGAACAGCATCACCTTCGGGTCCATCGCCAGGGCGCGGGCAATGGCCACCCGCTGCTGCTGCCCCCCCGAGAGGCGAGAGGGGTATTCATTGACCTTCTGGCCAATGCCGACCTTCTCCAGCAGTGCACGGGCCTTGGCTTCGCGGTCGGCCTTGCTACGTTTGCGCACCACCTTCTGCGCCAGGCACAGGTTCTCCAGCACGGTCATGTGCGGGAACAGGTTGAAGTGCTGGAACACCATGCCGACTTCACGGCGGTAGGCGTTGATATCGGTCTTGGGGTCTTCCAGGCGCAGCCCATCGATGGCCACATGGCCATCGTCGAAATGCTCCAGGCCGTTCAGGCAACGCAGGAAGGTCGACTTGCCGGAACCCGAGGGGCCCAGCACCACCACCACCTCGCCCTTGGCAACCTGGGTGGAGACGCTGTCCACCGCACGCACCACCTGGCCACGGGTGTCGAAGACTTTCAACAGGTCACGGACTTCAATCACTTTGCGCAAGCCTCCGCTCGAGCCGGCTGGCAATGTGCGACAGCGGCAGGTTGATCAGCAGGTACAGGCCTGCCACGCAGAACCAGATCTCGAAGGTCGAGAACGACGTGGTGATCGCCTCGCGACCGCTCTTGGTCAGCTCGGTAATGGCGATCACCGACACCAGCGAGGTGTCCTTGACCAGACTGATGAACTGCCCCGCCAGTGGCGGCAGCACACGCTTGAACGCCTGGGGCAGGATCACATGGCGCATCGACTGGCTGGCATTCAGGCCCAGCGAGCGCGCCGCTTCGTTCTGCCCCTTGGCGATCGACTGCACACCGGCACGGACGATCTCGGCCACATAGGCGCCGGTGAACAGCGCCAGCGCCGCCACCCCGGCGAACTCGCGGGACAGGTTGAGCACGGTGCCGATGAAGAAATAGAAGATGAAGATCTGCACCAGCAGCGGCGTACCGCGCACCAGTTCGACATAAACCGTGGACAGGTCGCGCAGGGTCGGGTTGCTCGACAACCGGCACAACCCGGCGAACAGGCCGATCACCAAACCGAACGCACCGGAAAGCACCGAGATCCACAAGGTGGTCCACAGGCCCCAGGCCAGCGGGCCGGCCGCCCAGTGGCGGGTGACGCCGATCTGGTCGCCCTCGGCGACATCGTCACCACGGCTCAGTTGCAGACTGTCCTTGACCACCTCCAGCACTTGCACCTCGCCGTCCTCGCTCTTGAGCGTGACGCGGGCGTCGTTACCGGACACGACGATCTCCTCGACGGTGCCGTAGGCCGCCGCACGCTGCACGTCTTCGGCCTGGAAGGCGAAGTACTGCGGCACACGGTTCCAGCGCCACTCGTAGGAAATCATCGAGGTGGCCATGTACAGACTGAACGCCAGGCCCACCAGCACCAGCGCGGTAAGCGCGTGCCAGGGCCACTGGGCTTTCTTGTGTTTGATCACGTGGGTGCTTCCGTAAATGCGAACGCGCAGGGGTTGCCTGCGCGTCAGGGTCATCGCCAGGGCTTGTGGTCCGGGCTCTTATTCCATGTCCTTCAGCCAGTCGGTCTTCTTGAACCACTTGTCGTGAATACGATCGTAGGTCCCGTCGTGCTTGATCTGGTGCAGGAAGTTGTTGATGAAGTTGATGCTGTCGTAGTCGCCCTTCTTCAGGCCGAATGCCAGCGGCTCGTAGGTGAAGGGTTCTTCCAGGTAGACCAGCTTGCCGGCGCCTGCCTTGTTCACCGCGACCACGTTGTACGGCGCGTCGTAGACGAAGGCATCGGCCTTGCCGTTGACCACGTCCATCACCGCTTCCTGCTCGTTGTCGTAGCCGTGGTACTTGGCCTTGCTGATCAGCTTCTTGGCGACCATCTCGCCGGTGGTGCCGAGTTTGGAGGTCAGGCGGTACTTCTCGTTGTTCAGGTCCTTGTACGACTTGATCTCGCCTGCCAGCTCCTTGCGGATCAGCAGGGTCTGGCCAACGACGATGAAGGGTTCGCTGAAGTTCAGGCGCAGGTTGCGTTCCTGGGTCAGGGTCATGCCGCTGCCGATCATGTCGAACTTGTCGGTCAGCAGGGCCGGGATGATGCCGTCATAGGCGGTGGAGACGGTTTCTAGCTTGAC
Organism: Pseudomonas machongensis; assembly: GCF_034961125.1. Classification (NCBI taxonomy): domain Bacteria; kingdom Pseudomonadati; phylum Pseudomonadota; class Gammaproteobacteria; order Pseudomonadales; family Pseudomonadaceae; genus Pseudomonas; species Pseudomonas machongensis. The sequence continues at coordinate 49,151 of NZ_JAYFUI010000170.1, read as the reverse complement.
GCCCATGGACTTGGCCATCGCCTTGAGGATGTCGACCTCGAAGCCGACGATCTCGCCGCGCTTGTTGGTCATCTGGAACGGCATGTAGGTCGGGTCCATACCCACGCGCAGGGTGCCGCGCTTGACCGCATCATCGATGGCGCCCGCCTGGGCGGTTGTGACCGCGATCAGCGCGGTGACGCCGAGCAGCATGCGCGACAGGTATTTCTTCATCATCACCAGGTCCCCTAGCAAGAAGTACGCAGAATTTTATTGTGTGCACGATCGTTCCGACCGGTGCGTTGTGTCGGGACGGATGCTAACGCATGCAGGCCCTGGGACCTAGAGCCGGTGGGGACTTTGTTGGCCAAAAATCATGGCAGCAGAAAAAGCTTCGCGGGCAAGCCCGCTCCTACAGGCTTTGTAGGAGCGGGCTTGCCCGCGAATGCGATGGATCAGGCGCCGACAAGTGCCGGCTGGCCCTCACCCTCGGGATGCAGCGGCAGCAGCGGCGAGTGCGGATCGTTGGCGATGGAGTTGCGCCACACCTTGATCCACGCCTCGTTCTGCTCGGCCCACACCCGCTCGTGCAGGCGCGACAGCGCCACCGGGTCGCTCAGCAGGGCCAGGCGAGTATTGCCGTCGATCCCCTTGGGGCCCGCTTCCAGCGCCTTGGCGATACGCTCGGCGCGCAGCGTCTCGATCGCATCGGACTGACGATGACGGGCTGTACCCATGGCGCAGGCCAGGGCGTTCTGACGCGGATCGACCACGGCGCGAACGAAGCCATCGTTCAGGGCGTGCCAGCGGTTCTCGTGGGTGTACTGGTCGGTTGCCAGCAGCTCGTGCGGCGTGGCGTATTCCTCGGGAATCAGGAACAAGCGCTCGTCCTTGGCCGCCAGGCCCAGGCGCACACGGCTGGAGATCACCGAAACCGGGATCGACAGCACCAGCGAGCCGACGATCGGCGCCAGCCACCACAGGAAGCTTGGATTCAGCCAAGCCACCAGCGCAGCCCAGGCGATACCCAGCAAGGTCTGCGGGCCATGACGCCGCACCGCTTCGCTCCACGGGGTGGAATCGTCGTCACGCTGCGGCGAATTCCAGGTCGCTGCCCAGCCGAGGAACGCGGCCAACACGAAGCGGGTGTGGAAGATCATCCGCACCGGCGCCAGCAACATGGAGAACAGCATCTCCATCAGCATCGACAGGGTCACCTTGATCCGCCCGCCGAACTCGGTCGCGCCCTTGGCCCAGATCAGGATGATGCTGAGCAGCTTGGGCAGGAACAGCAGCACGATGGTGGTGGAGAACAGCGCGATGGCTTTTTCCGGGTGCCACTGCGGCCACAGCGGATACAGCTGGAACGGCTCGATGAAGTACTGCGGCTCCATCAGCGTGTTGGTTGCCAGCAACGCGGTCGACAGCACCAGGAACAGGAACCACAGCGGCGCCGACAGGTACGACATCACCCCGGTGAGGAACACCGCGCGGTGCACCGGGTGCATGCCCTTGACCAGGAACAGGCGGAAGTTCATCAGGTTGCCGTGGCACCAGCGCCGGTCGCGCTTGAGCTCATCGAGCAGGTTCGGGGGCAGCTCTTCATAGCTGCCCGGCAGGTCGTAGGCGATCCACACGCCCCAGCCGGCACGGCGCATCAGCGCGGCTTCGACGAAGTCGTGGGACAGGATCGCGCCGGCGAAGGCGCCCTTGCCCGGCAATGGCGCCAAGGCGCAGTGCTCGATGAAGGGCTTCATGCGGATGATCGCGTTGTGCCCCCAGTAATGCGATTCGCCCAGCTGCCAGAAGTGCAGGCCGGCGGTGAACAGCGGGCCGTACACACGGGTGGCGAACTGCTGCATGCGCGCATAGAGCGTGTCCATGCCCGAAGCCTTCGGCCCGGTCTGGATGATACCGGCGTCCGGGTTGGCCTCCATCAAGCGCACCAGGCTGCTCAAGCACTCACCGCTCATCACGCTGTCGGCGTCGAGCACGACCATGTACTTGTATTCGCCCCCCCAGCGACGGCAGAAGTCGTCGAGGTTGCCGCTCTTGCGTTTCACGCGGCGGCGGCGGCGGCGATAGAAGATACGACCGAAGCCTTTCGCCTCACGGCACACCTCGAGCCACGCCTGTTGCTCGGCAACGGCGATGTCGGTGTCGTTGGTGTCGCTGAGCACGAAGAAGTCGAAGCGGTCCAGGTTGCCGGTGGCGGCCACCGACTCGAAGGTCGCGCGCAGGCCAGCGAAGACCCGTGGCACATCTTCGTTGCAGATCGGCATGACGATCGCGGTGCGGGCATCGGCCGGGATCGGCTCGTTGCCGGCACTGCTGCCGGAAATCTTGTACTTGTCGCGGCCGGTGAGCAGCTCGAGGAAGCCCATCAGCGCGGTCCAGAAGCCCGCCGACACCCAGCAGAACAGGATGCCGAAGAGAATCAGGATGGAAGTCTGCAAGGCATAGGGCCAGACCTGCACGACGGTGTCCCAGATCGGCTGGTTGACCACTTCGTCCAGGTCGACGAACGACCAGCCCTGGTACGGCAGGATGCCCTTCATGTACCAGCCGGCGACGATGGTCTGACCGATCATCAGCGCCAGCAGGATGTAGCGGCGCAACGAACCGACCCGGCGCCAGCGTGCCGGCGGCAACTCGCGCTTGGGCGGTTGCGGAGCGTTGGTGCGGCCAGTCATGCGCCGCCACATGCGCACCAGAATATTGGTGCGCCAGGGCTCGGGCAGGACCTTGGTACGCTTGATCGGCGGGGCGATCTTCAGGCACAGGCGGCCACCGCCGTCGACGCCGAGCATCTCGGCCTCTTCGAGCTCGGCGGCACTGCCAACCGTCAGACGGGAACCCACCGAGGCCTGGACGGCGTCGGTGGCGCTGGCGGCCGGATCGGCCGCCAGGCGTTGGTGCAGCTCGCTGAAGGAAGAGCAGCTGGCGAGTTCCGCTCGCTGCTCATCGCTCAGAGGGAGGTGGGCCAGGTACTCGCCAAGCGATTCCGGCCTTGCGCTTGAGTTACTCATCGGCAGGCAACTGATAGCTCCAGGTTTCGGTCAGCACCTTCTCGGTGGTGGCCGGGGCCCCGTTGGTGGACGCCGCGTCGGCGGCTGGTTGCTCGGCAGGCGTCTCGGCCTTCTCGGCCTTGGCATGCTGAGCCTTGGCATGCTTGGCGGCCGCCTTGTCCTGCTTGGTTTCGGCAGGTTTGGTTTCCTTCGGCGCCTCGACCGGAACATCGCGTACCAGCGCGGCACGCATCTCGGTGGACTTCTTCGGATCCTTGACCTTCAACCGCAGGGTCAGACGCCAGCCCTTGATCTCAGGGTTGTAGCGTAGATTGTTCTCGACCAGCTCGGCATTGTCGCCCACGCTGACCTGGCTGCGCACCGCGGTGTCTTCCGGCAATGCCGCCAGCACCGGGCCGTTGAAGTCGACCAGGAAGGCCACGCTGCCATCGGCCTGACGGATCAGGTTGGCTTGCTTGACGTCACCGGTGGAACGCAGGGTCTGCTTGACCCAGCCAAGGTCCTGGGCCTGGAACTTGGGCTCGCTGATGGTCCAGTGCAGGCGGTAGTTGTACTCGAAGGGCTTGCCTGGCTCAGGCAAGGTTTCCGGGCTCCAGAAAGCAACGATGTTGTCGTTGGTCTCGTCGGCAGTCGGAATCTCGACCAGGTCGACGGTGCCCTTGCCCCAGTCGCCCTTGGGCTCGATCCAGGTGCTTGGACGCTTCTGGTAGTTGTCGTCGAGGTCTTCGAAGTCGCTGAAGGCGCGCTGGCGCTGCATCAGGCCGAAACCACGCGGGTTCTCGACGCTGAAGTTGCTGACTGCCAGGTGTTTCGGATTGTTCAGCGGACGCCACAGCCATTCGCCGTTGCCGGCGTGGATCGACAGGCCTTCGGAGTCATGCAGCGCCGGACGGTAGTTCTGTACCTTCGACGGCTGGTTCGGGCCGAACAGGAACATGCTGGTCAGCGGGGCGATGCCCAGGCGGCTGACGTGATCGCGCAGGAACACCTTGGACTTGACGTCGACGATGGTGTCGTCGCCTGGACGCACGGTCAGCTTGTAGGCGCCGGTGGAACGTGGCGAATCGAGCAGCGCGTAGATCACCAGGTGCTTGTCGGCGGGCTTGGGCTTCTCGATCCAGAACTCGCGAAAACGCGGGAACTCTTCGCCGGACGGCAGCGCGGTGTCGATGGCCAGGCCACGGGCAGACAGGCCATAGGCGTGCCCCTTGCCGACCACGCGGAAGTAGCTGGCGCCCAGCAGGGTCATGATCTCATCCTGCTTGTCAGGCTTGTTGATCGGGTAGAGCACGCGGAAACCGGCGTAGCCGAGGTTCTTGGTGGCATCGGCGTCATGCGGTACGTCGCCGAACTCGAAGCGGCTCGGGTCGTACTTGATCTCTTCGACCTTCTTGGCGGTGATCTCGTTGATGGTCACCGGCGTGTCGAAGTGCATGCCCTGATGATAGAAGGAGAGCTTGAACGGGGTCTTGTCATTCGCCCATTCGGCCTTTTCCTGGATGAAGCGGATTTTCTGATAGTCCGCGTACTTCATGTCGCGGAACACCGGAGGCAGGTTGCTCTTCGGTGCTTCGTACTTCTGGCCGGCCAGATCCTTTGCCTTGGCTGCAACATCGTCAAGATTGAATGCCCACAGCTGGCCAGCGCTCATCAGGCCAACCAGCGCTGCGCCTGCCAACAAGGCCGTGCGCAGCCGATTGCCGGGGATTCTTGGTGCATTACAGGGACTTACAATCACGAGCAACCCTCGCCGTAAACAGATCATGAAACCAACGGCCAGCGACCAATGCCGGGTTGGCGAGCACTGTTCGGACCCCGCAAGGGCGCAATGATTCCCCAAACGGATCCAGACAATGCTCGAGTCAGAGTGAAACGAACCTGCGAACGCAGGCTCACGCAGCGCGCGATTATCCAGCAGGCTGCGTTACAACGCATCAGGCTGGACAAACTATTTATCGTACAAAACCCCTTGTTTTCCTACAAACAAGGGGTTTTTGCGGCTCATATTTGTAACATAAATGTTACGGGGCCATCATTGACCAGGTGAACCTGCATATCTGCACCAAAACGGCCACTCTCGACGTTCGAGTGCTGAAGCTTAGCCTGCTGCAAAAGATAGTCGTAAAGCTCGGCCCCCAGTGCAGGCGGCGCCGCCGTCGAAAAACCTGGCCGCATGCCGCTACGGGTGTCGGCGGCCAGAGTGAACTGTGACACCAGCAGTAGCCCGCCGCCGATATCCTTGAGCGACAGGTTCATCTTGCCCTGCGGGTCACTGAACACCCGGTAGTTCAGCAGCTTGTGCAAAAGCTTATCGGCATGTTCGCGGGTATCTTCAGGCTCGACCGCCACCAGCACCAGCAAACCCTGGTCTACGGCGCCGACGATCTCACCCTCGACTTCGACCCGTGCTGCGCGTACACGCTGCAACAGGCCCTTCATGCTTCTTCCAGGGGCAGGTCGAGCAGGCGACGCGCCATCTGGTCTGCGGCGCGTACCAGGGCATCGGTGATGCCGGGCTCGGACGCGGCGTGGCCAGCATCGCGGATCACCTTGAGTTCGCTGTTCGGCCAGGCCTGGTGTAGCTCCCAGGCGTTGTCCAGCGGGCAGATCACGTCATAGCGTCCATGCACGATCACCGCCGGCAGATGGGCGATCTTCGGCAGGTCGCGGATCAGCTGGTCCGGCTCGAGGAAGGCATTGTTCATGAAGTAGTGGCATTCGATACGGGCAATCGACAGCGCACGCTGAGGCTCGGAGAAGCGATCGACCACCAGCGGGTTGGGACGCAGCGTGGCAGTACGGCCTTCCCAGGTCGACCAGGCCTTGGCGGCTTGCATCTGGGCGATCTGGTCGTGGCCGGTCAGGCGCTTGTGGAAAGCCTTGACCAGGTCGCCGCGCTCATCGGCCGGGATCGGCGCGATGTAGTCCTGCCAGTAGTCGGGGAACAGACGGCTGGCGCCCGCCTGATAGAACCATTCTATTTCCTGGGGACGGCACAGGAAGATCCCACGCAGGATCAGGCCATGCACGCGCTCGGGGTGGGTCTGGGCGTAGGCCAGCGCCAGCGTCGAGCCCCAGGAGCCACCGAACAGTACCCATTTGTCGATGCCCAGGTGCTCGCGGATGCGCTCCAGGTCTTCGATCAGGTGCCAGGTGGTGTTGTTCTCCAGGCTCGCGTGTGGCGTGGAGCGCCCACAGCCGCGCTGGTCGAAGGTGATGATGCGGTAGAGGTTGGGGTCGAAGTAGCAACGACTCTGGGCGTCGCAGCCCGAGCCCGGACCTCCGTGGATGAACACCACCGGCAAACCTTCAGGCGAACCACTTTCATCGACATACAACACGTGCGGCGCTTCCACGGCCAGATCGTGCCGGGCGTAGGGTTTGATCTGCGGGTAGAGGGTCTGCATTGCGCACTCCGTGTGAGGATTGTTCGGCCGAGGGCCATCATAAACCTGAATTGCGCTTTGAGCATGTACCCGTGTGATGGGCCTGCCAGATCATTGCCCCACGGCCTCTATAAACTGTTATGTCAGCCTGGCCTGCGCGGCTCACTAGCATCGGCGATTTCCCCACGAGACACCGCCATGAAGCCGTCAGCCCCCCTCGCTCCCCACGCCTTGATCGAACACAAGATGCCGCCGTGGATGCACACGACCCCTGCCCCTGCGCACACCATCATGCGCGAAACCCTCAAAACCCCGCCGACCTGGTTCGCGCAGGCCAACGCGACTACCCGCGACCTCGCCCAGGCCTATACCGACTACCAGGCCCACAGCACCGAGCTCAATGCGCAACTGGGTGCGCTCCCGACGCTGACAGCGTTCGCCACCCAGCACTTGCGCCAGGCGATAGAAAAGCGGTTCGCGTTGTCCCTCGACGTATCCACCCACTACCTGATCAATGCCAGCAAGGCAGAAGCCTACAAACTGCAGCTGGAAGGCGACCCCGTCGTCAATGGGCAGCGTGCGTTGAAACTGGCCACGCAATCGCTGCTGCACTGTGCGCTGCAGAATTTCGAGGAGGCCGAAGCCGAGCCCAATGGGTTAGATGGACAATGGCTCAGCGCAGCCGTTGTCGACAGCAACACGTTTACGTTCCTTACGCCGGACGGAAAGCAACTCTCCATTGTTCCCCACGAGTTCGCGGCCCTGAGCCGTGAGCTGGACATCGGCGGCCAGTACCAGACGCTGATCGGCGACGTGTTGAACTCCGCGGCACCAGCGCTGCGCGCGACCGAACAGGCGGCCTTGCGCGTGGAGGTGCACAAAGCCTACCTCAGCCATGCGATCGACGCCGAATTGCACTCGATACTGCTCGCCCTCATCGAGGACAAGCCAGCCGAGTACCAGGGCAGCCCGGTGCGTTGCGCCGGGCTGGCCCTGTTCGGGGCGCCGTTGACCGGGGCCATGGTCATCGGCGCCGTCCCCTCTCCCGAGCAGCTACTGACCTACGATCCGCTGCTATTGCCGCACAAAGGCCTGCTCGTCACCTACCTGCCCGGCAGCGACACCCCCTTGCAGCAGCACCATTCGGTGCACGAGGCACAGGCCCACTTGCGCGAACAGCTGTGGATGATGCCGGTCGATCAGCTCAAGCGCGCAGTGCCGGCGCGTGACAGCGCCACCTTCTTCGAAAAGCTGCGCGACTGCCTGCAACCGGTCGACTGGAGCACCGTACAACCTGGCCCCGACGGCCAAGGCGGCCAGGTCGAGCGGGTCCGCGACCCAGACGCCTGGGTTCCGGTGACCCTGGAGCCCTTGCGCCAGCCGCTGCTCAGCCATCAGGTCGAGCACAAGCAGCAGCGGCTCAAGGACGACGCGGCATTCCATGCTGTGCCCACCGCCGTCGAGGACGAAAAGACCGCCGAAAAGCGTCGAGCCTATTTCACCCAGCTGGCATTCGACGCGCTCAACACCAGCGCCTTCTTCATACCCGTGCTGGGCCAGGTAATGATGGGCGTGGCCGCTATCCAACTGAGCTACGAGGTGTTCGAGGGTCTGGACAGCTGGGCCAGCGGCGACCAGCAACAGGCCTTCGAGTACCTGATGGATGTGGTCGAGAACGTGGCGCTCACCGCCGCACTGGGAGCCGCCGGCGGCACAGGCGAGGTACCGGCGCTCGAGCGTATTCCGGTGGAAACGCCGTCGTTCATCGAGGAACTCACCCCCATCGAACTGCCCGATGGCCAGACCCGCCTGTGGGCGCCCGACCTGCGACCGTTCGCGCACGACATCCTGCTGCCAGCCGACCTGCAGCCAGATGAATTCGGCCTGTACCATCACCAAGGCAAGACCTGGCTCGCGCTGGACGGCACCCACTATTCGCTGAGCCAGGCGACGCCTACTGGTGAATACCGGCTCGAACACCCGCACAACCCGCAGAGCTACCAACCGAGCCTGCGCCACAATGGTGCCGGTGCCTGGCTGCACGAACTGGACCAGCCGCTGACCTGGCAGGCGCTTACCCTCATGCGTCGCGCAAGCCCGCTGGCCGCCGCGTTCGACGATGCAACCATCACCCGCATTCTGGAGATCAGCGACACCCAGGAAGACGTGCTGCGCCGGATCATCACCGATAACCAGCGGCTTCCCGCACTACTGGAAGACACCCTGGCGCGCTTCACGCTGGACCAGCAGATCAGCCAGACGCCCGCCTACGCCGAGCCACACATCGCCCAGGCAGAATTCTCCAAGCGTTACAGCGCCTTGTCGAGCAGCGTGACGCCGTCCGCAGAGCTCATCCAGCAGCGCTACCCGCAACTGCCGAATGCCATCGTCGAGGAACTGCTGCGCCACGCCACGCCCGAGGAGCTGCAAAGCCTGGCACAAGCCAAGGTGCCCTACCGCCTGGCCCAGGAAATACGCCTCTATCAGCAACAGGTGCGCCTGGCGCGTGCCTACGAGGGACTATTCCTGGACTCGGTGCGCAATGCCGATAGCGAGCGGCTGGCGCTGTACACGCTGGAGCAGTTGCCCGACTGGCCAACCGGCACCCGCCTGACACTGGAGCAGTTGCCTGGCGGAACCTTCGAGATCGGCACGACCGACTCGCAGGGCCAGACCCTCGTCAGCACCGCCTCAGGCTACCTTGCGGAATCGGCCACCTCCTTGTCCTCGCATACTTCGTTGTACAGCGCATTGCTCGAGGTGATACCGACCGCCCTGCGCGAAACACTGGCGGGCGACGGTGCCGAACAGACCCTTGCCTTGAAACGCCTGATCCAGGCCAACCCCCTGCCACGCGCTACGTTCAGGCGCCTGCTGGGCATGCAACCGCTGAACCCAGGCTATCGCTCACCGATGCGCCTGGCCGACGGGCGCATCGGCTACCCGCTGGGCGGCCGAGGTGCGGTTGGGGGTACGTTCACCCGCCATACACTGCTGCGCATCATCCGCACCCTCGAACTGCCCGAACACCTCTCCCGCTCGGCCGAACAGATCCTGACCCGCCTTGAAACCAGCGGCATGAACCGTTCGGACATCCATAACCGCCTGCGCGAGCTGCAAGAACAGCGCACCGCCCTGCAGCGCTGGCTGGACGATTGGCGCACGGCGGTCCACCCCGACATCCTTGTCCCGCCACAAACGTTCTCCGAGCTTCAGGCACGCTTCATGAATCACTGGCACCGCAACGCATTGCCCGCCCTCGGAGACACCCAAGCTCCCCTGCACCTGGAGCGCGTCGACCTCAGCAGCTTCCCTTCGGACCTGCCCGACTTCCTCAGCGCGACCATCACGCACTTGCAACTGACCGAGCCGTCATTTGGCAGTAGCGTGGGCTGGACCGCATACGAGCGGCACCTGAACAACCTGTTCCGACAGTTGCCAGGCGTGCGCTCACTCGAAATCAGCCGCCCCTACTCGCAAACCGCCGCCCCATCGCAAATGCTGTTCAGCCTTGGGTTGATGGCAACGCACTTCCCCGAACTCGAATCGCTCAGCCTGCTGAACCAGAACCTGCAACTGTCCGAGAGCGACATCAACAGCCTCGCCGGCCTGCCTCGCCTGCGTCGCCTGGACTTCAGCGGCAACCGCCTTTCCGAACGCTACCGCCCGGATTTTCGCGAGCTCACGCTGGACTACCTTGGGCTCGACCGTATGACCCTCGACCACTGGCCGCAGGGTCTGGGCCTAGGGGCACTGGCGAACATCGGCGAACTTTCGCTACGCGACAACAACCTGCGGCTACTGCCTGGCATGCTGCTCGGCAGCCACGCCGACGCACGCCCACGCACCGTCATCGCACTGGAAGGCAACCGCATCAGCGATGACCAATTGCTGCGCCTGCTGCTGGCCCAGGAAGCGTCGAGCCCCAACGTCACGGTCGATATCTCGCCCGGCCTGCGTACCCGTCTCGACCAGCACCTCCAGCAACGCCAGGCGTTGCACGAGGCCATCGACCAGTGGGCCAACGCCTCCAGTTCGAGCGCCCCGCCAAGCCAGGCCGCGACACTTGCCCGCCGCCGTATCGGCTCCGCGTTGAGCACCTTCTGGCAGAGCCAGGAACAAGGCCTGACCCAGACGACCTTGCGCTTGGAAGACATGGACCTGGGGCATTTCCCGCCACAGTTGCCGACCTTCTTCAACGAGCGGGTGCGCAACCTGTCCCTATCCCGAGCGAGTGGAAGCACAGAGCAGTTGGATGCGTTTCTCGCCCGACTCCCGAACGTCGAGAGCCTGAGCCTGGTGGAATATATCGGCGCCACCCAGACCCTGCCCACGGCACTGCTCCGCCTGCCACGCCTGACCTATCTTTCGATGCGCGACATGAACCTGGAGGTGGACGACAGCATGCTTGCAACCCTCGCTCACTTGAGCGATCTGACGCTGCTGGACCTGGGCGGCAACCGCATGGGCACCATCACCCAAGTACCCGAAGCGCTACGCAACCTGCGCCGCCTCGACTTGAACAACATGGGCCTGCAGCAATGGCCGGCATGGATCGACAGCCTGCTGCCGATGGACATGCTGGATCTCAGTGAAAACCAGCTCACCGAACTTCCCGAACACATCCTCAGCAACATCGATAACGGTTTCCCGATCTCATCGATCGCATTGTTCGGCAACCCGTTGAGCATGGACACCATGACGCGCGCGCGCACCTCATCGGACAGCCAGCACAGCTATACCTTCGCCATGGACGTGCCCGAAGACCTGCTCTTTCTCACCTCTTCAGATGATGAAATGGCTGGCGGACACCTGCACAACCCAATGCTCTCTGCCGATAACGACCTGCCCAACGTCGACGACTGGTCGCTCGGCGCCCAGGCGCAGAACGAGGCCCTGAGAAGCGCCTGGGAAACCCTCGAAGAAAGCGGTGACGCTGCCAACCTGCTGGCGCTGGTCGGTCGGTTGCGCCAGGCCGCCCCCTATCGCAACGGCCAGACCCGCCAATCGTTCTGCGAGCGCGTGCGTCTGATGCTGGTCAAGGCCGCGGTCAATACCGAGGAGCGTCTGCTGTTCAACGCCGTGGCCGAAGAGGCCCTGGTGCAACCCGACACCGGCAACCAGACCTGCCATGACGGCGCCCTGCTGGTGTTCCAGAACATCGAACTGCTGATCGACGGCCGGCGCTTGCTGACCGAGGCGGCAGAGTCGGAGCACACGCTCTACCGGGAGCTGCGTCGTCTCTTCCGCCTGCACCGGCTGGACGAGATCGCCCGGGACAAAGCCAGGGGGCGCGACGAGGCAGAGGTGCGCCTGGCCTATCGACGCGGGTTGAACGCGGAACTCAAGCTTGGCGTACCGGACGACAACATGCTGTACGAGGCTTTCGCCGATGTCAGCCGTAACGAGCTGGCGCTGGCCGTGGACCAGGTGCACCGCGAAGAACAGGGCGAGTCGTTCCTGAACTACGCCACCAGCAACGAAGAATGGATTCGCTACCTGCGCCACACCCACCAGGCGCGCTTCGAAGCGATCGAACAGCAGTACCAGGCGCAGGTACTGGCGTTGCCCGAGCAGTTCCCCGACAGCACCCTGGAGCAACTCGCGCCGGAGTTCGACAGCTTGAAGCATGAAAAGCAGGCAAAGGAAGCCCGCCTGATACAGGAGCTGACCCTCCAGGCCAACCCCGAGCGCGAATGACCCGCTGGCGACACCGCACTACCCCGGGCCGGCTTTGTCCCGGCCCGGGGTTGCCCTCACTTGCCGTAACGCCCCTTGCCCCACTCGAGCACGCTGGCGAGCAGGCGCCGCAGCACCTCCTGCGTGGGCCGCGCCAGATCCTCGCGGTAGGCGAACGGCTCAACCTCTTCCATGTAGGTGCTCTGCGCCAGTTCCAACTGCACCGCGTGGACGTGGTTGGCCGGATCGCCGTAGTGACGGGTGATATGCCCGCCCTTGAAACGCCCGTTGAGTACATGGCTGTAGGCAGGTGCGTCGGCGCACACCGCCTCGAGCCGCTCGGCCAGCGCCGGGTCGCAGCTCGCGCCGTTGAAGGTACCGAGATTGAAGTCCGGCAGCTTGCCCTCGAACAGGTGCGGAATCAGCGAACGGATCGAGTGGGCGTCCCACAGCAGCGCGTAACCGAACTCGGCCCGCAGGCGATCCAGCTCCTGGCGGAGAGTGCCGTGGTACGGGCGCCAGATCTTCTCCAGGTAGGTGGCACGCTCGTCGGCCGACGGCACCTGCCCTTCCTTGAACAACGGCTCTCCGTCGAACAGCGTCGCCGGGTACAGCCCGGTGGTGGCGCCGACGTACAACGGCTTGTCGTCGTCCGGCCGGTTCAGGTCGATGACGAAGCGCGAGTACTCGGCCGCCACCACGCTGGCCCCCAGCTCACGGGCAAAGTCGTACAGCTGCGGAATATGCCAGTCGGTGTCCGGCAGGCTCCTGGCCTCCTCCACCAGCCCGGCTTCGACCGCCGGGGTCAACGTGAGACCGGCGTGGGGCATGCTGATCAGCAGCGGCAGGCGACCTTGATGAAAACTCAATACCTTGTCCATGACGCCTCGCTCAGTGGGAAATTTCGTGGCCCAGGCGCACCACGCGCTTGGGCAGGTCGCCACCCAGCCAGTAGGCCAGGTCGGCAGGACGGTCGATCTGCCAGGCGACGAAGTCAGCGACCTTGCCAGCCTCCAGCGAACCATGGCTGTCGCCCAGGCCCAAGGCCGTGGCGGCATGCAAGGTGACACCGGCCAAGGCCTCTTCCGGGGTCATGCGGAACAGGGTGCAGCCCATGTTCAGCATCAGGCGCAGCGAAAGCACCGGCGAGGTGCCGGGGTTGAGGTCACTGGACAGGGCGATCTTCACGCCATGCCGACGCAGGGCGTCCATCGGCGGCAACTGGGTTTCACGCAGGAAATAGAACGCCCCCGGCAGCAGCACGGCGACGGTGCCAGCCTGGGCCATGGCGATGGCATCTTCCTCGGTCATGAATTCCAGGTGATCGGCCGACAGCGCCTGGTAGCGTGCCGCGAGGCTCGAGCCATGCAGCGACGACAATTGCTCGGCGTGCAGCTTGACCGGCAACCCCAGTTCACGCGCCTTGATGAACACCCGCTCGACCTGCGCCGGCGAGAACGCCAGGTGTTCGCAGAACGCATCCACCGCATCCACCAACCCTTCGGCGGCCAGGGCCGGGAGCATCTCGTCGCAGATATGGGTGATGTAGTCATCGGCCCGCCCGGCGTACTCCGGCGGCAATGCGTGAGCGGCAAGGCAGGTGGCGCGCACGGTCACCGGCAGCTCTTCGGCGATGCGTCGGGCAACGCGCAGCATCTTGCGCTCATTGGCCAGGTCCAGGCCGTAGCCGGACTTGATCTCCAGGGTGGTGACACCATCGCGCAGCAACGCCTGAACACGCTGACGGGCGCTGGCCAGCAGCGCGTCCTCACTGGCCGCACGCGTGGCACGCACGGTGCTGGCGATGCCACCGCCCTGGGCGGCGATCTCGGCATAGCTGACACCCTGCAGGCGCTGTTCGAACTCACCACTGCGGTTGCCGCCGAACACTGTGTGGGTATGGCAGTCGATCAAGCCAGGAGTGACCCAGGCGCCGCCCAGGTCGACCACACGCTCGGCATCGACGCCCGGCAGTTCGGCCTTGGGGCCGATCCATTCGATCAGCCCGGCATTGGTGACGATCGCCGCATCCTCGATGATCGAGTAGCTGCCGTTGGCCATGGTGGCCACGTGGCAGTGCTGCCAGAGGGTTCTCATAAAGCTCTCCACAAGTCAGCGGTGCAGTTCGGCCTGCTCCCGGGCGACCTGGCCCTGCCCCGAGCGCGGCTTGCACCACAACAGGTAGGACAGCACCAGGAACACCACCCACACCACGCCCACCAGCAGCGCCGCCTGGGTGTTCGGAAAGTAACCGAGCACACCGAAAATGAACAACATGAACACAATCGCCAGCGCCGGGCCCCACGGCCAGAACGGCACCGGGAACTCCAGCGCGGCCGCTTGCTCGCGGCTCATGCGCCGGCGCATGGCCACCTGGGTGACCAGAATCATCAGCCACACCCACACAGTGGCGAAGGTGGCGATCGAGGCGATCAGCAGGAAGACGTCTTCCGGAATCAGGTAGTTGAGCAGCACCCCCAGCAGCAGCGCAGCGCCCATCACCAGTACCGTCAGCCACGGCACGCCGTGCCGGGACAACTGCGCGAACCCGCGCGGCGCCTGGCCTTGCTCGGCCAGGCCGTACATCATGCGACCCGCACCGAAGATGTCGCTGTTGATCGCCGAGACCGCCGCGGAAATCACCACCACGTTCAGCACCGCAGCGGCCGAGCCGATACCGAGATTGCTGAAGATCTGCACGAAGGGGCTGCCCTGGGTGCCGATCTGTGGCCAGGGGTACAGGCACATCAGCACGAACAGCGTCAGCACGTAGAACAGCAGGATGCGCAGCGGCACGGCGTTGATCGCCTTGGGGATGACGCGCTTGGGATCCTGCGCCTCACCGGCGGTGATACCAATGATCTCGATGCCGCCGAAGGCGAACATCACCACCGCGAACGAAGCGATCAGGCCGCCGATACCATTGGGCAGGAAGCCGCCATGCTCGAACAGGTTGGCGACCCCGACACCGGTTTCGGCACCGGCCTGGCCCAGACCGAAGGCCATGATGCCGAAGCCGGCCACGATCATCGCAACGATGGCGCCAACCTTGAGCAGCGACAGCCAGAACTCCATCTCGCCGAACACCTTGACGTTGCACAGGTTCAGCCCGCCGATCAGGAACACGATGCCCAGTACCCAGATCCAGCGCGGCACCTCGGGGAACCAGAAGCCCATGTAGATCCCGAACGCGGTGACGTCGGCGATGCACACGATGATCATCTCGAAGGCATAGGTCCAGCCGAGCACGAACCCGGCCATCGGTCCGAGATAGGTGCTGGCGTACTGCCCGAAAGAACCGGCCACGGGGTTGTGCACTGCCATTTCGCCGAGCGCGCGCATGACCATGAACACCGCCGCGCCGCCGATCAGGTAGGCCAGCAGCACCGCTGGCCCGGCCATCTGGATCGCCGACGCCGAGCCGTAGAACAGGCCGGTGCCGATGGCCGATCCCAAGGCCATGAATCGAATGTGTCGGGCTGTCAGCCCGCGTTTGAGTCCTTGTGCTGGTTGCATGGTTCGTCCTTATTGTTGTTCTCAAGAGCCTCATCGCGGGGCCAGCCCGCTCCTGCAGGTTCGACTGCGGGAGCGGGCTGGCCCCGCGAAGGCATGGACACCGATCACAGGCTCGGCAGCACTCCAGCCGGCAACAAGCCGGTCAGGCGCCCGTCGGCCAGCAGCTCAACAGCCACCTCGATATCCGGCGCGAAGAAGCGGTCACGGTCATAGTGCGGTACCTCGCGGCGCAGGGTCTGGCGCGCCTGCTCCAGCTTCGCCGAGGTCTTCAGGCCCTCACGCAGGTCCAGGCCCTGGCAAGCGCCCAGCCATTCGATGGCCAGCACGCCACGGGTGTTCTCGGCCATCTCCCACAGGCGCTTGCCCGCGGCGGGGGCCATCGACACGTGGTCTTCCTGGTTGGCCGAGGTCGGCAGGCTGTCGACGCTGTGCGGGTGCGACAGCGCCTTGTTCTCGCTGGCCAGCGCAGCGGCGGTGACCTGGGCGATCATGAAGCCGGAGTTGACGCCACCGTTTTCCACCAGGAACGGCGGCAACTGCGACATGTGCTTGTCCATCATCAGCGAGATGCGGCGTTCGCTCAGCGAGCCGATCTCGGCAATGGCCAGGGCGATGTTGTCGGCTGCCATGGCCACCGGCTCGGCGTGGAAGTTGCCACCCGAGATCACTTCATCCTGGGCGGCGAACACCAGCGGGTTGTCAGAGACGGCGTTGGATTCCACCGCCAGCACTTCGGCAGCCTGGCGCAACTGGGTCAGGCAGGCACCCATGACTTGCGGCTGGCAACGCAGCGAGTACGGGTCCTGGACCTTGCCGCAGTTCTTGTGCGATTGCGAAACCTCGCTGGAGTCGCCCAGCAGGTCGCGGTAGCAGGCGGCAGCGTCGATCTGGCCACGTTGGCCGCGCACCTCATGGACACGCGCATCGAACGGCGAGCGCGAGCCCAGTGCCGCTTCCACGGTCAGCGCACCACAGGCAATGGCCCCGGCGAAGAGGTCTTCGGCCTGGAACAGGCCACGCAGCGCATAGGCGGTGGACGCCTGGGTGCCGTTGAGCAGGGCCAGGCCTTCCTTGGCAGCCAGGGTCAGCGGCTCGAGGCCAGCCACCGCGAGGGCTTCGTTGGCATTCAGCCATTGCCCCTGGTAACGCGCCTTGCCCTCGCCCAGCAACACCAGCGACATGTGCGCCAGCGGCGCGAGGTCGCCAGAGGCGCCAACCGAGCCCTTCAGCGGAATGTGCGGATAGACTTCGGCGTTGACCAGGCTGATCAGCGCATCGATGACCTTGCGGCGGATGCCGGAGAAACCACGGCTGAGGCTGTTGATCTTCAGCACCATGATCAGGCGCACCAGCGCGTCGTCCAGCGGCGCGCCGATCCCGGCAGCGTGGGACAGCACCAGCGAGCGCTGGAGGTTTTCCAGGTCGTGGCTGGCGATGCGGGTCGAGGCCAGCAGGCCGAAACCGGTGTTGATGCCGTAGGCCGTGCGGTCTTCGGCAAGAATGCGCTCGACGCAGGCAACGCTAGCGTCGATGGCGGCACCCGCGTCGGCATCCAGGCTCAGGCGCACCGGTGCCTGGTGGATGCGGCGCAACTGGGCCAGGGTCAACTGGCCGGGGGTCAGGGTCAAAGCTTCCATGTTCATGCTCCTTGTTATTTTGTTTAGTGCAGCGCAGCCAGCACCGGCTGCGGCAACCGGGGATCCTTGAGCAAGGCCGCGGTGCTGGCGATGTCCGGCGCCAGCCAGCGGTCCTGCAGGTAGGCTGGCACGCTCTCGCGCAGCAAGCGCCAGGCCGCGTCGGTGCCCGCGCCGAAACGCTGTTCCTTGAGGAATTCGAATGCCTGGGCGGCCAGCAGGTACTCGATGGCGAGGATCTGCGTGCAGTTCTCCAATACCTGGTGCAGCTTGAGTGCGGCATTGGTGCCCATGCTCAGGTGATCTTCCTGCAGCCCCGAGGTGACGAAATTGTCGAGCACTGCCGGCTGCGCCAGCTGGCGGTTCTGCCCGCACAGCGAGGCGGCGACGTACTGGGCGATCATCATCCCCGAGTTGACGCCGGGGTTGCTGACCAGAAACGCCGGCAGGCCACTGACATGCGGATTGACCAGGCGGTCCAGGCGGCGCTCGGCAATCGAGCCGATCTCGGCCATGGCGATCGCCAGCAGGTCGGCAGCCAGGGCCACCGACTGGCCGTGGGGGTTGGCCTGCGAGACCACACGGAAATTGTCCGGTGTACCGAGCAGCAGCGGGTTGTCGTTGGCGCCGTTGAGCTCGGCCTCGACCTGACGCACCACATGGGCCAGCTGGTCGCGGGCCGCGCCGTGCACCTGCGGAATCGAGCGAATGCTCAGGGCGTCCTGGGTACGGATGCCTTTGCTCGAGGCGATCACTTCACTGCCATCGAGCAGCGCGCGCAGGTTCTCGCCCACCAGCTGCATGCCTGGGTGTGGCTTGAGGGCGATGATCTCGGGGTCGAACGCAGCGATCTGGCCGCGCTGGGCCTCGAAGCTCATGGCGCCGATCACATCGGCCCATTGCAGCAGGCGGCTGGCGTCATCCAGCGCAAGGCTGGCGAGGCCGGTCATGCATGGCGTGCCATTGACCAGGCAAAGCCCGTCCTTGGCCCCCAGCTGCACCGGCGCAAGCCCGGCATCGGCCAAGGCCTCGGCGGCCTCGACGAGGCGCCCGCGATAACTGACCTTGCCCACACCCAGCAGGCCCACGCCGATGTGGGCCATGTGCGTGAGATAGCCCACCGAGCCCTGGGACGGGACCTGCGGGGTAATGCCCTGTTCGAGCAACGCCAGCAGCGCCTCGACCACCGAGCGCTGCAGGCCCGACTTGCCGTGGCTGTAGTTGACGATGGCGGCGCAGATGATCGCCCGCGTCTGTTCGTCCGGCAGCGCCGGACCGACGCCGCAGGCGTGGCTGAGCAAGGTGTTACGCGACAGCGCGCTGAGCTGCTCGCCCTGCAGCGAGACGTTGCACAGGGCGCCCAGGCCGGTGTTCACGCCATAGGCGCGTTCGCCGCTGTCGACGATACGCCGGACGATGGCCTGGGCATTGTCGATACGCGCCCACACCTGCGGCGCCAGCTCCAGGCGCGCGCCGTGGCGGGCCACGGCGGCAATGTCCTGCCAGCGCACCGGCCCGTTGCCGATCACCACGACTTCAGGTTTCGACATGATGCTCCTCATACCGCGACGGCGCGGCGCTGAACGAAACGGTCGACGTATTCGTCGGCCGGCGAGTGCAGGATTTCCTGCGGCGTACCAACCTGGATCAAGCGGCCATCCTTGAGAATGGCGATGCGGTTGCCGATGCGTACCGCCTCGTCCAGGTCGTGGGTGATGAAGACGATGGTCTTGTGCAGGGTTTTCTGCAATTCCAGCAACTGGTCCTGCATCTCTGCGCGGATCAGTGGGTCGAGGGCGCTGAAAGCCTCGTCCATGAGGATGATGTCGGTATCGGCGGCCAGCGCCCGGGCCAGGCCCACACGCTGACGCATGCCACCGGAGAGTTGGTGCGGATACTTCTTCTCGTAGCCCTTCAGGCCCACGGTCTCGATCCACTGCAGCGCACGTTCCTGGCACAGCTGCTTGCTCTCGCCACGCACCTTCAGGCCGTAGGCGACGTTGTCCAGCACATTGCGGTGCGGCAGCAGCCCGAAGCTCTGGAACACCATGCTGATCTTGCGTCGGCGGAATTCGCGCAGGGCTTCCATGTCGTACTGCAGGATGTCCTCGCCATCGACGAGGATCTGCCCGCTGGTGGGGTCGATCAGGCGGTTGAAGTGGCGCACCAACGTGGACTTGCCCGAGCCGGACAGGCCCATGATGACGAAGATCTCGCCGCTGCCGATCGACAGCGACAGGTCGTTGACCCCGACCACGCAGCCGGTCTGCGACAGCACCTGCTCCTTGCTGCGCGCCTCGCGGATCAGTTGCAGGGCTTCCCCGGCGCGCTCGCCGAAGATCTTGAAGACGTTCTTCACTTCGATCTTGCTGATCGGCTGCGTGCTCATTTGCTCACCTCATGACGTGGCCGACCATAGGCCTGGGTAATGCGGTCGATCACCACCGCGAGAATCACGATGGCCAGGCCCGCTTCGAGGCCGCGGCCAACGTTGAGGGTCTGGATACCGACCAGCACATCCTCGCCCAGGCCACGGGCGCCGATCATCGAGGCGATCACGACCATCGACAGGGCCATCATGGTGGTCTGGTTGATCCCGGCCATGATGCTTGGCAGTGCCAGCGGCAGTTGCACGCCGAACAGCTGCTGCCAGCGGTTGGCGCCGAAAGCATTGATCGCCTCCATCACCTCGCCATCGACCTGACGGATCCCCAGGTCGGTCAGGCGAATCAGCGGCGGCGCGGCATAGATGACCGTGGCGAAGATCGCCGGCACCTTGCCCAGGCCGAACAGCATCAGCACCGGGATCAGGTACACGAAGCTGGGCATGGTCTGCATGATGTCCAGCAGCGGCATCAACACCGCCCGCAGGCGGTTGCTGCGCGCCGACAGGATGCCCAGCGGAATGCCCACCAACACCGAGATCAGCGTGGCCACCAGCATCAGCGCCAGCGTCTGCATCAACTTGTCCCACAGGCCGACGGCGCCGACCAGGAACAGCAGGCCGGCGATCACCAGGGTCGGCAGGATGCGGCGGGTGGCGTGCCAGGCGATGACCGCGACGATACCCAGCATCAGCCACCAGGGCGTTGCACGCAGCAGGCCTTCGAGGTTGACGATGGCCCACAGCAGGGTGTCGGAAATGTGCCGGAACACATCGCCGTAGTTGGTCACCAGCGCATCGACCCAACCATTGACCCAGTCGGCGATGGAGAATGTGAGATTGTCAGGGAACATAGGTACCACTCATCAGGTGAGGACGCTCAGAGCGCCGCATTGATCTTCTTGGCAGCGTCTTCACTGACCCACGCCTGCCAGACTTCAGGATGTTCCTTCAGGAAGATCTTGGCCAGCTTCGGCGATTCGATGCGTTCCTTGCTCATGCGCCCCAGGTTCTGGTTGAGAATGTCGATCGGGATATTGACCTTCTCCAGCACGCCGACCAGCTCCGGCGCTTGTTCGTGGAAGGCTTTCGACAGGCCGACCTTGATCGACACGGTCTTGTCGACGCCCGGTTTTTCCTCGAGCTTGACCAGGTCGATCTGGCCCATCAGCGGGGTTGGCGTCCAGTAGTAGAAGAGGATCGGCTCGCCGCGCTTGTAGCTCGACAGCGCCGCCGCATCCAACGCAGGGCCGGTGCCCGGGCGGAAGTTGGTGAATGTGTCTTCCAGGCCGTATTCCTTGAGCATCTGGGTGTTGTCCAGCTCACAGGTCCAGCCGGCCGGACAGTTGTAGAAACGGCCTTTGCTCGGTTCTTCAGGGTCCTTGAAGAGGCTGGCGTACTGGGCCAGGTCGGCAACGTTCTTCAGGCCTGGCGCCTTGGCTTCGAGCTTGCGCTTGGCATCGCCCTCGATCACGTAGCGCGGCACGTACCAGCCTTCGACCGCACCGACCACCGGTGCGCCGACGCCGACCACCTTGCCGGCTGCCTCAGCCTTTTTCCACACTTCGCTGCGACCCACCCACTCCTCGGCAAAAACCTGGATATCGTTGGTGCCCAGGGCGTTCTCCATGGTGATGGAGTTGCCCGGCAGGCTGTCGGTCTTGCAGTCGTAGCCCTTCTCGAGCACGAACTGCATCACATCGGTCAGCAGCATGCCGCTTTCCCAGTTCAGCCCGGCGAATTTCACCGGTTTGCCGGATTCGCACCAGGTAGCGGCCTGAGTGACACCGGCGCTGCCGAGCAGGCCAAGGGCGAACAGCGAAGCAAGCAAGGTCTTGTTGGTTTTCATTGCGTGACGCTCCCAAACTTAAGAAGTGGAAATCGGCAGTCCTTGCAAAGAAAGCAGAACCTGGCGCCGCATTGCGGCGCTTCGCGGGCAAGCCCGCTCCTACAGTAGGAGCGGGCTTGCCCGCGAAGAGGCGCAAAGCGCCCCCGAGGCCACTCAGCCAGTAATCATCGGCAGGTTCAGACCCTGCTCTTTGGCGCAATCGATCGCAATCTGGTAACCGGCGTCGGCATGGCGCATCACACCGGTGGCCGGGTCGTTGGTCAGGACGCGGGCAATACGCGCAGCCGCTTCGTCGGTGCCGTCACAGACGATCACCACACCCGAGTGCTGGGAGAAGCCCATGCCCACGCCACCGCCGTGGTGCAGGGAAACCCAGGTGGCGCCACCCGCAGTGTTGAGCAGGGCGTTGAGCAGCGGCCAGTCGGACACGGCATCGGAGCCATCCTGCATGGATTCGGTTTCACGGTTCGGGCTCGATACGGAGCCGGAGTCCAGGTGGTCACGGCCGATCACCACCGGGGCGGACAGCTCGCCGCTGCGCACCATTTCGTTGAACGCCAGGCCCAGCTTGGCGCGCAGGCCCAGGCCAACCCAGCAGATACGTGCCGGCAGGCCCTGGAAGCTGATGCGCTCGCGGGCCATGTCCAGCCAGCGGTGCAGGTGCTCATCGTCCGGGATCAGTTCCTTGACCTTGGCGTCGGTCTTGTAGATGTCCTGCGGGTCGCCCGACAGGGCTGCCCAGCGGAACGGGCCGATACCGCGGCAGAACAGCGGACGGATGTAGGCCGGCACGAAGCCTGGGAAGTCGAAGGCATTCTTCACGCCTTCTTCCTGGGCCATCTGGCGGATGTTGTTGCCGTAGTCGAAGGTCGGCACGCCGGCTTTCTGGAAGTCGAGCATGGCTTGCACGTGCACCGCCATCGATTGCTTGGCGGCCTTGACCACGCCAGCCGGGTCGGTCTTGGCGCGGTCGCGGTACTGCTCCCAGGTCCAGCCGATCGGCAGGTAGCCATTGAGCGGGTCGTGGGCGCTGGTCTGGTCGGTGACCATGTCCGGACGCACGCCACGCTTGACCAGTTCCGGGAGGATTTCAGCGGCGTTGCCATGCAGGGCGATGGAAACCGCCTTGCCTTCGGCGGTGTACTTGGCGATGCGCGCCAGGGCGTCATCGAGGTCGGTGGCCTGCTCGTCGACGTAACGGGTGCGCAGGCGGAAATCGATGCTGACCTGCTGGCATTCGATGTTCAGCGAGCAGGCGCCAGCCAGGGTCGCGGCCAGAGGCTGGGCGCCGCCCATGCCGCCGAGGCCTGCGGTCAGAACCCAGCGGCCCTTGAGGCTACCGCCGTAGTGCTGGCGACCGGCTTCGACAAAGGTTTCGTAGGTGCCCTGGACGATGCCCTGGCTACCGATGTAGATCCAGCTGCCGGCGGTCATCTGGCCGTACATGGCCAGGCCCTTGGCATCCAGTTCGTTGAAGTGCTCCCAGTTGGCCCAGTGCGGCACCAGGTTGGAGTTGGCGATCAGCACGCGCGGGGCGTTGCTGTGGGTCTTGAACACGCCGACCGGCTTGCCCGACTGCACCAGCAGGGTTTCGTCGTCGTTCAACTCCTTGAGGGTGGAGACGATCTTGTCGTAGCACTCCCAGTTGCGCGCAGCACGGCCGATGCCGCCGTACACCACCAGCTCCTTGGGGTTTTCGGCCACTTCCGGATCAAGGTTGTTCATCAGCATGCGCAGCGGGGCCTCGGTCAGCCAGCTCTTGGCGTTCAGCTGGGTGCCACGTGGGGCGCGGATCTCGACGTCACGGAAAGTGGTGGGCTTTTTGTCAGTCACGAAAGGTGCTCCTTGAGCGATCTATTCAAACCCGACGAGATCGGCGGGCCGGGCTGTTCGGTACCGTGCGGATGGGACGGCCTATCCACTATCGCGCACTTATCTTTACTTGTACATACAAGCATATGCAATTGAATTGCCAAGTCATCGAAACGGGTGGTTCGAGAGGCTCGGGCGATGGACTGGAGGCCTCGTGGTTCAAGGCCTTGAGACGTGAAGAAAAATCGCGGGGAGGATTTGTCGGGGAGTTCAGACCGAAATGGCTTTGCGCCACTTTGGGGCATTCGGTAACAGGGTGCGCTGTTTGCGGGCGTTACCGGGTAACTGTTTTGCAGGGTTTTTGAGGGCCCTATCGCGGGACGAGCCCGCTCCTACAGGTTCGATGCGTCAGCCAGACCGGCGCTGAACCTGTAGGAGCGGGCTCGTCCCGCGATAGGGCCCTGAAGACTTACAACAGTTGAGGGCTCAACTCGATAACGCAGCAGCGCCCCGACACCTCGACCTCCAGCAAACCCGCGTTACCACTGAGTTGCAGGCAGTCATACAATCCAAGCACCGACGCCTGCCCCTGGATCCCGACGCGCAGGTCCGCCTCGGCACTGAACACCAGCACGGTCTCGGCCGAACTGAACAGGCGAGTACCCCCCATGAACCACTGCAACCGCGCGCGATACCGGTTCGGCGCATAGATCAGGTTGAAGTCGCGGATCGGGCCACCCTGCAGTGTGCAGGCAACCTGGCTCTCGCCACTGAACGCAAAGGCATCGAACGGCAGCAGCGGCCGGCTTTCGTGGCCGTCCACCGACAAGCGCATGCCATCGCCCTGCAGCACGGTGATGATCCGCTGGTAACCGGTGAAACTGGAAAAGCCGCCGGAAGCCTCGATATCGGCGATCGACAGGCGCCAGCCGAACCCGTCCAGGCCAACGCCCGCATCGCGGGTGATTTCTTCGGTAGACCCACCACCGTTCTTCCAGGGCATGCGCGGATAATCGCGGGCACGCAACAACTGCAGCTGGCTCATTTGCTGAAACGTCCTTCCAGGCGATGACGGGAACCGGGATGAATCAAGCGCGCGGCGGTGACCGGCTGGCGGCCTGACCAGGTACGCCGACGGATGAGCAGGCAGGGCTCGCCACGCTCGATCTGCAACAGCTTGCATTCGTCTGGGTCAGCCAGGATCGCTTCGACCACGTGCTCACCTTCGGTCAGCGGCGCGACCTGGGACAAGTACGCATAAGGCGTCTGCCGGGTGAAATCCTGGCGCAGGTAATCCGGGGCAATCGCCGCGTTCACGTAGCGATCCTCGATCTGCACCGGCACATCGTTCTCGTAGTGCACGATCAGCGAATGGAACACCCGCTGCCCCTCGCGCATGTCCAGGGCCATGGCGCGCTCGGAACCTGCGGCCTCCTCGGCGAGGATGATCACCTGGCAGCGGTGCTGATGCCCGCGGCTGGCGATCTCGTCGGCAATGTTGTTGACTTCGAACAGCGCCGAGCGCGTCTTGGGTTCGGCGACGAAGGTCCCGACGCCCTGCATGCGGACCAGCAGGCCCTCGGCGGTCAGCTCGCGCAGGGCGCGGTTGATGGTCATGCGGCTGAAGCCCAGCTGGCTGACCAGCTCGCTTTCCGACGGGACGCGATGATGAGGCGGCCAGCTGCCGTTTTCGATCTGCTGGACGATCATCTGCTTGACCCGCGCATACAGCGGCGCCGGCCCTTCGCCCATCTGGGCCACCAGCGCGGAGACGGAAGGTGTCGGCACGGCTATGCATCCTTGTGCAATTTGATTGACGGTAGCTTGCCGCAGTTTACCCGGCAGGCAAACGTCTGTATATGTATATACAAATAACGATACAGGATGACCGAATGATGTCCGCCTACTTCGCCGAACGCGCCCTGCTCCCTTCAGGCTGGGCCAGCAATGTCCGCCTCGAGGTGTCCACCGACGGGCGCCTCGAAAAGATAGACGTGAACGCCAGCGCCGAAGGCGCCGAACGCTTGGCCGGCCCGCTGCTGCCGGGCATGCCCAACCTGCATTCCCACGCCTTCCAGCGCGCCATGGCAGGCCTGGCGGAGGTGGTCGGCAATCCCAACGACAGTTTCTGGACCTGGCGCGACCTGATGTACCGCCTGGTCGGCCTGATCACTCCCGAGCAATTGCAGGTCATCGCCCGCCAGCTGTACATCGAGATGCTCAAGGCCGGCTACACCTCGGTGGCCGAATTCCACTACGTTCACCACGACAATGCCGGCACGCCCTACGCCGACCCCACCGAGCTGTCGCGCCAGATCAGCGCGGCAGCGAGCGCCAGCGGCATCGGCCTGACGCTGCTGCCGGTGCTGTACTCCCATTCCGGCTTCGGCGGCCAGGCGCCGAACGAGGGCCAGCGCCGCTTCATCAACTCCACCGAGCAGTACCTGCGCCTGCTGGAGCAGCTCAAGCCGCTGCTGGCCGCGCAACCCGCGCAGCACCTGGGCCTGTGTTTCCACTCGCTGCGCGCGGTAACGCCACACCAGATCGCCGAAGTGCTGGGCGCCAGCGACAAGGCGTGCCCGGTGCACATCCACATCGCCGAGCAGCAGAAGGAAGTCAACGACTGCCTGGGCTGGAGCGGCCGTCGCCCGGTGCAATGGCTGTACGAGCACGTCGAGGTGGATGCGCGCTGGTGCCTGGTGCATGCAACCCACGTCGAGGCCGACGAAGTCAGCGCCATGGCCCGCAGCGGCGCGGTGGCAGGGCTGTGCCTGACCACCGAGGCCAACCTGGGCGATGGCATCTTCCCGGCCGTCGACTTCCTGGCCCAGGGCGGGCGCATGGGCATCGGCTCGGACAGCCATGTCTCGCTGAGCGTGGTCGAAGAACTGCGCTGGCTGGAGTACGGCCAGCGCCTGCGCGACCAGCGGCGCAACCGGCTATACCGCAGCGACCAGCCGATGGTCGGCCGCACCCTCTACGACGCGGCGCTAGCAGGCGGCGCGCAGGCCCTGGGGCAAGGCATTGGCGAGTTGGCGGTGGGCAAGCGTGCCGACTGGCTGGTGCTCGATGGCCAGGATCCGTACCTGGCAACCTCGAGCGGCGACGGCATCCTCAACCGCTGGCTGTTCGCCGGCAGCGACCGTCAGGTACGTGATGTGATGGTCAACGGCCGGTGGGTGGTACGCCAGGGGCGACATGCGCTGGAAGAGCAAAGCGGGCAGGCATTCGCGGCGGTACTGCGCACGCTGCTGGGCTGAAAGCCGGCGCGATCAGCTGCGGATCGCGCCAGGCCTGACCTGGAGCCCGGCAGACTCAATGCCGGGCAACGATCGCCTTGTCCGACACCCGCCAGATCAGGCGACTGGTGTCATACCCCTGCTGGCGAGCCTTCGACAGCAGGTTCTCGCGCTCCCACGCCGGCAGGCTCGGAGTTCGCGACAGGATCCACAGGTACTTGCGATTCGGGCTGCCGACAATCGCAGTACGGTAATGATCGTCCACGTACAGGATCCAGTAGTCCGCCTTGGTCAGCCCCGGTACCAGGCGCGTGAACCAGTTGTCGAACTCCACCCATAACTTGTCGGTGTGCCCCGGCGCCTCGATGCCCGCACGACCTTCGGCGCGCAACCATTCATCACCTTCGGTACGGCAACGATTGAGCACACCCAGGCTGCCATCGGGCTTGAGGTTGTAATGGGCTTCGGACTGCGCGCAGCCTTCCTGGAAGCGCATCGGCAGGCGGGCCAGTTCGAACCACTTGCCCTGGTAGCGCTTGAGGTCGACGTTGCCGGCCGTCTTGGGCGCCAACGAATCCACCGACGAGCTGGCACACCCGCCCAATACCAACGCCAGACCCAGCGCCAGCAGCAGATGCGCGGCCCTCATTTGAGGCCCTGCCCGGAGTACATCAACACCTTGTCAGCGGCGTACTGAACACTGATGAAGCTCTTCTCGTCCCCCCAGGTACAGCTGCTCATGCCGAGCGCGCCCGAGCACTCCTTCGGCGACCCGAGCAGTTGCTCGACCTCGGCCTTGCTCATGCCGGCCTTGAGCTTGGAATAGTTTTCCTGGTTGATCTTGCTGCAGGCGGTCAGGACGACCAACAAGGACAACAGGGCGAGGGAACGCAACGACATGAAGGGCTCTCCTGGAGATGGATGCAACAGGCGAGACGGCCTGCAGAGACCTTAGAAGCGAAAATGCCTCCCCGGTTCCCTGCTACCCCTGCTTTCGTACCATGCCGTTGGTCGGGTCCCGTCACAAATCTCTCATGGCTAATTCATCACGGGCGACATAGCATTCAGCGATGTGGCCCTTTGCCGCACCCTCCTCCCGAAATGCCTGCGCAGACCTTGCACATGACAAAAAATCTCAAGTTCAGCCACAAGATCCTGGTGGCCGCCGCACTCGTGGTGGCCGTCGCCTTCGCCTGCTTCGTGCTGTTCAACGACTATCGCCAGCGCCAGTCGCTGCGCAGCGATACCGAAACCAACCTGCAGGAACTGGGCAACCTCACTGCGGGTAATATCCGCACCTGGCTCGATAGCCGCATCCAGTTGCTGCAGTCGCTGGGCCAGCAGGTCGCCGTGGACGGCCCGGAAAAGGCCAGCCTTGACCGCAGCCTGGCGCTGCCGGTCTACGCCAGCAACTTCCAGCTCACCTACTTCGGCGGCAAGGACGGCCGTATGCAATCGGTGCCGGCCGGCAATCGCGCCCCCGACTACGACCCGCGCGCCCGCGGCTGGTACAAGGCCGCCAGCGCCGCCAACCAGACCATCATCACCGAACCCTACATCTCGGCATCGGCCGGCAAGCTGGTGATCACCCTTGCCACGCCCGTGCAGCAGGCCGGCCAATTGATTGGCGTCAGCGGCGTCGACACCGACCTGCAGACCATCAGCAACCTGGTCAACGCCCTGGACTTCGGCGGCAAGGGCCACGCCTTCATCGTCAACGGCGAAGGCAAGATCCTCATCCATCCCAAGGCCGAGCTGGCACTCAAGACCCTGGCAGACGTCTACCCCAACAACACCCCGCGCATCGGCAAGGGGCTGGCCGAAGTCGAGGCAGACGGTCGCAGCCAGTTCATCAGCTTCACCCACGTCGATGGCGTGCCGGCGGACTGGTACGTCGCACTGGTCCTGGACCAGGATGCTGCCTTCGCCATGCTCGGCGAACTGCGCACCTCGGCGGTGGTGGCCACGCTGATTGCCGTGGTGGTGATCATCGCCCTGCTGGGCCTGCTGATTCGTGTGCTGATGGAGCCGCTGCACGTGATGGGCCGAGCCATGCGCGATATCGCCGAGGGCGAAGGCGACCTGACCCGGCGCCTGACCATCCACGGCCAGGACGAATTCGGCAGCCTGGGGCAGTCGTTCAACCGCTTCGTCGAGCGTATCCACGAGTCGATCCGCGAAGTGGCTTCGGCCACTGGCCAGGTCAACGCCGTGGCCAAGCAGGTGGTGAGTGCATCCAACGCCTCCATCGACAACGCCGACCAGCAGTCCAGCCGCACCAGCAGCGTGGCGGCGGCGATCAACCAGCTGGGCGCCGCAGCCCAGGAGATCGCCCAGAACGCCGCCCTCGCCTCGCAGCACTCCAGCGACGCCCGCGACCTGGCCGCGGAAGGCCAGCAGGTGGTTGGCCAGACCATCGATGTGATGAACAAGCTGTCGGCGCGAATCAGCGATTCGTGCGGCAATATCGAGACGCTCAACGCCCATACCGCGAACATCGGCCAGATTCTCGACGTGATCAGCGGCATCTCCCAACAGACCAACCTGCTGGCGCTCAACGCCGCCATCGAAGCAGCGCGGGCCGGCGAGGCAGGGCGTGGTTTTGCCGTGGTGGCCGATGAAGTGCGCAACCTGGCGCACCGCACCCAGGAGTCGGCGCAGCAGGTACAGGGGCTGATCGAGGAATTGCAGGCCGGCGCGCAAGTGGCGGTGAGCACCATGAACCAGAGCCAGCAGCACAGTGATCACAGCGTCGAGATCGCCAACCGCGCAGGCGACCGCCTGGGCAGCGTGACCCAGCGCATCGGCGAGATCGACGGCATGAACCAGTCGGTAGCCACGGCGACCGAAGAGCAGACGTCAGTGGTGGAGTCGATCAATGTCGACATCACCGAGATCAATACGCTGAACCAGCAAGGAGTGCAGAACCTGCAGAGCACCTTGCGTGCCTGCAACGACCTGGAGCATCAGGTCGATCGGTTGAAGCAGTTGGTGGGGAGTTTCAGGATATAAGGTTCGGCGGCGCCTTCTTCGCGGATAAACCCGCGAAGAGGCGCCGCTGATTCAGAACCGGGAACCCGGCTCCAGCAGGAAGTCCATCTCTTCACTGGTACTGGGCCGCCCCAGCATCAAATTGCGATGCGGAAAACGCCCGAACCGCGCGATCACCCGCTGGTGCTGCTCGGCATAGTCCAGGAAGCCTTCGAACAAGCGGCGATTGGCCTCGGGTTGCTCGTCCAGCAAGACCTGGTAGCGCTCCACGCACAGGTTCTGCCAATCCAGCACCTCGGCGTGCTCCAGCACCAGCAGCACGAACACGCGCTGGATCGGCAGCAACTGATAGTCCCAGCCCTTCTGCAAACCCTGCATGGCCACCACCTGGGCACGCCGGTCGCCGTCGAAGGCGCGCGGTGTGTCGCGGTAGATCATGCGCGGCAACTGGTCGAGCAGGATCAACAACCCCAACCAGCCCTGCGGGCTCTGCTGCCACTCATCGAGCCCACCCGCCAGGGCCTGCTCGACCAGATCGCCGAACAGTGCCTGGGCCTCGGCATCGTCATGCTTGCCGAACCAGCGGGTGTTTTTCTCGTCAGCCACGGCCTGGGCATTGGTGCCCCAACCGAACCACCATTCCAGCAACGGCTGCCAAGGTGCGAGCATGACTTACTCCTTGTGATAGGCGGTGACGCGCTCGACCTCTTCCTTCGAGCCCAGGATCACCGACACGCGCTGGTGCAGGCTCTCAGGCTTGATGTCGAGGATGCGCTCGTAACCGTTGGTCGATGCGCCGCCGGCCTGCTCGATGATGAACGACATCGGGTTGGCTTCGTACATCAGGCGCAGCTTGCCCGGCTTGCTCGGTTCTCGAGCGTCGCGCGGGTACATGAACAGGCCGCCACGGGTCAGGATGCGGTGCACGTCGGCCACCATCGAGGCGATCCAGCGCATGTTGTAGTTCTTTTTCAGCGGCCCGGTCTCACCGGCCAGCAGCTCGCCCACGTAACGCTGCACTGGGGCTTCCCAGTGGCGCTGGTTGGACATGTTGATGGCGAACTCGGCGGTGGTTTCCGGAACGCGGATGTTCTCGTGGGTCAGGACGAAGCTGCCCAGTTCGCGGTCCAGGGTGAAGCCCTTGACGCCATTGCCCAGGGTGAGGATCAGCATGGTCTGCGGGCCGTAGATCGCATAACCGGCGGCGACCTGCTGGGTGCCTGGTTGCAGGAAGGCGTTTTCGTTGAGGGTTTCGTTCTGGCTCAGGTACTCGTTCGGGCAACGCAGTACGGAGAAGATGGTACCGACCGAGACGTTGACGTCGATGTTCGACGAGCCGTCCAGCGGGTCGAAGACCAGCAGGTAGGCGCCTTTGGGATATTTGCCCGGGATCTGGTAGGCGTTGTCCATTTCTTCGGACGCCATGCCGGCCAGGTGGCCGCCCCACTCGTTGGCCTCGAGCAGGATGTCGTTGGAGATGACGTCGAGCTTCTTCTGCACTTCGCCTTGCACGTTTTCGGTGCCCATGCTGCCCAGCACGCCGCCCAGGGCGCCCTTGGACACGTGGTGGCTGATTTCCTTGCATGCGCGCGCCACCACTTCGATCAGGAAGCGCAGATCGGCAGGAGTGTTGTTGCTGCGGGTCTGCTCAATCAGATAGCGACTCAGGGTAACGCGGGACATGTATGGCTCCGAAGTGGAAAGGGGTAGAAAAACCCCCGCAGTTTACAGGGAGAGTGGCAGCCTAGCGAGCGAAGAGACTCGCCTGGCGGATCAGACGGTGGTTCAGGCGATGAGTTCAGGCAGTTGGTCGGCGGCGACGCCATCGCGGGGCAAGCCCGCTCCTGCAGGGCCAGCGCCGTCCTTTACAGGAGCGGGCTGGCCCTGCGACCGGGCCGGAACTGACACCCTGCTAATCCAATGCCTTCCAGATCTCAGTGGCATATTCGCGAATGGTCCGGTCCGACGAGAACCAGCCCATCCGTGCGGTATTGAGCACCGCCATGCGCCACCACTCCTGCGGCGTATGCCACAGTTCCTCGACCCGCATCTGGGCATCCCAGTACGCATCGAAATCGGCACACAGCAGGAAGCGATCGTAGGCCACCAGGCCGTCGATCAGCCCGGCATAGCGCCCTGGATCATCTGGCGAGAACACCCCGCTGCGGATCGCCTGCAGGACATCGCCAAGGCGCCCCGAAGCGGCCACGGCAGCCGCCGCACCGAAATCGCCCGCGCGCTTGCGGGCCTCGACCTGCTGGGCGGTCAGGCCAAAGATGAACATGTTTTCCGCGCCGACCTGCTCGCACATCTCGACGTTGGCGCCGTCGAGGGTGCCGATGGTCAGCGCGCCGTTGAGGGCGAACTTCATGTTGCTGGTACCGGACGCTTCGTACCCGGCAGTGGAAATCTGCTCGGAAAGGTCGGCCGCCGGGATGATGCTCTCGGCCAGGCTGACGTTGTAGTTGGGCAGGAACACCACCTTGAGCAGCCCGCGCACGGTGGGGTCGTTGTTGACCACCCGGGCGATGTCGTTGGTCAGCTTGATGATCAGCTTGGCCTGGTGATAGCTGGCTGCCGCCTTGCCGGCGAAGATCTTCACCCGCGGCGCCCACGCGGTGCCGGGGTCATTGCGCATGGCCTGGTACAGCGCGACGGTATGCAACAGGTTGAGCAACTGACGCTTGTACTCGTGGATACGCTTGACCTGCACGTCGAACAACGCTTCGGGATTGACCGTCACGCCGATGCGGTCCTGGATGATGCTCGCCAGTGCGCGCTTGCTGTGCAGGCGCTGGGCTGCGAACTGCTTGCGGAAGGTGGCTTTATCGGCATGAGGCGCCAGCGCCTTGAGCTTGCCCTCCGGATCGTCCAGCACCTCGGCGCCCAGGGCGTCGACCAGCATGCCGGTCAACTGCGGATTGGCCTGGTACAACCAGCGGCGGAATGTGATGCCGTTGGTCTTGTTGTTGATCCGTTGCGGATACAGCTTGTGCAACTCGGCGAACACCGTGCTCTTCATCAACTTGCTATGCAGCGCCGACACGCCGTTGACGCTGTGCGAACCGAGAAACGCCAGGTTGCCCATGCGCACACGGCGGCCGTTGTCCTCCTCGATCAGCGACACCGCGCGCAGCACGTCGAAATCATGCAAGCCTTTGGCCCGCAGCGCGTCGATGTGGTACGCGTTGATCAGGTAGATGATCTGCATGTGCCGCGGCAGCATGCGTTCCATCAACGCCACAGGCCAGGTTTCCAGGGCCTCGGGCAGCAGGGTGTGGTTGGTGTAGGCCAGGGTGCCGACCGTCAGCTCCCAGGCCTTTTCCCAGGGAATCCCGTGCTGGTCGACCAGCAGGCGCATCAACTCGGCGACGGCGATCGAAGGATGGGTGTCGTTGAGCTGGATCGCCGCCGAGTCCGGCAGGTTGAGGAGGTCATCGTGCATGTTCAGGTGACGTCGCAGCAGATCCTGCAGCGACGCGGAGACGAAGAAGTACTCCTGGCGCAGGCGCAATTCCTGCCCCGCTTCGGTGCTGTCCGCCGGGTAAAGCACCCGCGAGATGCTTTCGGCCCGCGCCACTTCGGCCACCGCCCCGAGGTGATCGCCGGCATTGAAGCGCTCCAGGTGCAACTCTTCGAGCGCCCGGGCACGCCACAGGCGCAAGGTATTGACGCTGGAGCCGCGCCAGCCGACCACCGGCGTATCGTAGGCCACTGCACGAACGGTTTCGCCCGGCGTCCAGACCTGCCGCGCAGCACCATGGGCATCGTGCAGCGTTTCGACACTGCCGCCAAAACTGATCGGGTAGATCACCTCGGCGCGCTCGAATTCCCAAGGGTTGCCGAAGTCCAGCCAGTTCTCGGTCTGCTCCTGCTGCCAGCCATCGACGATGGCCTGGCGGAACAGCCCGTGCTCGTAGCGGATACCGTAGCCATGGGCGGCGATGCCGAGGGTCGACATGCTTTCCATGAAGCACGCCGCCAGCCGTCCCAGGCCACCATTACCCAGCGCTGCATCGGGCTCGAGCAGGCGGATGCGCTCAAGGTCCACGTCCAGCCCCTCGAGCGCTTCACGGGCGATTTCCAGATAGCCCAGGTTGCTCAGGCTGTCGTACAGCAGCCGGCCGATGAGGAACTCCAGGGAGAGGTAGTAGACCCGCTTCTGGCTGCGCCGGTAGGCCTGGCGGGTGTGGTCCATCCAGTGGTCGACCATGTGATCGCGGGCGGCCAGGGCGATGGCTTCGAACCAGTCATGGTCGAAGGCATGTTCCGGGTCCTTGCCGACCGCGTAGGTCAGTTTGTCCAGTACAGCGGCGCGAAACGCGGCCACCTCGGCGTCACGAGCTTTGGGTTCCTGGGACATGCGGCATCCTCGGGCAAGTTGACGAATACGGAGGGAGATTGAAGAGACTAGACCCTTCGACAGGGAGTGACAGGCTCGGTTCGCAGTTTTCATGCCGGCTTGGCGATTCCGGCAAAAGGTTGTTCACAAATTGAACAACTCCGGTATGATCGCGCGCCCCAAGACCGTGATCCGCCCACTATTAAAATGAAACCGACCCTGATCGCCGCCGCCGAAGTCGACCGCCTGGAAACCTGGCAGCGCTACACCAGCAGCATGTGCCATGGCTGCCATTCGACCTGCTGTACCCTGCCCGTGGAGGTGAAGATCAAGGATCTGATCCGCATCGGCGTGGTGGACGAGTTCGAGAAGGACGAGCCGCCGAAGAACGTTGCCAAGCGCCTGCAGAAAGAAGGCATCATCGAACGCTTCAACCAGAAGTCGGGCATCTTCACCCTGACCCGGATGAGCAACGACGATTGCATGTATCTGGACCGCAAGAGCCGGCTGTGCACCATTTATGACAAGCGCCCGGACACCTGTCGCAACCACCCCAAGGTCGGACCGCGACCGGGGTATTGCGCGTACAAGCCCAAGGTGGTTGGGCGATAGGCCTGTAGCGCCGGTACGGGCCTCTTCGCGGGCTTGCCGGCGAAGAGGCCGGCACGAATACAACGCAGTCTGCAGACAAACAAAAACGCCCCCGGCCTTTCGACCGGGGGCGTTTTCATTCAGCCTGAGCTAACTCAGTTCTTGGCTTTCTTGGCAGCGCGGGTACGCTCGCCTTCGTCCAGGATCTTCTTGCGCAGACGGATCGACTTCGGCGTCACTTCGCACAGCTCGTCGTCCTGGATGAATTCCAGGGCCTGCTCGAGGGTGTGGCGAACCGGCGGAACCAGGGCGATGACTTCGTCTTTGCCCGAAGCACGCATGTTGTCGAGCTTCTTGCCTTTGGTCGGGTTCACGCCCAGGTCGTTGTCGCGGCTGTTCAGACCGATGATCTGACCGTTGTAGATCTCCTGGCCGTGCTCGACGAAC
Organism: Pseudomonas machongensis; assembly: GCF_034961125.1. NCBI lineage: Bacteria > Pseudomonadati > Pseudomonadota > Gammaproteobacteria > Pseudomonadales > Pseudomonadaceae > Pseudomonas > Pseudomonas machongensis. Next base: position 14,274 of record NZ_JAYFUI010000170.1, on the reverse strand, counting down.
AGCTTGCCGCGCGCCTGCAGGGTTTCCAGCGAGTAGGTCAGGGCCTTGCCGGTCTCGACCGAAACCAGAACACCGTTCAGACGGCCGGACATCTGGCCCGACTTCATGGTGTCGTAGCGATCGAAGATCGAGGTCAGGATGCCTGCACCGTTGGTCAGGGTCAGGAACTGGTTACGGAAACCGATCAGACCACGAGCCGGGATGTTGTATTCCAGGCGCACACGGCCCTTGCCATCCGGGACCATGTTGGTCAGGTCGCCCTTACGCAGGCCCATCTCTTCCATGACCTTGCCCTGGGATTCCTCAGGGATGTCGATGGTGACGTTCTCGAACGGTTCCTGCTTCACGCCATCCACTTCACGGATGATCACTTCAGGACGGCCTACAGCCATCTCGAAGCCTTCGCGGCGCATGGTTTCGATCAGAACCGACAGGTGCAGCTCACCACGGCCCGATACCTTGAATTTGTCAGGGGAGTCGGTTTCCTGAACGCGCAGGGCTACGTTGTACAGCAGCTCCTTGTCCAGACGATCCTTGATGTTGCGGCTGGTGACGAACTTGCCTTCTTTACCGCAGAACGGCGAGTCGTTGACCTGGAAGGTCATCGAAACGGTTGGCTCGTCGACGGTCAGCGGCTTCATCGCCTCTACCGCGTCCGGGGCGCACAGGGTGTCGGAGATGAACAGCTCGTCGAAACCGCTGATGCAGACGATGTCGCCAGCCTGGGCTTCTTCGACGTCGACGCGGTGCAGGCCGTGGTGGCCCATCAGCTTGAGGATACGACCGTTGCGCTTCTTGCCGTCGGTGTCGATGGCGACAACCGGAGTGTTCGGCTTGACGCGACCACGGGCGATACGGCCAACGCCAATAACACCGAGGAAGCTGTTGTAGTCCAGAGCGGAGATCTGCATCTGGAACGGACCTTCACGGTCAACGTTCGGCGCAGGTACGTTGTCGACGATCGACTGGTACAGCGCGGTCATGTCCTCACCCATTTCGGTGTGGTCCAGACCGGCGATGCCGTTCAGGGCCGAAGCGTAGACGACTTTGAAGTCCAGCTGTTCGTCGGTGGCACCGAGGTTGTCGAACAGGTCGAAGATCTGGTCCAGAACCCAGTCAGGACGCGCGCCCGGACGGTCGACCTTGTTGATCACGACGATTGGCTTGAGGCCGGCTTCGAAGGCTTTCTTGGTTACGAAGCGGGTTTGCGGCATCGGGCCGTCCTGGGCGTCGACCAGCAGCAGCACCGAGTCGACCATCGACATTACGCGCTCAACCTCGCCACCGAAGTCGGCGTGGCCGGGGGTGTCGACGATGTTGATGTGGTAGCCGTTCCAGTTGATGGCGGTGTTCTTCGCCAGAATGGTAATGCCGCGCTCTTTTTCCTGGTCGTTGGAGTCCATGACGCGCTCGTCGTTGAGCTCGTTACGCTCCAGGGTGCCGGACTGGCGCAGGAGTTTGTCGACCAGGGTGGTTTTACCATGGTCAACGTGGGCGATGATGGCGATGTTACGCAGATTTTCGATCACAACTGTATCTCGTGCAGAGGATTCGGTTTGCCGCCAGTCTAGGCGGGCAATATGAAGGTAAAAGGCTCAGCGGGCCCGCAGGTCGGGAGGGCGATGGCGGATGCTGCCGCCATACAGCCCTGGCGTCTTATGCCGGACGATAAACACGCACATTGGCATGTCCCTCACTGAGCAGGTGGTGTGCGTGCAGACGGCTCATCACACCCTTGTCGCAATAAAGCAGGTACTGCCGGTTGGCATCGAGCTGCTTGAACTTGCTGTTGATCGCGTAGAACGGCAGTGCCTGGACCTCGACGCCGTCGATCTGCAGCGGCGCGTCTTCCTGGGCGTCAGGGTGACGGATGTCGATGACGATCTGACCTGGCAGCGCCTCGGCCACTTCCTCGATATCGATATCCTTGCCCAGCTCGTCGATCACGTGGTCGATGGAGATCAGCTTGGCGCGTTCCAGGGCGCGCTCGAGCACCGCCATGTCGAACTGCTTCTCTTCATGCTCCATGCGGTGGCGCTTGGCATGGGTGGTCGGGTTCACCGAGATCACGCCGCAGTACTCGGGCATGTGCTTGGCGAAATCGGCGGTGCCGATCTGGTAGGCGGTATCGATGATGTCCTGCTTGTGGCTGGCCAGCAGCGGACGCAACACCAGCTTGTCGGTGGCCGAGTCGATGATCGCAAGGTTGGGCAGGGTCTGGCTGGAAACCTGCGAGATCGCCTCGCCGGTGACCAGGGCGTCGATTTCCAGGCGATCGGCCATGCGCGCCGCGGCACGCAGCATCATGCGCTTGAGCGTCACGCCCATATAGCTGTTGTCGACCTTGCCGAGAATCTCGCCGACCACTTCCTCGAACGGCACGCTGATGAACAGCACGCGCTGGCTGCTGCCGTATTTCTTCCACAGGTAGTGCGCGACTTCCATCACGCCCAGCTCGTGGGCACGGCCACCGAGGTTGAAGAAGCAGAAGTGGGTCATCAGGCCGCGGCGCATCATCTGGTAGGCCGCCACGGTGGAGTCGAAGCCACCGGACATCAGCACCAGCGTCTGCTCCAGCGCACCCAGCGGGTAGCCGCCGATGCCGTTGTGCTGGTTGTGGATGACGTACAGGCGCTGGTCGCGGATTTCGATGCGCACCATCACTTCGGGGGTCTTCAGGTCGATGCCGGCGGCGCCGCACTGCTGGCGCAGCTGGCTGCCGACGTAGCGGTCGACGTCCATCGAGGTGAAGTCGTGGTGGCCACCGCGCTTGCAGCGTACGGCGAAGCGCTTGCCGGCCAGGAGGTGGCCGAAGTGCTGCCTGCATTTGTCGACGATGTCGTCGAAGTCGCCCAGCGGATACTCCTGCACCTGCAGGAAGTGGGTGATCCCTGGGGTGCAGGTCAGGCGTTCGATCATCTCGCGCTGGACTTTCTCGTCTTCGATGCGGGTGACCACCTCGAGATTATCCCAGACACCATCGACCACGAGCTCCGGATCCAGATCCTTGAGCACGTTGCGGATGTTCTTGCCGAGCTGGCGGATGAAGCGCTTGCGCACCGGCCGGCTCTTGATGGTGATCTCTGGGAAGACTTTGACGATAAGTTTCATTGGGTTAACAGCGCGCCCGGGGCCTGCCGAAAATGAGGGGCGCGAATTATAGCGGAAATGGCTCGAGGTTTGAGCAACTTTTGATCAGAGGCATGCAGATAAATGCAAGAGGCCGGGTTTGTAGTGGCTGTTGCGGCCCTATCGCGGGACAAGCCCGCTCCCACAGGGATTGGACTGGTCTTAAGATTTTTAAATCATGTGGGAGCGGGCTTGTCCCGCGATAGGGCCCTCAAACAACGCATCACTCTCGAGAAATTGCACCAAAATAGTTCATCAAGGAGGAAAAATGCCTTTAAACAGTGCGACAACCCGCGCCCGCCACCCGCCAAACACCCGCAAACGCCCACTTTCACGGCACCCTCGCCATTTTCGGGCACTGGCATGCAATTTGCTCCCTTGTGATGCAGGTAAGCTTGGCCGACTATCCGCGCCCGGCGACACCCTTTTTCCAGGGCAGCGGCCAAGCGCACCCTAGACCATCCGGAGGACAACATGTCGAAGTCGGTTCAACTCATCAAAGATCATGACGTCAAGTGGATTGATCTGCGTTTCACGGACACCAAAGGCAAACAGCACCACGTCACCATGCCGGCTCGCGATGCGCTGGATGAAGACTTCTTCGAAGCTGGCAAGATGTTCGACGGCTCCTCCATCGAGGGCTGGAAAGGCATCGAAGCTTCCGACATGATCCTGCTGCCGGACGACTCGTCCGCCGTGCTCGACCCGTTCACCGAAGAGCCGACCCTGATCCTGGTCTGCGACGTGATCGAGCCGTCCACCATGCAAGGCTACGACCGCGACCCACGCGCCATCGCCAAGCGTGCCGAAGAGTTCCTGAAGAGCACCGGCATCGGCGACACCGTATTCGTCGGCCCAGAGCCTGAGTTCTTCATCTTCGACCAGGTGAAGTTCAAGTCGGACATCTCCGGCTCGATGTTCAAGATCTACTCCGAGCAAGGCTCCTGGATGACCGACCAGGACGTCGAAGGCGGCAACAAGGGCCACCGCCCTGCCGTCAAAGGCGGCTACTTCCCGGTTCCGCCGTGCGACCACGACCACGAAATCCGTACTGCCATGTGCAACGCCATGGAAGAAATGGGCCTGGTCATCGAAGTTCACCACCACGAAGTGGCGACTGCCGGCCAGAACGAGATCGGTGTGAAGTTCAACACCCTGGTCACCAAGGCTGACGAAGTCCAGACCCTGAAGTACTGCGTGCACAACGTTGCCGACGCCTATGGCAAGACCGCAACCTTCATGCCGAAGCCACTGTACGGCGACAACGGCTCGGGCATGCACGTTCACATGTCGATCTCCAAGGACGGCAAGAACACCTTCTCCGGCGAAGGCTATGCCGGCCTGTCCGACACCGCCCTGTACTTCATCGGCGGTATCATCAAGCACGGTAAGGCCCTGAACGGCTTCACCAACCCGGCTACCAACTCCTACAAGCGTCTGGTACCAGGCTTCGAAGCTCCGGTCATGCTGGCCTACTCGGCTCGTAACCGCTCGGCCTCGATCCGTATCCCTTACGTTTCCAGCCCGAAAGCCCGCCGCATCGAAGCGCGCTTCCCGGACCCGGCTGCCAACCCGTACCTGTGCTTCGCTGCACTGCTGATGGCCGGCCTGGACGGTATCCAGAACAAGATCCACCCAGGCGATGCCGCCGACAAGAACCTGTACGACCTGCCGCCTGAAGAGGCCAAAGAGATCCCACAGGTTTGCGGTAGCCTGAAAGAAGCCCTGGAAGAGCTGGACAAGGGCCGTGCGTTCCTGACCAAGGGCGGCGTGTTCTCCGACGACTTCATCGATGCCTACATCGAGCTGAAGTCCGAAGAAGAGATCAAGGTCCGTACCTTCGTTCACCCGCTGGAATACGACCTGTACTACAGCGTTTGATGCGCGCGGCGCCTGCGCCGTGACCGTCTAGAGAACGGCCTCCTTCGGGAGGCCGTTTCTGTTTTTACACTCAAGCCATTCGGACGCATCCTACTGGTGCACCGAGCAGCATTGGCCACACTCGCATCTCCACCTGCCAGGAGATTCCCATGCATCCACTGCCACTTGCCCTCCTCTGCGCCATCGCCTTGTCCGGCTGCGCGAACACCACCCCGCCCGACACCACCTTGGACCCGCTGCTCGACAACATCGAACAACGCCTGGACGTTGCCCAAGCGGTCGCCCTGCACAAGTGGGATCGGCAGCAGCCGGTGCAGGACAGCCCTCGCGAGCAGCAGGTGCTGTCGAACGTCAGGCAACTCGCCCCCGAGTACGGGCTGACCCCGGCACGCGCCGCCCAGTTCTTCAGCGACCAGATAGAAGCCAACAAGCTCAGGCAGTACCACCTGCTCACTCAATGGCACCTGCTGCAAAAGGCTCCCGATACCCCACGCCAGGATCTCGCCAGCGAGATCCGTCCACGGCTGGACCTGCTGCAAGGCCAACTGCTGGACGCCCTCGCCCGCTTTGACCAGGCGCCACCCGAGCAATGCAGCCACGCACTGGCTGAAGCCATCGCCCTGCGCTCCACCGATGCCCCACGTCGCCTGTTCCTGATCAGGGCAACCGCCAACCTGTGCCAACGCCCCTGACGCTCTATGCTCTATATTGGTGCACAAAACCGCTGAACGCCCCGCAATGCACCCCAAATTAGGTCAGGAGAATCGGTAAACCAGGCTTTTCTGAGCCGATTTTGCGCATATCCAGCGCTTTATCGGGCAATTCCGCTTCTTTTCGGAGCCTTGGTTTGTTTCTTGCATTTTCAGGCTATCAGCGGATTACCAGCGTGCCCGCCCCTGGTCGAGCCAGGGGCGCCATGTGCCAGAACAGCGCCAAAAGAGGTCAACCACGCACCATGACCATCAGCGATGCACAGCACCGTCTGCTCCTGGACAACCTGACCACTGCCACCTTGCTGCTCAACAGCGACCTGCGCCTTGAGTACATGAACCCGGCAGCGGAAATGCTCCTGGCCGTCAGCGGCCAGCGCAGCCATGGCCAGTTCATCAGTGAGCTGTTCACCGAATCGACCGAGGCGCTCAATTCCCTGCGCCAGGCCGTGGAACAGGCGCACCCGTTCACCAAGCGCGAAGCCCAACTGACCTCGTTGACCGGCCAGAGCATCACCGTCGACTACGCCGTGACGCCGATCCTGCACCAGGGCAACACCCTGCTGCTGCTCGAAGTCCACCCGCGCGACCGCCTGCTGCGCATCACCAAGGAAGAGGCGCAACTGAGCAAGCAGGAAACCACCAAGATGCTGGTGCGCGGCCTCGCCCACGAGATCAAGAACCCGCTCGGCGGCATCCGTGGCGCAGCGCAGTTGCTGGCCCGCGAGTTGCCCGAAGACGGCCTGCGCGACTACACCAACGTCATCATCGAAGAAGCCGACCGCCTGCGTAACCTGGTCGACCGTATGCTCGGTTCGAACAAGCTGCCGTCGCTGTCGATGACCAACGTGCACGAAGTGCTCGAACGTGTCTGTAGCCTGGTGGAGGCCGAAAGCCAGGGCGGCATCACCCTGGTGCGCGATTACGACCCGAGCCTGCCGGACGTGCTGATCGACCGCGAGCAGATGATCCAGGCCGTACTCAATATCGTGCGCAACGCCATGCAGGCAATCAGCGGGCAGAACGAACTGCGCCTGGGCCGCATCACCCTGCGCACCCGCGCGGTGCGCCAGTTCACCATCGGCCATGTGCGCCACAGGCTGGTGGCACGGGTCGAAATCATCGACAACGGCCCCGGTATTCCCGCGGAACTGCAGGACACCCTCTTCTATCCCATGGTCAGCGGGCGCCCGGACGGTACCGGGCTCGGGCTGGCCATTACCCAGAACATCATCAGCCAGCATCAGGGCCTGATCGAGTGTGAAAGCCACGCCGGCCATACCACCTTCTCGATCTTCCTGCCCCTGGAACAAGGAGCCACAGCCCCATGAGCCGTAGTGAAACCGTGTGGATCGTCGACGATGATCGCTCCATCCGCTGGGTCCTGGAAAAAGCCCTGCAACAAGAGGGCATGACCACCCAGAGCTTCGACAGTGCCGACGGGGTCATGGGTCGCCTGGCCCGGCAGCAGCCGGACGTGATCATCTCCGACATCCGCATGCCTGGCGCCAGCGGCCTGGACCTGCTCGCGCAGATTCGCGAACAGCACCCGCGCCTGCCGGTGATCATCATGACCGCCCACTCCGACCTGGACAGTGCGGTGGCGTCCTACCAAGGGGGCGCCTTCGAGTACCTGCCCAAGCCGTTCGACGTCGATGAGGCGGTGTCGCTGGTCAAGCGCGCCAACCAGCACGCCCAGGAACAGCAGGCGCTCGAAGCGCCGCCCGCACTCGCCCGCACGCCCGAGATCATCGGTGAGGCACCGGCGATGCAGGAGGTGTTTCGCGCCATCGGCCGGCTGAGCCATTCCAACATCACCGTGCTGATCAACGGCGAGTCCGGCACCGGCAAGGAACTGGTCGCCCACGCTCTGCACCGCCATAGCCCGCGTGCGGCTTCGCCGTTCATCGCGTTGAACATGGCGGCGATTCCCAAGGACCTGATGGAGTCCGAGCTGTTCGGCCACGAGAAAGGCGCCTTCACCGGTGCGGCCAACCAGCGGCGCGGACGCTTCGAGCAGGCTGACGGCGGTACCTTGTTCCTCGACGAGATCGGCGACATGCCTGCCGACACCCAGACCCGCCTGCTGCGCGTGCTGGCCGATGGCGAGTTCTATCGGGTCGGTGGCCATGTACCGGTGAAGGTGGACGTGCGCATCATCGCCGCGACGCACCAGAACCTGGAATCGCTGGTACAGGCCGGCAAGTTCCGTGAAGACCTGTTCCACCGCCTCAACGTGATCCGCATCCACATCCCGCGCCTGGCTGACCGGCGCGAGGACATCCCGGCCCTCGCCCGCCACTTCCTGGGCCGTGCTGCGCGGGAACTGGCCGTCGAGCCCAAGTTGCTGAAGCCGGAAACCGAGGAGTTCATGCGCAACCTGCCATGGCCTGGCAACGTGCGTCAGCTGGAGAACACCTGCCGCTGGATCACGGTGATGGCCTCGAGCCGCGAAGTGCTGATCGGCGACCTGCCGCCAGAGCTGCTCAACCTGCCGCACGATGCCGCACCGGTCACCAACTGGGAGCAGGCACTGCGCCAGTGGGCCGACCAGGCCCTGGCGCGCGGGCAGTCGAACCTGCTCGACAGCGCCGTGCCGAGCTTCGAACGGATCATGATCGAGACCGCGCTCAAGCACACCGCCGGACGCCGACGCGATGCAGCAGTGCTGCTGGGGTGGGGGCGCAACACCCTGACCCGCAAGATCAAGGAGCTGGGGATGAAGGTCGATGGCGGGGATGACGATGAGGGTGAGGATCACTGAGGTCTGACGCGTCGCGCTGCGCTCAACCGATCAAAAGCAAGCCCCGCTCCTGTAGGAGCGGGCTTGCCCGCGAACACGGGCGTAGCCCGTGCCATGCACCGCGGTGTCTTTTTCGCGGGCAAGCCCGCTCCCACATTACCCCTCCAGCCCTCCCCTGCACCGATCCTGTGCCACTTGCACCTCGGCAAGGCACAAATTCCCTCCAATCCCCGCAAAACCGCCCTGAAAGCCCAGTATTTCCGGGGCTTTCAAAACTGGCACGCCCCCTGCAATAGGTACTGTATCTCCAGTTTCGGGGGCCTCGGTACAGGCAGGCCGGGATATCCCCTCTTTTATTCGCAACATCGCCCGTTTCGGGGACCTCGGTACAGGCAGGCCGGGACTCCCTCTTTTATTCGCAACATCGCCCGTTTTGGGGACCTTGGTACAGGCAGGCCGAGACATCCCCTCTTTTATTCGTGCAGCCTCACCTGCACCCGCCAGTGCCCAGCGTCCTCTGCAGCGGCCCACGTACCGCTCAGGGGGCGCGCGGCCACCACCGTCAGCACCAGCCCTTCCTCGCTCTGCTGCAAGCGCCAGCCCACCGGCTTGCCCTGCAGGCTCAACTGCCCACGCTGGGCCTTGCCCTCGGCCTGGAACACCACGGCCACCGTACCTTCGACGTTCTCGCCATGCAGCCTGGGCTCTGCGTTGAACCACAGGTCAAGGCCGTCCTGAACCGCCTCAACGCGCTCGAGCACACGTTCTTCGGGCGCAGTCAGGCGACCGATCATCAGCCCTACCATCACGCCGACGATCGCCATCGACAGCAACACCCGTGGCCAAGCCTTCGAACGCGGGTCCGGTTCGAGGGTAGAATGCTCGTCATCTTCGTGCCTGGAGCCGTGCATGTTTCACGTCATCCTCTTTCAACCAGAAATTCCGCCGAACACCGGCAATATCATCCGCCTCTGCGCCAACAGCGGCTGCGACCTGCACTTGATCGAGCCGATCGGCTTCGAGCTGGACGACAAGCGCCTGCGTCGTGCGGGGCTGGATTATCACGAGTATGCCACGCTCAAGCGCCACGAGAGCCTCGAAGCATGCCTGGTGAGCCTGGGGCAACCGCGCCTGTTCGCCTTCACCACCAAGGCCTCGCACCCCTTCCATGAAGTGGCCTACCAGCCAGGCGATGCCTTCCTTTTCGGCCCTGAAAGCCGTGGCCTGCCCGCCGAAGTGCTGGACAGCCTGCCCGCCGAGCAACGCCTGCGCCTGCCGATGCGCCCCGGGTGCCGCAGCCTGAACCTGTCCAATACCGTGGCCGTCACGGTATACGAGGCCTGGCGCCAGCAAGGCTTCGCCTGAGCAGGATCGCGATTCGCCGCCCATGAAAAAGGCCGCGTCCCTCACAGGACGCGGCCTTTTCATTTACGCGGTGCGGATCAGTTATCCAGCGCCACCTGCCCGGCAGCACCGCGCTTGCGGTGCAGCAGGAGGCCCGCCGCCACCACGGCGATGCTCAGCAAGGCCGTCGCGATGATCTCGATCCGGTGATCTTCACGCAGCGCCATCACCACCAGCACAGCGACGATGAAGGCGATGGTCGCCCAGGTGAGCCCCGGGAACAGCCACATCTTGAACGAGATCTTCTCGCCGCGCGCTTCACGCTGGGCACGCATGCGCAGCTGGGAAACGGCGATCACCAGGTACACCAGCAGCGCAATGGCGCCGGAGCTGGCCAGCAGGAACTCGAACACCTGGGCCGGGGCGACGAAGTTGGCGAACACGCAGAGGAAGGCCGCAGCGGTCGACAGCATGACCGCCCAGTGCGGGGTGCCCGCCTTGGTGGTGCGCTGGGCCACGGCGGGTGCGTCGCCACGCTTGCTCAGGGAGAACAGCATGCGCGAAGAGGTGTACAGCGCCGAGTTCAGGCAGCTGGTCACGGCGATCAGCACGACGATGTCGACGATCAGCTTGGCATTGGGCACGCCGATCAGGCTCAGGACGGTCTGGTAGGAGCCTTTTTCCGCAAGGGTCGGATCGTTCCACGGCACCATGGCCACGACCAGGAAGATCGACACCAGGTAGAACAGGCAGATGCGCCAGATCACCGAGTTGGTCGCACGGCTGATCTGCTTGCCCGGATCCTTCGACTCGGCGGCCGCGATGGTGACGATTTCAGTGCCCATGAACGAGAACATGGTGGTCAGCATGGCTGCCAGCACTGCCCCCAGGCCATTGGGCATGAAGCCCTGGGTGTCGAACAGGTGGCTGACACCGCTGACCTGGCTGCCCGGCACCATGCCGAACATGGCCGCGCAGCCGACGACGATGAAGGCGATGATCGCCAGCACCTTGAGCAGGGCGAACCAGAACTCGAACTCGCCGTAGTTCTTCACGCTGAACAGGTTGGTGATGGTCAGCGCCAGGGTGATGACCAGCGAGAACGCCCACAGGTCGACCGCCGGGAACCAGGCATGCAGGATCGCTGCAGCGGCGTTGGCCTCAAGTGGGATCACCAGCACCCAGAACCACCAGTACAGCCAGCCGATGGTGAAGCCGGCCCAGCGCCCGATGGCGCGGTCGGCGTAGGTCGAGAACGAACCGGTGTCGGGCGAGGCGACGGCCATTTCGCCGAGCATGCGCATCACCAGCACCACGAGGGTACCGGCAGCGGCATAGGCGAGCAGGACCGCCGGGCCGGCTGCGGCGATGGCGTGGCCGGAGCCGACGAACAGACCGGCGCCGATGACGCCAGCAATGGAGAGCATGGTGACATGCCGTTGTTTGAGCCCCTGAGCGAGGTCATTGGAATTGTGCTTACCGCTCATAAAACTACCTTTGTAAGGAGTGGACCACCCGATTGCTGATAACGAAGCGCGCCAGGGGTTGATTTAGACGCCTTGGCAATCGGCGCTTTCCAGCTGGCAATAAGTGCGCCAGCGCGGAAAATCATTCGTCTGAATAATGTCTCAGTCCCGAATGGCGGGGCCTTGCGGGCATTTGGCCAGGGTTTGACCGAATGCCCATCCAGGCCTGCGGGCCAAGTGTGCATTACTGAAATACCCACTTACAAATGCACCAAAGGTAGTCCTTGGTAACACCTTTGCACCGATCAGAGGCATAAAAGGTGCAACCTTGGCGTGCAACCTTGAGTCGGTGGTGTGGCCTTTGCGGGCAAGCCCGCTCCTACGGTTTGGGCGGGGGGCGCGCCACCGTACAAAACCGAAACTCCTTCCCTCCCCCGCCCAAAACTGGCACCATCGCGCCTTTTTTCATCAAGGCTCCGGTGCCAAGCGCAACGCATTGCGGACATCCGCGCGACGTTGCACTGCAGCGATGCGACAAACTGTCCCGCCAACGACCCGAGCCCGCTGCGACCCGGTTGGCCGCCATTACGCCGCTATGCTAGCGTTGCGCTCGCCAGGAAGGCCGCCAACAGCTGGGAACGCACCCGAACACATGAGGACCGCACATGGCCCAGGCCACGCCCGCGCTGGAAATCCGCAATCTGCACAAACGCTACGGCGATCAGGAAATTCTCAAGGGCATTTCGCTGACCGCGCGCGACGGTGACGTGATCTCGATCCTCGGTTCGTCCGGTTCCGGCAAGTCCACCCTGCTGCGCTGCATCAACCTGCTCGAGAACCCGCACCAGGGTGAAATCCTCGTCGCCGGCGAAGCGCTCAAGCTCAAGGCCACCAAGACCGGCGACCTGATCGCCGCCGACAACCGCCAGATCAACCGTCTGCGCAGCGAAATCGGCTTCGTCTTCCAGAATTTCAACCTGTGGCCGCACATGTCGATCCTCGACAACATCATCGAGGCGCCACGCCGCGTGCTCGGCCAGAGCAAGGCCGAGGCCATCGAAGCAGCCGAGGCGCTGCTCAACAAGGTCGGCATCTACGACAAGCGTCACAGCTATCCCGCCCAGCTTTCCGGTGGCCAGCAGCAGCGCGCCGCCATCGCCCGCACCCTGGCCATGAAGCCCAAGGTCATCCTGTTCGACGAGCCGACTTCGGCGCTCGATCCGGAAATGGTCCAGGAAGTGCTTAACGTTATCCGCGCACTGGCCGACGAAGGCCGTACCATGCTGCTGGTAACGCACGAGATGAACTTTGCCCGCCAGGTGTCCAGTGAAGTGGTCTTCCTGCACCAGGGCCTCGTGGAAGAGCAAGGATCGCCGCAACAGGTCTTCGAAAACCCGACCTCGGCGCGTTGCAAGCAATTCATGTCCAGCCACCGCTAAACGGAGCAACACATGCAGACCTACAAGAAATTCCTCCTGGCCGCTGCCGCCACGCTGGTGATGTCGGCCAACGCCCTGGCCGCGGAAAAACTGCGCATGGGTATCGAGGCGGCCTACCCGCCGTTCAACAACAAGGATGCCAGCGGTAACGTGGTCGGCTTCGACAAAGACATCGGCGACGCCCTGTGCGCCAAGATGAAAGTCGAGTGCTCGGTCGTGACCTCCGACTGGGACGGCATCATCCCCGCCCTGAACGCCAAGAAGTTCGACTTCCTGGTGTCGTCGCTGTCGATCACCGACGAGCGCAAGCAGGCCGTGGACTTCACCGACCCCTACTACTCCAACAAGCTGCAGTTCATCGCGCCGAAGAACGCTGACTTCAAGACCGACAAGGCTTCGCTCAAGGGCAAGACCATCGGCACCCAGCGCGCCACCCTGGCCGGCACCTGGCTGGAAGACCACTACGGCAGCGATGTCGACGTGAAGCTCTACGACACCCAGGAAAACGCCTACCTGGACCTGATCGCCGGCCGCATCGACGGCATCCTGGCCGACAAGTACGTGCAGTACGAGTGGCTCAAGAGCAAGGACGGCCAGAACTACGAGTTCAAGGGCGACCCGGTGGAAGAGAGCGACAAGATCGGTATCGCCGTGCGTAAAGGCGACCCGCTGCGTGAGAAGCTGAACGCTGCTCTGAAGGAAATCATCGCCGACGGCACGTACAAGAAGATCAACGACAAGTACTTCCCGTTCAGCATCTACTGATACGCCCCGACTGGCACCGCCGCTGCGCGGTGCCGGTCCCTTGAACGCACCCTGCCCATGAATATCGACCTGCACGGATTCGGTCCGGCCATGTTGGCTGGCACCCTGATGACCGTAAAACTGGCGCTCTGTGCCTTGCTGCTGGGGCTGGTCCTTGGACTGCTCGGCGCACTGGCCAAGACCTCGCCGATCAAGCCTCTGCAATGGCTTGGCGGCACTTACTCGACCCTGGTTCGCGGCGTGCCCGAACTGTTGTGGGTCCTGCTGATCTATTTCGGCACCGTCGGGCTGATGAGCAGCCTCGGCGATGCCCTGAACATGCCGGGCCTCGAGCTCAGCGCCTTCGCCGCGGGGGTGATCGCCCTGGGCCTGTGCTTCGGTGCCTACGCCACGGAAGTGTTCCGCGGCGCGATCCTGGCGATCCCCAAGGGCCACCGTGAAGCGGGCCTGGCACTGGGGCTGTCGAAGGGGCGCATCCTCTCGCGGATCATCCTGCCGCAGATGTGGCGCGTGGCCCTGCCGGGCCTGGGCAACCTGTTCATGATCCTGATGAAGGACACTGCGCTGGTGTCGGTGATCGGCCTCGAAGAAATCATGCGCCACGCGCAGATCGGCGTGACCGTGACCAAGGAGCCCTTCACCTTCTATGCCGTCGCCGCGTGCATCTACCTGTGCCTGACCATCGTCGCCATGACCGGCATGCACTTCCTTGAAAAACGCGCCGCTCGCGGCTTCATGAGGGCCGCGCAATGAACTGGGAAGTCATCATCAAGTGGCTGCCACGCCTGGCCCAGGGC
>NZ_JAYFUI010000169.1:0-2941 GCF_034961125.1 Pseudomonas machongensis | reverse complement strand
TGAGAGTTTTCATCGTACGACTCAATGCGATGCTAAGAACGGGTACCCCCTGGCAGGATGTGGACTTGCCTCAATGCAAGAGCGCAACACCGGCGTAAATTCGAACGCCGTACGTGTGGGAGCGGGTTTACCCGCGAAAAAGACACCGCGCTGCCTGGCACGGGCTACGCCCGTGTTCGCGGGACAAGCCCGCTCCCACAGGGATTGGGCTGGTCTTTAGATGTTGAGCAAGACAGTTGCTCCCACAGGGAATGGCTGGCCTTTAGATTCTGAACAAGACAGTTGCTGCAAGGGGCTTGCGCCGGACCCGGGATTCGGCTTATGCACAACCGGCATGCAGGCGCTGCGCGAAAGGCATGCCGAAGCGCTACGCCGTTGGTCTTTGCGCAAAGGCCTGTTTTTGCTGGTGTTCGCTTACTGAAGGAAATAAGCGAAGCGCCTGAAATAGCCGGTGGATCCAATAAACCGTGAATTTCATCACAAGCTTGTTCACAGACTTATCCACAGGTTTTCCGGCTAGTTTCGCTCACCCAGCAGCAGTAGGTTGCGGGGTGTCAGTGGGTAGTCGCAGAACACGCCCAGGCGCACGTTGTAGCCGTTTTCCTGAAGAAACAGCGCACGATCGAGTACCAACCACAACTCCAGCGGGCGACGGAATAGATTGCGCAGCAGTTCGAGGTTGCGCACTTGCGCCAGTCGTTGCCAGCCAGCGGCCTCCAGGGCGGCCCAGTCGGGGTTGCCGCTCAGGGGTACTTCGCGCAGTGCGGCGAGGTCGTGGCAGTAATCTTCGAAGGATTTTTCCAGCCAGGCCGTGGGCAACGAGGGCGTGGGCAGGTAGTCGTCGGTCTGTCGTTGCTGGCGTTGCAGCAGGTCGAAACCCAGGCGGCGGGCCATCGAGGTGTCGCGCTGGCGGCGGGTACGAGCGCCGGAGGTGACGGCTTCGCTCAGCGGCAGGCCCAGGTCGGTGATGCTCAGGTGCAGCTTCGAGGCTTGCGCAGCGCCCGACAGGGCCTGGTAGTGCTCGGCCTGGATGCGGTTGTAACAGCATGGGGCGACGGCGATCTGCCGGCAGCCCTGGGCGCTGGCCAGTTGCAGCAGGCGCACGTGCAGGTCGCCGCAGGCGTGCAGGGCGACCACGCTCTTGTCGCCGTCCAGGTGGCGGGCGCTGTCGTTGGCCATCACGTCCTGCTGCACGTGGCTGGCGCGCAGGTGGTGATGGTCGCTGAGGGTTTGCCCCGCACCGACCAGTTCGGCGTCGTATTCCAGGCAGGTGAGCTGCTGGCCGGGTTGCAGCAGGCGGCGGCCCAGGTGGCCCTTGCCGGAGCACCAGTCCAGCCAGTGCTGGGTGGGCTGGCCGAAGCTCAGGTGGCTGCCGAAGGCTTCGATCTGCTGCCACTTGCGGCCGGGGACGTGGACGTTCAGGCGGTGGCCGCCCGGCGGCAGTGGTGCCAGGGGCAGTTCGCCGACGTTCGACAGTTGCAGGGCCTGCTGCGCGAGCTGCGGGAAGGGGGCGGGGGCCGGCAACGGGTCGAGGTGATGCTCGGCGGCTTCGGCCTGTTCCAGGGTGCGGTTGCGCAACCACTGGGCGAGCTCGGGATAGCGGGATTCCCATTCCAGGTGCAGGACGGTGAAGGGGCGGGGTTTCCACAGGGATTCGTGCTGGAGCAGGAACTGGTCCAGGGCCTGGAAGCGCGCGTTCAGCTGATCGGGGTGGAGGAATGGGGTCGGGGGCATGGAGGGTGGTCGGTGGTGAGGCCTTCGCGAGCAAGTTGCAGCGGCGGTTCGTCGCTGCAACTTGCCCGAGAAAAGTTCAGCTCGGTTTCAGCTCACCGCCCCTGGCAGGCGTCGACGCGCAACCAGCGCTCGAGCAGCTTGAAGCCCTGCACCAGGACGAACGAAATCAACAGGTAGAACACGCCCGCGGCAAAGAATATCTCCACCGGCAGGTAGGTGCGGGCGATGATCGTGCGCGCCATGCCGGTCAGTTCCAGCAGGGTCACGGTGCTGGCCAGGGCGCTGGCCTTGAGCATCAGGATCACTTCGTTGCTGTAGGCCGGCAGGCCGATGCGCGCGGCGCGCGGCAGCATGATGTAGAACAGCGCCTTGCCCCGCGACATGCCCAGCGCGCGCGCCGCCTCGATCTCGCCTTTGGGGATCGCCTGCAGCGCACCGCGCAGGATCTCGGCGATGTAGGCGGCGGTGTGCAGGGTCATGGTCAGTACGGTGCACCAGAACGGATCGCGCAGGTACGGCCACAGCGAGCTGCTGCGCACTGCGTCGAACTGCGCCAGGCCGTAGTACACCAGGAACAACTGCACCAGCAGTGGTGTGCCGCGGAAGAAGAAGATGTAGCCGTAGGGCAGGGCGCGTACGTACCAGTGGCGCGAGGAGCGGGCGATGCCCAGCGGGATGGCCAGGATCAGCCCGGCGATCACCGCGATGGCCACCAGCTCCAGGGTCAGGGTCGCGCCCTGGGCCAGGCGTGGCAGCCACTTGATGATGACTTCCCAGTTCATTGCGCGGCCCTCATGAAGCCGCGAGCGGCGCGTTTTTCAAGGAAGTGCATGCCGGTCATGGCGACGATGGTCAGGCACAGGTAGATGCACGCGGCGACGGCATAGAAGGTGAAGGGCTCCTTGGTCACGGTCACGCCGATCTGCGCGTGGCGCATGATTTCTTCGAGGCCGATCACCGACACCAGCGCAGTGTCCTTCATCAGGATCATGAACAGGTTGCCCAGGCCCGGCAGGGCCACGCGCCACATCTGCGGCAGGATGATCCGCGAGAGGATGCGCCCCTTCGACAGCCCCAGTGCCAGGCCCGCTTCACGGTGGCCCTTGGGGATCGCCAGGATCGCGCCGCGGAACACTTCCGTGGCGTAGGCACCGAAGCACAGGCCCAGGGCGATCACCCCCGCGGCGAAGGCGCTGAGCTCGAGGCC
>NZ_JAYFUI010000168.1:0-2309 GCF_034961125.1 Pseudomonas machongensis | reverse complement strand
GGGATGCCTCTGATGCGTAGCCAGCTGCGGACCCATACCCGCCGTATTCGTTATGACGATGCCTCGGCCGAGCGAGCATTGAGCAGTCTTGAGCCCGGGCGCTCCACGGTCGAGGCAGTCGAACGTGGGTGCGTGCTGATGCTGCAGGGGTTCGCCCATACGCAGATCGATCAGGCGCGCGCGCTGTGGGGTAATGAGTTCAGCGTCTTCCTCACGGGAGGCGATGCGCCCCTGGTCCAGGTGTCTGCACCTGGCGCGCGGGTTGTACCGGACCTGGTCTTTGTTGGCCTGGCGATGGCCTGCCCCTTGAGTTGAGGTGCCTATGCGTTGGTTGTTTCTGCTGTTGGTAGTGCTAAATGCCGTCTATTACGTGTGGCACCAGCAGGAGGCGCCGGTACGGGTCAAGGAAGTTGCACCCCTTTCCCTCTACAAGGGAAGTCAGCAGGAGATCCGCCTGCTTCGGGAGACGGGAGCGGCGGCTCCCGCCAGACGCAGGGATGAGTGCCTGGTGGTGGGGGGATTTACCGGGCAGGATGAACTCGTGGCCTTGCGCCAGCGATTGCTGAGCCTGGATATCGCCGCTCAGCCCGTGCAGGGGCAGTTGGCTGGCGCGGACGGCTTCTGGCTCAAGGTCAGCCCTGATAGCGAGCGTTTGCTGGATGAGGCGGTCATTGCCAGTCTTTCCAGTGATTTCAAAGACTTAAAACATAAAATTATTTTCTGCCAGGGTATTGCAACTGGCGAATAGCTTGATAGAATGGCGCCCGCTTCGCAGGGAACACCGCTCAGGTGGTAGTACCGGAAGCATAGTCAAAGCAGCTAACTTTCAGATTTAATTGAAAAAAATGCTTGACTACAGGCCGGCAGGTAAATAGAATGCCCGCCACGTCTGGAGGGATTCCCGAGCGGCCAAAGGGGACGGACTGTAAATCCGTTGCGAGAGCTTCGAAGGTTCGAATCCTTCTCCCTCCACCAGTTTTAGCGAGAGCTGCAAGCTCCGCGGGTATAGTTTAGTGGTAGAACCTCAGCCTTCCAAGCTGATGATGCGGGTTCGATTCCCGCTACCCGCTCCAAGTTTGCTGTTTTGGCGCAAAGAGTTTCGCTCTTGTAGCTCAGTTGGTAGAGCACACCCTTGGTAAGGGTGAGGTCAGCGGTTCAAGTCCGCTCAAGAGCTCCATATAAACAAGGCAGATATGAAAATATCTGCCTTTGTTTTATCAGCGTAGTGACTATTTCTTCTGCGGAGGACTGTATCGATGGCTAAGGAAAAGTTTGATCGTTCCCTTCCCCACGTTAACGTCGGCACTATCGGCCACGTTGACCACGGTAAGACCACTCTGACCGCAGCTCTGACTCGCGTCTGCTCCGAGGTTTTCGGTTCGGCAGTCGTTGAGTTCGACAAGATCGACTCGGCTCCGGAAGAAAAAGCGCGCGGTATCACCATCAACACCGCTCACGTCGAGTACAACTCGAACATTCGTCACTATGCTCACGTTGACTGCCCAGGTCACGCTGACTACGTGAAGAACATGATCACCGGTGCTGCCCAGATGGACGGCGCGATCCTGGTTTGCTCGGCTGCCGATGGTCCGATGCCACAAACCCGTGAGCACATCCTGCTGTCCCGTCAGGTAGGCGTTCCGTACATCGTGGTCTTCCTGAACAAGGCTGACCTGGTAGACGACGCTGAGCTGCTGGAACTGGTCGAGATGGAAGTTCGCGACCTGCTGTCCACCTATGACTTCCCAGGCGACGACACCCCGATCATCATCGGTTCGGCTCGCATGGCGCTGGAAGGCAAAGACGACAACGAAATGGGCACTACCGCTGTCAAGAAGCTGGTAGAAACTCTGGATGCCTACATCCCTGAGCCAGTTCGTGCCGTCGACCAGCCGTTCCTGATGCCGATCGAAGACGTATTCTCGATCTCGGGTCGTGGTACCGTTGTTACTGGCCGTATCGAGCGTGGCATCGTTCGTGTTCAGGATCCGCTGGAAATCGTTGGTCTGCGTGACACCACCACCACCACCTGCACCGGTGTTGAGATGTTCCGCAAGCTGCTGGACGAAGGTCGTGCTGGCGAGAACTGCGGCGTTCTGCTGCGTGGTACCAAGCGTGACGACGTTGAGCGTGGCCAGGTTCTGGTCAAGCCAGGTTCGGTCAAGCCGCACACCAAGTTCACCGCAGAAGTCTACGTTCTGTCGAAGGAAGAAGGCGGTCGTCACACTCCGTTCTTCAAAGGCTACCGTCCTCAGTTCTACTTCCGTACCACTGACGTGACCGGTAACTGCGAACTGCCGGAAGGCGTT
>NZ_JAYFUI010000167.1:0-4518 GCF_034961125.1 Pseudomonas machongensis | reverse complement strand
AACGGGTCGACCATCGAGTAGAGGCTGCCACCGAACTGGGTGCCGACATAGTTGCGGTTCCAGCGGGTCAGGTTCATGCGCACCTTGACGCTGCGCATGTCGGGGCTGATGTGCTGCACGCGGATACCCGCCCCCAGGTAGGGCGGGTAGAAATTCAGCAACCAGCGCAACATGCGGGCCCGACGGGCGAGCTTGCGGGCGTCCTTCATGCGCGGCCCCGCGGGTCGGGGCGGGTTCCCAGGCCCATGGCCTGGCGGGCGAACCAGCTCTTGGCCGGTGGCAGCAGGTCCAGGCCCAGCAGGCCGAGGTTGCGCCCGGCCGCGAGTAGCGGTTGGGCGCTGCCGAACAGGCGGGTGACCTGGTCGGAAAAGCCGATGGTCAGGCTCTGATCCAGACGTTGGCGCTGGCGATACCCCTGCAGTGTTGCCAGGTCGCCCGGCTGCTGCGGGCCTGCGAGCAGGGCCTCGGCCAGTGCCTGCACGTCGCGCAGCGACAGGTTGAACCCCTGACCTGCGATCGGGTGCAGGCTGTGTGCCGCGTTGCCCAGCACCACCAGGTGCGGGCGTACCTGCTCCTCGGCTTCGACCAGCGCCAGCGGGTAGAGATGCCGTGCGCCGACCTGGCGCAGAGCGCCGAGGCGGTAGCCGAACGCGTCCTGCAGTTCGCGCAGGAAGGCGCGCTCGTCGATATCGGCCAGACGCCGTGCGTCCATGCCCTGCCGCGTCCAGACCAGCGCGCAGCGGTTTTCCGGCAGTGGCAGCAAGGCCATCGGGCCTTGTTCGGTGAATCGTTCGAAGGCCTGGCCACGATGGGCCTCGCCTGGAGAGATGTTGGCGATCAGCGCGCTCTGGTCATAGGGCGTGCGGCGCACATGAATGCCCAACTGCTCGCGCAGGCCGGAGCGGCCGCCGTCGGCGAGAATCGCCAGGTCGCATTCAAGGCTGGTGTCATCGTCGAGTTGCAGGCGATAACCGCCCTCGACAGGCTGCATGGCCCTGACTTCGGCCGGGCAGCGCCAGCTCACCACCTCGCTGTCCAGCCCCTGCCACAGGCACTGGCCGAGCCAGGCGTTCTCCACCACATAACCCAGCGCAGGCACACCTTCTTCCTGGGCATCCAGGCGGGTGGCGCCAAAGCGACCGCGGTCGGACACCTGGATCTGCCGAATCGGTTCGGCACGGCGCTCGATGCCCTGCCACAGGCCAAGCTGGTCGTAGATCTGCCGAGTGCCGAAGGACAGCGCCGAGGAGCGTGCATCGTAGCTGGGCTGGAAGCTGTCGCCGGGGGCGAACGGCTCGATCAGCAGGATCTTCCAGCCGCGCGCCTTGGCCCCGGCCTGCAGCGCCAGCGCCAGGCTGGCACCGACCAGGCCGCCGCCGATGATCGCCAGGTTGACCCGGCTCATGCCACGTCCTTGCGCGCGTCGAGCATCAGTGCCTCGATTTCGTCGACTGTCTTCGGCACACCCGAAGTAAGAATTTCACAGCCCTTTCTGGTGACCACCACGTCGTCCTCGATCCGCACCCCGATGCCGCGCCACTTCTTCGCCACGCTCTGGTTGTCGGCTGCGATGTAGATACCTGGTTCGACAGTCAGCGCCATGCCCGGTTCGAGCACCCGCCACTGACCGCCGACCTTGTATTCACCTACATCGTGCACATCCATGCCGAGCCAGTGTCCGGCACGGTGCATGTAGAACGCGCGGTAGGCTTCGCTGTCGATCAGCGCCTGCACCTCACCCTTGAGCAGCCCCAGCTCGACCAGGCCCTGGGTGATCACCCGCACCGTCGCTTCATGGGCGTGATTCCAGTGTTTGCCTGGCGCAATCTCGGCAAAGGCGGCTTCCTGGGCCTTGAGCACCAGTTCATAGATCGCCTTCTGCTCGGGCGAGAACCGCCCGCTGACCGGGAAGGTACGGGTGATGTCGCTGGCGTAGCAGTCGATCTCGCAACCGGCGTCGATCAGCACGAGGTCACCGTCCTTGAGCGGCGCATCGTTCTGCTGATAGTGCAGGATGCAGGCGTTGCGCCCGGCAGCGACGATCGAGCCGTAGGCCGGCATCTTCGCGCCACCCTTGCGGAACTCGTAGTCCAGCTCGGCCTCCAGGCTGTATTCGTGCAGACCGGCGCGGCAGGCCTGCATGGCTCGTACATGGGCGCGCGCGGAAATCGCCGCGGCCTCACGCATCACCTTCACTTCCGCCGCCGATTTATACAGGCGCATGTCGTGCAGCAGATGATCCAGGGCAACGAACTCGTTCGGCGGCTGCGCGCCAAGGCGTGCCTTGGAACGGATCACATTGATCCAGTCCATCAGCCGGCGGTCGAACTCGGGGTTGCTGCCCATGGCGCTGTAGACCCGCTCGCGACCTTCGATCAGGCCGGGGAGGATCTCGTCGATATCGGTGATCGGGAAGGCATCGTCGGCGCCGAAGTCGCGTATCGCACCCTCCTGGCCGGCACGCAGGCCGTCCCAGAGCTCGCGCTCGGGGTTGCGCTCGCGGCAGAACAGCACGTACTCGCCGTGCTCCCGACCGGGGATCAGGGCGATCACCGCCTCGGGTTCCGGGAAACCGCTCAGGTACTGGAAATCGCTGTCCTGGCGATAGACGTGCTCGACGTCGCGGTTACGGATTGCGACCGCCGCCGCCGGCAGGATGGCGATGCTGTCGGGGACCATCTGCGCCATCAGCGCCTTGCGCCGACGGGCGTACTCCGCCTTGGGTATGTGGCTCATGGGCAAACGACCCCCGGGTCGATCAATGCAGCGATGGTTTTGGTGCCGGCGCAACAGGCGCGGCCAGCTCCGTGTACAGCAGCAGCGGTGCGACGCGCAGGTACTCCATGACTTCCATGTAGTCGCTCTCGCCGTCCTCGGACTCTTCCAGCGCTTCTTGCACTTGCGAGATGGCGACCAGATCCTGGAGCACTTCCTTGGCATCGGTGGACAGGTCCTTGCCGCCGGCGTTCAGGCCAAAACCGGTAATGAAGCCCTGGCACCATTGGCCCAGAGCGGTGGCGCGATCGCTCAGGGCGGCATCGTCGGTCGGCAGCAGCAGCACGATGGCGACGTCTTCGCCGGTCAGCTCGGCCTTGACCATCTCCTGCAGGCCGATCAGGGCGTTGCGGACGTTGTCACCGGGCTCGGTTTCAAGCAGTTGGGCGGCGTCGGCCAGCCAGGCGTCGGCATCGAAGCCGGCACCGGCGCAGCTGCGGCCGATCAGCAGGCCGTGCAGCTCGGCAGGAGTGGCGGGATGGCCATTGCTGGAGAGCAGCATGGCGAAGGCGGTGTAAGGCGATTGGGTATTGGGCATGGGCGGCTAGGCGCCAGACGGCGCATATGACTAGAATGAAGACCTTGTATCCTAGCACCGGCAGGCGCGCCAAGACCATCTGCGCTGGCCGTCGCGGCTCGGGCAGAGGCATGATCGCCAGGCGATCGACGAAGGAGCGGATCGAGTGCAACCCATGCAAGACAATGACCTGCAAGCGCTGATGAGTCGATTCGAGTTGCTGATCGAGCGCGTCGAGCAACTAAAACGGCAAAATGCACTCCTAGTAGCTCAGGAAAAATCCTGGCGCGAAGAGCGCGCCCACCTCATCGAAAAGAACGAGATCGCCCGGCACAAGATCGAGTCGATGATCTTGCGTCTGAAGGCCCTGGAGCAAGACTCATGAGTTCAAGCAATAGCGTCACCGTCCAGATTCTCGACAAGGAATACTCGATCATCTGCCCGCCGGAAGAACGCAACAACCTGGTGGGTGCCGCGCGCTACCTGGACGGCAAGATGCGCGAGATTCGCAGCAGCGGCAAGGTGATCGGTGCCGACCGCATCGCGGTGATGGCGGCGTTGAACATCACCCATGAACTGCTGCACCGCCAGGAGCGCCCTGACGTCGCCAGCGGCGGCACCACCCGCGAGCAGGTGCGCGACCTGCTCGAGCGTGTCGACCAGGCACTGTCCGACGACGCGGTTAGCAAAAACGATTGAGATTGGTATACTGGCGCCACTCCCTGGAGGATGCGCCAGTCGGTTATGTCCCTGAGCCGATACGCACAACCACGGGGGTTGCACGTGGGGCAGGTGTGCATGTCCGCTCGACGGAAAGCCTTAACGCCTCCTGCAATCTCCACCTTGAACTTTCGGGTTCAAGGGCTACACCGATAGCGGTCTTGTCGGGGAGCCTGAATTCTCAATGCCCGCCTTTACCGGCGGGCATTTCGTTTGTGCCGCCGCCGTCGGCGGCCAGCATCCGGGATCGCCTGTGCCATGACCGACACCGTGCCGCTCACCCGCCCACAACTTCGCCGCGTGCTGCGCAACGCACGACGCGCGTTGACGCCCGCCCAGCAACGCCAGGCCGCCGTCGGACTGTACCGGCAACTGGCCCAGCACCCGCTGTTTCGCCGCGCGCGGCATATCGCCCTGTACCTGCCCAACGACGGCGAGATCGACCCACGCCTGCTACTGCGCGAAGCCCAGCGGCGCGGCAAGCGCACCTACCTGCCAGTGCTGCA
>NZ_JAYFUI010000166.1:0-4233 GCF_034961125.1 Pseudomonas machongensis | reverse complement strand
GACCAGGCTGTGAGAACTGACGCTGCGGTTTACCCATCGCAGGAAGTGCTGGACAAGATGTTCGTCAACGCGGAGTTGCCCCCCAAGGTGCAACGTCTGATGACCCGCAGCTGGACCAAGGTCAAGTCGGGCAAGTAAAAATCCAGACCCGACGCGGCCCTGCACACAGGCCGTTCGGGCACAAAAATCTTGTTGGGAGTTTCACTCATGGCAGTTGCCTCCGGTGCCTATAAGAAAGCCCTCGAGGGTGACCAGCAGCCCAAGCAGGTGCTGGTCAAGATCGACCGGGTCACGAAGAAGTTCGACGAAACCATCGCCGTGGACGATGTATCCCTGGAAATCCGCAAGGGCGAGATCTTCGCCCTGCTGGGCGGCTCCGGTTCTGGCAAGTCCACCTTGCTGCGGATGCTCGCAGGCTTCGAGCGCCCGACCGAAGGTCGGATCTTCCTCGACGGTGTCGACATCACCGACATGCCGCCCTACGAGCGGCCGATCAACATGATGTTCCAGTCCTATGCGCTGTTCCCGCACATGACCGTAGCGCAGAACATCGCCTTCGGCCTGCAGCAGGACAAGATGCCCAAGGCCGACATCGAAGCCCGCGTGGCCGAGATGCTCAAGCTGGTGCACATGACCCAGTACGCCAAGCGCAAGCCGCACCAGCTCTCCGGCGGCCAGCGTCAGCGCGTGGCCCTGGCCCGCTCGCTGGCCAAGCGTCCGAAACTGCTGCTGCTCGACGAGCCGATGGGTGCGCTGGACAAGAAACTGCGTTCGCAGATGCAGCTGGAACTGGTCGAGATCATCGAGCGGGTCGGTGTGACCTGCGTGATGGTGACCCACGACCAGGAAGAGGCCATGACCATGGCCCAGCGCATCGCCATCATGCACCTGGGCTGGATCGCCCAGATCGGCTCGCCTGTGGATATCTACGAGACGCCAACCAGCCGTCTGGTGTGCGAGTTCATCGGCAACGTCAACCTGTTCGAAGGTGAAGTGATCGACGACGCCGAAGGCCACGCGCTGATCGCCTCGCCGGAGCTCGAGCGCAAGATCTACGTCGGCCACGGGGTCACCACCTCGGTGGAAGACAAGAGCATCACCTATGCGCTGCGTCCCGAGAAGCTGCTGGTCACCACCAAGCAGCCCGAGTTCGAGCACAACTGGTCGCGCGGCAAGGTCCACGACATCGCCTACCTGGGCGGTCACTCGGTGTTCTACGTCGAGCTGCCGAGTGGCAAGATCGTCCAGTCGTTCGTCGCCAACGCCGAACGCCAGGGCGCACGCCCGACCTGGGGCGATGAAGTCTACGTGTGGTGGGAAGACGACAGCGGCGTGGTGCTGCGCTCATGAAACCGCGAAAGCTCAAACGAGCCCTCCAGCGCATCATCCCCGAGGGACGCCATCTGGTGATCGGCGTGCCGTTCATCTGGCTGTTCCTGTTCTTCATGCTGCCGTTCTTCATCGTGCTGAAGATCAGCTTTGCCGAAGCCGACGTGGCGATCCCGCCGTACACGGAGATCTACACCTACGTCGAGGACAAGATCCAACTGGTGCTGAACCTGGCCAACTATGGCCTGCTCACCGAGGATGACCTGTACATCTCGGCCTACCTTGGCTCGCTCAAGGTCGCCTTCTTCAGCACTTTGCTGTGCCTGCTGATCGGCTACCCGATGGCCTACGCCATCTCCAAGGCCGAGAAGGAGATGCAGACGGTCCTGCTGCTGCTGATCATGATGCCGACCTGGACCGCGATCCTGATCCGCGTCTATGCCTGGATGGGCATCCTCAGCAACAACGGGCTGCTCAACAGCTTCCTGCTGTGGACCGGGCTGATCGATCAGCCGCTGCAGATCCTCAACACCAACCTGGCGGTGTATATCGGCGTGGTCTATTCGTACCTGCCATTCATGATCCTGCCGCTGTACGCGAACTTGGTGAAGCATGACCAGAGCCTGCTGGAAGCGGCGAGCGACCTGGGCTCGAGCACCTTCAACAGCTTCTGGAAGATCACCGTGCCGCTGTCGAAGAACGGCATCATCGCCGGTTGCATGCTGGTGTTCATCCCGGTGGTGGGCGAGTTCGTGATCCCTGAACTGCTCGGCGGTCCGGAAACCCTGATGATCGGTAAAGTGCTGTGGCAGGAATTCTTCAACAACCGTGACTGGCCGGTGGCATCCGCGCTGGCAGTGGTGATGCTGGCGATCCTGATCGTGCCGATCCTGCTGTTCAACCGCAGCCAGGCCAAAGAGATGGAGGGTCGGGCATGAAGCGCTTCAGTTTCTCCAAGCTGATGCTGGTGCTCGGCTTGCTGTTCATCTACCTGCCGATGCTGATCCTGGTGATTTACTCGTTCAACGCCTCGAAGCTGGTGACGGTGTGGGGTGGCTGGTCGGTGAAGTGGTACGTCGGTCTGCTCGACAACACCCAGTTGATGGGTTCGGTGATGCGCTCGCTGGAGATCGCCTGCTACACGGCGGTGGCCGCGGTGGCGCTGGGCACCCTGGCGGCCTTCGTGCTGACCCGGGTCACTCGCTTCAAGGGCCGCACGCTGTTCGGTGGCCTGGTCACCGCGCCGCTGGTCATGCCCGAGGTGATCACCGGTCTGTCCCTGTTGCTGCTGTTCGTGGCCATGGCGCAGATGATCGGCTGGCCGCAGGAGCGTGGCGTCGTCACCATCTGGATCGCCCACACCACCTTCTGTGCCGCGTATGTGGCGGTGGTGGTGTCGGCTCGCCTGCGTGAGCTGGACCTGTCGATCGAGGAAGCGGCGATGGACCTGGGTGCCAAGCCGTGGAAGGTGTTCTTCCTGATCACCATCCCGATGATCGCGCCTTCTCTGGCAGCAGGCGGCATGATGTCGTTCGCCCTGTCGCTGGATGACCTGGTGCTGGCCAGCTTCGTGTCCGGCCCGGGCTCGACCACCTTGCCGATGGAAGTGTTCTCGGCCGTGCGTCTGGGTGTGAAGCCCGAGATCAACGCCGTGGCCAGCCTGATCCTGCTGTCGGTGTCGTTGGTGACCTTCCTGGTCTGGTACTTCAGCCGTCGCGCCGAAGAACGCCGCCGCCGGGCGATCCAGCAAGCCATCGAGGAAGGTGCTGCAGCGAACGTCGGCCAACCTCAGGTACGGCGTCCGGCACAGGCTGCTGCATCGGCCTGACCGGCCCTTTCGCGGGCAAGCCCGCTCCTACAGGTCCAGTTGTAGGAGCGGGCTTGCCCGCGAAGGCTTCACCACCGACTCAAAGCCAGACCGCATCCCAATGCGGATACTCACGCACACTGCTGACCAGCCCTGCTCTCAGCGGATTAGCGATGATGTATCTGGCTGCCTGCAGTACATCCTCCTCCTTGCGCAAAGCCGCGTCGTGATACCCCGGCTGCCAGATCGGCACATGCCGCACTCCGGCCTTGCGCAGGGTGATGGCGCTGCGCGACTTGAACCTGCGCATCAAACTCCCAAGCGTCACCCCCTTCAACTCGATCAACCAGTGCAGATGGTCCGGCATCAGCACCCAGGCGAGCGTGCGGCTGGCGTTTTCCTGATCTGACTGGCGTAGCTGTTTCACCACCAGCCGGGCGCTGCGCAGGTCGTGGAACAGGGGTTGTCGTTCGTGTGTGACGGCAGTCAGCAGGAAGCACCTACCAGGCTCTGAGCAGCGGCCGCGGCGCAGGCGGTGGGAATGGGCCAGGGGCATCGAATTTCCTCCATGAAATTGGCTTCTGGAGGTTAGCGCTGCTGTTCCGGGCTGGATGCCAATCATGGTTTCCGGATTTTGCGCTGGCCTTTTCGCGGGCAAGTCGGAGCGCCGAACCGCCGCTTCCACAGGCCCACCCCCCTGTAGGAGCGGGCTTGCCCGCGAAAGCTTCCCCGCCGATCCAAAGCCGAACCCCACCAGTGCCGTTTATTGAACCCTGGACTACGCTGACAGTCGCATCCCACGAATCATTTGCGCGCAAGCAAGGAGCCTGCATGACGTTTACGCGTGCGCTGTTGGTCGTTTGCCTGGGGTTGTTGTCAGTGCTGTCAGGCTGCAAGGAACAGGCGTCCAGCCCTGAACTGCCACGCGTCGGCGTGGCACGGGTCGAACCTACCGATTTCGCCGCCAACGTCACCCTCACCGGTGATGTGCAGGCGCGCGTACAGACCGACCTTTCATTTCGCGTGGGCGGCAAGATCATCGCCCGCAGCGTCGACGTGGGCGACCACGTCAAGGCCAACCAGGTGCTGGCGCGCCT
>NZ_JAYFUI010000165.1:0-9855 GCF_034961125.1 Pseudomonas machongensis | reverse complement strand
GCTGATCGATAGCCTCAAACCCGATGTCGTCCTGCTGGACACCCGCATGCCGGGCCTCGATGGCCTGCAGGTGGCGGCGCGTCTGTGCGAACGCGAGGCGCCACCGGCGCTGGTGTTCTGCCTCGATGACGACGAGCAGGAGGCATTCAGCCAGAGCGCCCTCAGCCATGTAGGTCGCACGACCCAGCCCCAGGCCCTGCGTGACGCCTTGCGCAAGGCGGAAAAACCCAACCGCGCCCAGCTCGCCGCCCTGACCCGCCCGTCCATTGAAAGCGGAGGCGGCCCGCGTAGCCATATCAGTGCGCGAACGCGCAAGGGTATCGAGCTGATTCCCCTGCCCCAGGTGATCTACTTCATTGCCGACCACAAGTACGTGACCCTGCGCCACGAGTCTGGCGAAGTGCTGCTGGACGAGCCGCTGAAATCGCTGGAAGACGAATTCGGCGAGCGCTTCGTGCGTATCCATCGCAACGCCCTGGTGGCCCGCGAGCGTATCGAGCGCCTGCAGCGCACACCGCTGGGGCATTTCCAGCTGTTTCTCAAAGGCCTCGGCGGCGATGCCCTGACTGTCAGCCGCCGGCATGTGGCCGGTGTGCGCAAGATGATGCAGACGCTCTGACCGAGGTGAATGCCGGCCGCTGCCAGGGATGGCGGGCCAGGTGATGACCTGGATCTGCTAGCGAGGCTGGCGGAGCTGTTATCATCGGCGGCATTTCTCTGCTTCGGGGCGTTACATGTCCACTCGCGAAATCCGCATTGCCACCCGTAAAAGTGCCCTGGCCCTGTGGCAGGCCGACTATGTCAAAGCTCGCCTTGAGCAGGCCCATCCGGGCCTGGTCGTGACACTGGTGCCGATGGTCAGCCGCGGCGACAAGCTGCTCGACTCGCCCCTGGCGAAAATCGGCGGCAAGGGCCTGTTCGTCAAGGAACTGGAAACCGCCCTGCTCGACAACGAAGCCGATATCGCCGTGCATTCGATGAAGGATGTGCCCATGGACTTCCCCGAAGGCCTGGGGCTGTACTGCATCTGCGAGCGCGAAGACCCGCGCGACGCCTTCGTTTCCAACACGTTCGACAGCCTTGAGGCGCTGCCGGCCGGCAGCGTCGTCGGCACCTCCAGCCTGCGCCGCCAGGCCCAGTTGCTGGCGCGCCGCCCTGATCTGGAAATCCGCTTTCTGCGCGGCAACGTCAATACCCGCCTGGCCAAGCTCGACGCCGGTGAGTACGACGCCATCATCCTGGCTGCCGCAGGCTTGATCCGCTTGGGCTTCGAAGACCGCATCACCTCCAGCATCAGTGTCGATGACAGCCTGCCGGCCGGTGGCCAGGGTGCTGTCGGTATCGAGTGTCGCAGCGCCGACAGCGAGATCCACGCCCTGCTGGCGCCGCTCAACCACCCCGATACCGCTGACCGCGTGAAGGCCGAGCGGGCGATGAACAAGCACCTCAACGGTGGCTGCCAGGTGCCGATCGCCTGCTATGCCGTGCTTGAAGGCGATCAATTGTGGCTGCGTGGCCTGGTCGGCCAGCCCAGTGGCGGGACGTTACTGATGGCAGATGCCCGCGCCCCGCGTGCCGACGCCGAAACCCTGGGCGTGCAGGTGGCCGAAGACCTGCTTGGGCAGGGCGCCGAGGCGATCCTCAAGGAAGTCTACGGCGAGGCCGGCCATCCGTGAGCGGCTGGCGCCTGCTGCTGACCCGCCCCGAAGAGGAGTGCGCGGCTTTGGCGCAGAGCCTGGCTGCTGTCGGAATCGCCAGCAGCCGCTTGCCCTTGCTGGCGATCGACCCGCTGACCCTGGATCAAACGGCCCAGGCGCGACTGGCCGACATCGGCCAGTACCAGGCGATCATCGTGGTGAGCAAGCCTGCGGCGCGCCTGCTGCTCGAGCGGCTTGCCGACGAGGGCATCGCGGCGCCGCTCCAGGGCTGGTTCACTGTGGGGGAGGCGACGGCACGCATTCTCCAGGCTGCCGATCTGCAGGTGACGTTCCCTACAGCGGGTGATGACAGCGAGGCCTTGCTCGGTCTATCTGTCCTGCGAGAGGCTGTCGCAGTTCCTACAGCACGCGTCCTGATTGTCCGTGGTGTCGGTGGTCGTGAATGGCTGGCCGAGCGTCTTGGTGAGCAAGGTGCTAGTGTCGATTATCTGGAACTGTATGAACGTCGCCTGCCGGATTATCCCCCAGGCAGCCTGATGCGCCGGATCCAAGCGGAACGCCTGAACGGGCTGGTGGTCAGCAGTGGGCAGGGTTTCGAACACCTGCTCCAGCTGGCCGGTGCGGATTGGCCGCGTCTGGCGGGGCTTGCGCTGTTCGTGCCAAGCCCGCGCGTGGCCGAACAGGCCAGGGCGGCAGGCGCCCAACAGGTTGTGGATTGCCGTGGCGCGAGCGCTGCGGCCTTGCTGGCAGCCGTGCAGCGCAGCGCTGCACCTGCCTCCTAAGGCGTCGAGCGGATTGCGGCGACGCCCCCATGCAAAGGATGGATACGTGAGCGAGACTGTCTTGTCCAACAACGAACAACCTTCGGCGATCGATGCGCCGCAGACTCCCGTCGAGCAGCCGGCAAAGCGTGCCGGCAATGGCCTGGCCCTGCTGGCGCTGTTGATCGGCGCCGCCGGTGTGGCCGTCGGTGGTTGGGGCGCATGGCAGGTGCGCCAACTGCAAGGCAGCGAGCAGGGTCAGGGCGAGCATATCGAGGCGCTGAACCAGCGCGCCGAAGCGCTGCAACAACGCCAGCAGCAATTCGGCTCGCAACTCGCGACCTTGCCTGCAGCCAGCGAACTCGAAGACCGCCGCCGTCTGGTGGCACAGTTGCAGAGTGACCAGCAAAGGCTCAGCCAGCGCCTGGAAACCGTGCTTGGCGAAAGCCGCAAGGAGTGGCGTCTGGCCGAGGCCGAGCATCTGTTGCGCCTGGCCACCCTGCGCCTGTCGGCGCTGCAGGACATCGCCAGTGCCAAGGCGTTGGTCGAAGGTGCCGACGAGATCCTGCGCGAGCAGAGCGATCCGGGCGCCTTCGCGGCGCGCGAGCAACTGGCGCGCAGCCTGGCGACGCTCAACAGCACGCAGCAACCCGACCGTACCGGATTGTTCCTCAAGCTCGCCGCCCAGCGCGAGCAGGTACAGCAACTGAGTGCCCAGTCGCCTGAGTTCAACAGCGATGCCGATGCCCTTGGTGCGCTGACCGCCGACGGCGATGGTGCAAGCCGCCTGTCCCGGTGGTGGGCAGAGATTTCCAAGTACTTCCAGATCGATTTCGACGCCGACCAGAACGTACGCCCGTTGCTGGCCGGGCAATCGCTCAACCAGCTGCGTCTCGCGCTGAGCCTTACCATCGAGCAAGCCCAGTGGGCGGCGCTCAATGGGCAGGCCAAGGTCTACAGCCAGGCGCTGGACGATGCGCGCAGCG
Source organism: Pseudomonas machongensis (assembly GCF_034961125.1). NCBI lineage: Bacteria > Pseudomonadati > Pseudomonadota > Gammaproteobacteria > Pseudomonadales > Pseudomonadaceae > Pseudomonas > Pseudomonas machongensis. The sequence continues at coordinate 6,450 of NZ_JAYFUI010000165.1, read as the reverse complement.
TGCTGCTGGCCAACTTCAACCCGGACAACCCGCAAAGCAAGGCCATGCTCGACAGCCTCAACGCACTGGCCGAGCAGCCCGTCTCGGTGGTCGTGCCTGACCTGAGCGAAAGCCTCGCCGCCGTGCAGGCCTATATCCAGCGGCGCCATCTGCCGGCCGAAGGCGAAGGGGGCAAGCCATGAAGCGTGTCTACCTGCTGGCGGTGGTGGCGATCGTCATCGCCGCGGCCTTGGGCGTCGCCATTGCCAAGCACAGTGGCTACGTGCTGATCGCCTATGGCGGCTTCCGTTACCAGTCTGGGCTGTGGGCGGCGCTCGCGGCACTGGTGGTGCTGGTGCTGGCGCTGCTGTTGCTGCGTTACCTGGTCGGCCTGGTGCTGGCCTCCAGCGGAGTGGTCAACCCTTGGTCGCGACGCAATCGCAGCCGACGTGTGCGTATCGCCATCGAGCAGGGCCAACTGGACCTCGCCGAAGGTCGTTGGGCCAGCGCCCAACGCCACCTGCACCGCGCCGCCGAAGCCGAGCGTCAACCCTTGCTCTACTATCTCGGCGCCGCCCGCGCGGCCAACGAGCAGGGGCGCACCGAAGACAGCGACAACCTGCTCGAGCGCGCCTTGGAGCGTCAGCCCCAGGCGGAGCTGGGTATCGCCCTGACCCATGCGCAGCTGCAGATGGACCGCGGCGACAGCGACGGTGCCTTGGAAACCCTGCTGGCGATGCAGGCACGGCATCCGCACAACGCCCAGGTGCTGCGTTTGCTGCAGCGGCTGCACCGAGATCGCGGTGACTGGCCGGCGTTGATCCGCCTGCTGCCGGACCTGCGCAAGGGCAAGGTGCTGCCGGGCAACGAGCTGGCCGAGCTGGAGCAGCGTGCCTGGGGCCAGAACCTGACGCTGGCCGCAACCCGGGGCGAGGACTCTCAAGCCGCCCGCCAGTCGCTGGAGCGCGCCTGGCAACAGCTCACCTCGGCCCAGCGCCAGGAGCCGCAACTGGTGCTGGCCTATGCCGAGCAGCTGCGCCAGGTCGGCGCCCAGGGTGAAGCCGAGCAGGTGCTGCGTACTGCGCTGAAGCGTCAGTTCGAAAGCCACCTGGCGCGTCTTTATGGCCTGGTACGCGGCGATGACCCGGCGCGCCAGTTGCAGACGGCCGAAGGCTGGCTCAAGGATCATCCCCAAGACCCCAGCTTGCTGCTTACCCTGGGTCGCCTGAGCCTGCAGAACCGCCTATGGGGCAAGGCGCGCGACTACCTCGAAAGCAGCCTGCGCATGGAGCGTAACCCGGAAACCTGCGCCGAGCTTGCGCGCTTGTTGGCTGGGTTGGGCGAAACCGAGCGCAGCAACCAGCTGTTCCAGGAGGGCCTTGGCCTACTGGACGAGCGCTTGCTGGCCTTGCCGTTGCCTGAGGGTGTGCACGCTTCCTGAGCTCGCCTGGGCCACTGCGTAGCCCGATCGCAACACCAGGCAGCACCTGCTGCCTGGTGTTGCGATCGGGCACATCCAATGGGCTATTTCCCGTGGCAGTGGTAGGACGGTATCTGCCCAGTGGCGAAGCTTCGGATATCTCCTACCAAGATCCGAAAACTTTCCCTTTGAATCAGCGACTTGTCCCAGCTGTAGTAACTTGAAACAGTGATCCTCTTTCCTCTACCGTTTCAAGCCCCTACTGCTCTTCCGGGATTTCCATCACTCATGTCGCTGGCTCGCTCGCGCTCCTTGTTCTTTGCAGCCTTCTTCGCCTCGCTCGCCACCTTGAGCGGGGCGAGTTTGCTTGAGAACTGGCTCGGCCTGGTTCCGTGCCCTCTGTGCCTGACCCAGCGCCTGTTGCTGGGGCTCTACGCCCTGGTCTGCCTGTGCGCCATGCTGCATGCCCCGGGTGCAGCCGGCATGCGTGTCTATGCGTGGCTGGCAGGTGGTTTTTCCTGTGCCGGTGTCGCGCTGGCGTCACGACAGGTGTGGCTGCAAGGTGAGTGGCTTGCGGTTACCCCCGAACCTTTCGCGCATACACTCCAGCGCTCCTGGCCAGAGGCGTTGGAGCGTCTGCTGATCGGCGGCTCCGAATGTGTTTCGATCAGCTGGAGCTTCCTCGACCTCACGCTCCCCGAATGGAGCCTGATGGCCTTCCTGCTGCTGACGGCGCTGCCCTTGTACTACCTGCTGGCGTATCGTTTCCGCAACCCTGGCGGCAGTTGACCCAGCGCAATTGCGCGACCAATGGTCCCGTGCATGGGCATCAAACGCTTGTATGAACTTAGTCCACTGCGTACCTTGATGGTCAGCACGCGCGGGAATAATCTCCCCTGCACGCACATTGAAAACATACGGTTCGATGCCGCTCTGCGGATGTCACCTTTGTGTCGCGCAGTTGTGACGCGAGGTGCAGCGGCATCTGCCCAGCTAGGGATGAGACTGCCATGCTCGATAGTTGCCAGAACGCCCAGGAACGATGGGGTGGGGTTCACAAGCTGATCGACCGTTGGCTGGAGGAGCGTCATGAACTGGTGCAGGCCTTCCGCGCACTGCGCGATGCCAAGCCAGCCTTCGCCGACAAGGACAAGAACCGCGACTTCTGCGCGATCCTGGTCGACTACGTGTCGGCCTGGCATTTCGAGGTCAGCGAGCAGTTGGTCACTGAAGCAAAGGCTTTCGGCGACGAGCAGGCGCTCAAGCTGGCCGAGGAAATCACCCCCCGGATCAATGACATCACCCAGATCGCTCTGGCTTTCAATGACCATTGCGAGAAAGGCGAGTGCACGGATACCGAGCGTTTCGCCGATAAGCTCGGCAAGCTGGGCAGCCTGTTGCACGAACGCTTCGAGCTCGAAGACTGCCTGATCGAAGTGCTGCACAACGCGCACAAGGAAGAGGATGCGGTACAGGCCTGACGGCCTGTCTCAGTCGCCAACTGCCAGCAGTTCGATTTCGAACACCAGCGGGGTATAGGGCGCGATCAGGTCGCCCGCCCCATCGGCGCCATAAGCCTGCGCCGACGGAATCACCAGTCGCCACTTGGCGCCTGCCTTCATGTGTGGCAATGCCACCTGCCATCCTTCGATCACCGAGCCCAGGCTGAACCACTGCGGTTGCTGGCTCTGGTCGAACACCGAGCCGTCCGGCAGCTTGCCGACATACCGAACCTGCACTTTCCCACCCGCCTTGGGTTGCGCGCCGCTGCCGCTGGCCAGCTCGCTGTAGAGCACACCCTCGGGCAGTTCGTGCACGCCGTTGCGGGCGCGCTCGTTGGCCATGAAGCGTTTTTCTGCGACCAGCAGCTTGTCGACCTGCGCCTGCTGTGCGGCAGCGTTGGCTTGCTCGTCATGCTGTTGGAGGATCGCCTGCATGCGCGTCTTGTCGATGCGCGGCGGCTGGCCTTGGTAGGCCTGGCGCAGACCCTCGACCAGCTCATCTAGCTGCAGGTCGGGCATCTCCTGGCGCAGGCGTTCGCCAAGGCTTGCGCCGAGGCTGTAGGCCAGGTCCTGGTCATTGGCGGGGGGCGTTTGAGGGGCGGCCAGGGCAGAGGCTGCCAACAGGCTCAAGCCGAGAATCAGATAACGAGGCACGGGCAACTCCTGCGGCGATGAAGGCGAAGTATGCCAGCCTTTGTTGTCGGCCAATGTGTAAATGTCAGCAATCATTTAATCGACTACTACACTTGCACCGAGCTGCAAGATAACAACTTTGCCCAGGCATGCAACGCGGCGCAAACAATACTGTCAACATGCCCTAGCGGCGGTAGCAGCAGAAGCATAGTATGAGCCGCAATCTCGTCAGCCAGGAGGTAAGCCATGTCGGCCAAAAAGAAGCCCGTCAGTACGCCGTTGCATCTGCTCCAGCAACTTTCCGGTAGCCTGCTCGAACATCTGGAAGAGGCTTGCTCGCAAGCGCTGGCGGATGCAGAGAAACTGCTCGCCAAGTTGGAAAAACAACGCGGCAAGGCGCAGGAGAAACTGCACAATGCCCGCCTGAAGTTGCAGGACTCTGCCAAGGCCGGCAAGGCCAAGGCACAAAGCAAGGCCCAAGGGGCTGTCGGTGAACTTGAAGCACTTCTCGATTCGCTGAAAGATCGCCAGACCCAGACGCGTACCTATATTCAGCAACTCAAGCGTGATGCCCAGGAGAGCCTGAAACTGGCCCAGGGTGTTGGCAAGGTGCGTGAAGCCGCTGGCAAGGCACTCGGCCTGCGTGCGGCAGCCAAGCCTGCGACCAAGGCTGCTGCAAAACCTGCCACCAAGGTCGCGGCCGCCAAGCCTGCCACCAAGGCTACTGCTGCCAAGCCCGCCGCCAAGGCACCCGTGAAAACCGCCGCTGCCAAGCCTGCTGCTAAAGCCGCCGCCAAACCGGCCGCTGCCAAGGCTCCGGCCAAAGCGGTAGCCGCCAAGCCTGCTGCGAAAACCGCTGCGGCCAAACCTGCTGCTACCAAATCCGCTGCCAAACCTGCTGCTGCCAAGGCCCCGGCCAAGCCAGCAGCCAAAGCAGCTGCGGCCAAACCTGCGACCAAGCCAGCTGCTGCCAAGCCGGTTGCCGCCAAACCAGCAGCCAAACCGGCAGCCGCTAAACCTGCTGCGAAGCCCGCTGCTGCCAAAGCTCCAGCCAAAGCCGCCGCCAAGCCGGTTGCAGCCAAGCCTGCAGCGGCTGCCAAACCAGCAGCTAAACCAGCAGCCAAGCCAGCGGCAGCCAAACCTGCCGTGAAGCCAGCAGCGGCAAAACCGGCTGCGAAACCGGCAGCCAAACCCGCCGCGAAACCTGCCGCCAAGCCAGCTGCCACCAAGGCTCCTGCCAAGCCTGTCGAAGCCAAGCCCGCAGCTCCTGCTGCCAGCAGCACTCCGGCTTCTCCAGCGCCATCGGCTCCGGCCAGCACCCCGGCTCAGTCGCCGTCTTCGGCGTCCTGAAGCGCTCTGGCCGCGGCGCGCAACTGGTGCAGCGCGTCGTGGTCACGGGCTTGGTCCGGCGCTAGCCGCTCCAGCCAATCGTCGGCGTGTCCGTCCGGGCTCGCCGACCACTTTGCGGCGCACGTCTGCAACCGCGCCAGCAAGGCTCGCTCCGCCTCTAGTTCCAACCCTTTCACCTGCTCCCGTAATGCCGCCAGGTGCGGATCGCCTTGTGCCTGTGCACGCCACGCCTGACGCAGCGTGCGCAAGGGTGTAACCACCTCTTGCTGCCAGGGGCCGGCTACTTGCCGTAGTGCTTCCACTCGCCGCGCATCGGGGGCTACCCGCCGTGCCTGCAGCCAGGTGCCGCACAGCAGCAGGCAGACATCGCCGCCCAAGGCCTGCAAGGTCAGGCAGGCATTCTCGACCCCTGGACGGCCGTAGAGGGCCAGGGCGTGGTTCCACAATTCGCTGTGCATGATTCGACTCGTGCCAATGATCGAGTGGCCTGTGTGGGCCACCCGGAAGCTGATAGACTCCGCGACCATCATGATCAGACTATCCAACCTCACTTTACAGCGTGGTCCTCAGCGCTTGCTAGAAGGCGCCGAGATGACCCTGCACACCGGTCACAAGGCCGGCCTCATCGGCGCCAACGGCGCCGGCAAATCCAGCCTGTTCGCCCTGCTGCGCGGTGAGTTGTCGCCCGACGCCGGCGATTGCCAGATCCCCGCCGATTGGCGCATCGCCCACATGCGCCAGGAGGTCGACACCCTCGATCGCCTGGCGGTGGACTATGTGCTCGACGGCGACCTGCGCCTGCGCAAGGTTCAGGCTGACCTGGCCGCTGCCGAGCAGGCCCATGACGGCACGGCGCTGGCGCGCCTGCACAGTGAGCTGGACAGCGCCGACGGCTACACCGCCGACGCCCGCGCCCGCAAGCTGCTGGCCGGGCTGGGCTTCACCGCCGAGCAGATGGATCGCCGCGTCGGCGACTTCTCCGGTGGCTGGCGGATGCGCCTGAACCTGGCCCAGGCGCTGATGTGTCCGTCCGACCTGCTGTTGCTCGACGAGCCCACCAACCACCTGGACCTCGACGCAATTCTCTGGCTCGAAGACTGGCTCAAGGGCTACCCAGGCACGCTGCTGCTGATCTCCCACGACCGCGACTTCCTCGATGCCGTGGTCGACCATGTGCTGCATGTCGAACAGCGCAAGCTCAATCTCTACAAGGGCGGCTACAGCGCCTTCGAGCGCACCCGCGCCGAGCGTCTGGCGCAGCAGCAACAGGCTTACGAAAAGCAGCAGGCGCAGCGCGCGCACATGGAAAAGTACATCGCCCGCTTCAAGGCCCAGGCCACCAAGGCCCGCCAGGCGCAGAGCCGGATCAAGGCCCTGGAACGCATGGAGGAGCTGTCGGCGGCGCATGTCGACTCGCCGTTCGACTTCGTCTTCCGCGAAGCCCACAAGATCTCCAGCCCCCTGCTCGACCTCGCCGAGGGACGCCTGGGTTATGGCGACAAGACCATTCTCGAGAAGGTCAAGCTGCAACTCACCCCCGGTGCGCGCATCGGCCTGCTTGGCCCG
>NZ_JAYFUI010000164.1:0-3215 GCF_034961125.1 Pseudomonas machongensis | reverse complement strand
TCACACGTATCCGTCGGCTGCATGGCCCGCTTGCCAACCTGATCGGCAAGCCTACCGGGCCCTTCCCTGCCGCCGTCTCCAGCCTCGGCTGTTCCCCGCTCTCGACACTCTTCCACACCCTGTCGATCCCGCCCCGCGATGTCCTGCTGGCGCACAAGCGCAAGCGCCCCGTGCCTCCGCCTGCCTGCTGACCCCTGAAGTTTCCGCGCTTCCACCGCCCACGGTTCGTTGCCGTTCGGGGCTGGGGAAGTCTTGCCTTTCTTCCGTGATCACAGGACTTTTTCATGACTACTCGCGTCGCCATTATCGGCGCCGGCCCTTCCGGCCTGGCGCAACTGCGTGCCTTTCAATCTGCCCACGCCAAGGGCGCGGCCATGCCCGAAATCGTCTGCTTCGAAAAGCAGGCCGACTGGGGCGGCATGTGGAACTACACCTGGCGCACCGGCCTGGACCAGCACGGCGAACCGGTACACGGCAGCATGTATCGCTACCTCTGGTCCAACGGCCCGAAGGAATGCCTGGAGTTCGCCGACTACAGCTTCGATGAACATTTCGGCCGCCCGATTTCCTCCTATCCACCGCGCGAAGTGCTGTGGGACTACATTCAGGGCCGGGTGAAGAAAGCCGACGTGCGCCAGTACATCCGCTTCGACACCGTGGTCAAGGACGTGCGCTTCGACAGCGCCAGCCGCACCTTCACCCTCACCGCCCACGACTACGCCAATGGCCAGCGCTACGAACAGATATTCGACTACGTGGTGGTCGCCAGCGGGCATTTCTCCACGCCTCAGGTGCCGTCATTCCCAGGCTTCGAGCGCTTCTCCGGACGCATCCTGCACGCCCATGATTTCCGTGATGCACTGGAGTTCGCCGGCAAAGATGTGCTGATCATCGGCAGCAGCTACTCCGCCGAAGACATCGGCTCGCAATGCTACAAGTACGGCGCCCGCTCGATCACCAGCGCCTACCGCACCCAACCCATGGGCTACAAGTGGCCCAAGGGCTGGGAAGAGCGGCCGCAGTTGCAGCGGGTCGACGGCGACCGCGCGCACTTTGCCGACGGCTCGAGCAAGCGTGTCGACGCGATCATCCTGTGCACCGGCTACCAACACCACTTCCCGTTCCTGCCCGACGACCTGACCCTGCGCACCGGCAACCGCCTGTGGCCGCTGGGCCTGTATCAGGGCGTGGTGTGGGAGGCCAACCCGCAGCTGATGTACCTGGGGATGCAGGACCTGTGGTACAGCTTCAACCTGTTCGACGCCCAGGCCTGGTTCGTGCGCGACGTGATACTCGGCCGCATCGCCCTGCCCGACCCGGCCGCCATGCGCGCCGACAGCGAGCACTGGCGCGCCGAGGAAGAGGCCTTGCAGACCACCGCCTCGATGTACGAATTCCAGGGCAGCTACATCGCCCGCCTGATCGAGCAGACCGACTACCCGCGCTTCGACATCGACGCGGTAAACCGCATCTTCCTCAAATGGAAGAACGACAAGAAGCACGACATCATGGGCTACCGCGACCGCTCGTACCGCTCGGTGATGACCGGCACCGCCTCGGTGCCGCACCACACCCGCTGGATCAAGGCGCTGGACGATTCGCTGGAAGAATACCTGCGGGAAACGGCGGAGCCTGGGGATGTGAAGGTGCTGCGACCGGAGCGTTGAGGCTGGAGTTTGGCGTTTACGGGCCCGGCGCTTCAGCGCCGGGTTCGGCATCCCTCACTTGGCCGAACGCCCCTTGGGATTACGATTCAGCCGCTCCAGCCTTCTCTTCTCTCGATACCCTGCCAGCAGTACGCGCATTTCCCGATAGCGCTTGCTGTTGAGTACCAGCAATGCCAGCAGCACGACGACTATGATGCTCAGGAAGATCCCCATATGCGGCCTGAACCCATAGGTCGGCAACAGGAAAACCACAGAGCCAATACAAAGGGCGGCGACCACCCATACCCCCCAGTCACGACCTCGCACTACGGCGGCATGCGCCGTGACCAGCGTCACCACCAGCACACCAAGGCTGAGCGGATAGTTGATCTCCCGGCTGCAGTCACGGCAATAGGTACTCCACACCAAAGAGAACGTCCCGGCCATGGCGTACAGCGAGAGAAAATACCCCGCCAGGAACACCATGAAGTAGCGATCGAGAAACTTCTGAAGGTCAGGGTGCCGACTCATTACTCGAACTCCTCATAGAGCCCCAGAGCGATGCTCTTGGTCTTGTCCTGCACCGTCCCGCTGCCGACAAAACCGATGGAAGCGCCAAGCGAATCCTTGATCAGTGTTTGAGTGGCGTGCTTGATCTGCGTGGGCGTGTGACGCTTGATCAGCTCGCCCGTGCTCTGTTGCAGCTTGAGTTGCTTCGCGGTGAGCGAAGGATGCTTGATCGACAGCAACTCGCGGGTGAGAGCGCTACGCTGCTGACGGCTCAATGAACGGGTCAGGTCGAGCCAGTTGGCGCCCGTGGCCGCCTTGCGCACCTGCAGGAAGCGTACAGTCGTGAGGGCCGAGCTACCGACGCCGAGCAGCGATATACCGTCGAGCAACGGTGTGGCCGCCCTGTACCAGGCCTCCTGATCCATCGCATCATTGGCTGACGGGTCGTTGACCTCGTTGACCGTTCTGACAACACCGATAACGCACTGTGCGGTACTGGCGGTTGCTGCTGCATATCCGGCAGCGGTAAGCGCGAGGCTTACACCGCCGGAGAAGGGGACGGCGATAGTGCCGCTGAACATGACGACCCAACCCAGGATCGCACCAGCGCAGGAGAGCGTGGTGCCTACCGCCTCCTTGACCACGCGCGACTCACGCGGGTTGGTCTGCAACTGGTTCATGAATTGCTGGGGCGCAATGTAGCGAGGCGCCTCGCGCAGGATGATGCGCTTGGGCTTGATACTGCAGATCGGCTGAAACTCGCGCAGCACGATCACGTTGTAGTCGGCATCGATATACACGACACCCGCACCGACGATGCCAGGGTCGGCATCGATCGCCTTGAACAGCTTCTGCTGGTCGATACGCCCCTGCAGGCGCTGCTGCGCCAGAAACTGCGAGGTGTTGGCCAATTCGTTGACCAGAAGGTCTTTCATGAATACGTGTCCTTACTCAGCTACAGGCTGGCCTGTCCACAGCACAAAGCCGCTCCCTACCGAAGCGGCCTTGCGTCGCGAAAGGGGCGCGATGCACCCCTGCAATCCCATCAAACGTTCGGGC
>NZ_JAYFUI010000163.1:0-3805 GCF_034961125.1 Pseudomonas machongensis | reverse complement strand
CAGCACCACGCCGATGCCCAGCACGTCGTCGGCCAGCGCCGAAGGCTGGTGCTCGGCCACCGCGACCACACCCACCAGGGCCAGCACCACCGTGCCGAGCCTGCGTACCCAACCGCGCAGGAACTCCACCTGCGGCTTGTGCCAGCGGAAGTGCACCTCGGCCACGCCGCCGGGGGCCAGCACGCGGTAGGCGGTGTAGAACACCAGCCAGGCCTGGGCCAATTGCCACAGCGCAGCGCCGAGGTTGGCGTTCTGGCCGCGGGCGTCGATCTGCAAGGCATAGCTGCACAGCGCCAGGCCCAGGCTGACCGGCATGGCCAGGAGGATGTTGATGAGGATCGCTTGTGGCGTGTGCCACTGGCTGTCGCGACGGAAGTGGCCGATGTCCTGGTGCACCTTGCCCAGGCGCTGGTACAGGTACTTGCGCCGCCACAGCAGCGCGCCGATCACCAGCAGCAGCGGCAGGAACAGCAGCGGGCGCTGGCTCAGGCCGTCGGCCAGTTCCTTGATGCCCGAGCCCCAGGGCAGGCTGGCGACCTGGTCGGCGAAGCGCTCGGGCACATAGCGCAGCCAGTCCCAGTCCAGCGGCTTGTTGCTGGGGATCCAGAACATCTGCTCATCGAGGGTGGTGCGCAGGTTCTGCGCGGTGCCCAGCAGTTGCTTCTGGTTGAGCTGCAGGGTGATGGACTCATTGAGCAATGCTGAAAGCTCGCGGTTCAGGCGCTCGAGCAGGTCGCTGCGGGTGATGGCGACCTCCAGCAGCGCCTTGCGCAGTTGCGGGGTGACATCCTGCTCAGGCTGGGTGGACAGCAGCTTGTCGACGTAGCTGACCGGGCTGCTCATCTGCTCGCGCTGCTGGTTGACCTCGAACTGGTACAGGCGGATATCGGCGATCTGGTCGGCCAGGTCGCGGTCCACCTTCAGGTGCGGCAGCGCCTGTTTCTGCTTGTAGAGGATCTTCGACAGCAGCAGGCTGCCCTTGAGCACGTTGATCTGCTCGTCCAGCGCCTGGTCGGCCTGGGTCAGGGTGTCGAGCTGCTGCTTGGTCTGCAGGTTCTGCTGGGTGAGTTCGTTGAGGCGGTCGGTGCTGCGCAGCAGGTAGTCGGAGAGCTTGAGGTTGGCGGCGCTCTCGTTGGCCAGCAGGGTGCTGCCGCCGGCTTTCTGCGCTTCGATCGACTGCTGGGTGACGGTCTGTTGCGACTGTGCCAGGCGCTTCTCGTTGATCAGTGTCTGCAGGTCCTGGATCTCTTGCTCCAGGCGTGCGGCACGCTCGATCAGCAGGTCGTGACGGGCATTGCCCAGGTCCTGCAGCAGGCTGTTGCCGGCCAGCTCCTGGCGGCGCAGCAGGGTGAGGGCGTTGAGCGAGGCCAGCTCGGCGTTGAGCTGGTTGCGCTGGTCGGCGGAAATCGCCTTGCCGTTGTCCTTGCCCGACTTCAGCGCGTTGTTGATCTGCTGGGCGCGGGTCTGGTTGTTGCTGATCTCGGCCTGGGCACGTTCGGGGCGGGTCTGGGAGTTGATGATCAGGCTGTTGGCTTCGGACAGCGCCTTTTGCAGCTCGCCCTGCTGGGTGCTGCGCTCGCTGAGCATCTGCTCGAGCTGCGGTACGCTGAGGCTGGCATAGCGCTGGGCCACGGGCGTGACCTTGCTGTCCTTGAGTTTGGCCAGTTCGCGCTGGCTGTCGCGGGTTTCCTGAGGGGCACCGGCCAACTGCTGCTTGAGGTCGGCGAGTTTCTTCTCGCTATCCTCTTTGCTGGCGATCAGCGCGAGCGTCTGCTCCAGCACCTGCTGGAGCGCCTTCTGCTCGGGTTCCGGCAGCTTGCGCTCGGCAATCTTGTCCAGGCTGTTCTGAATACCGGGAGCGGCCGGCACCTCGGCCGCCACAGCGGCGAACGACAGGGAAAGGCACAGCCCGAGGAGGGCTGCGCGGGCATACACGCGCAGGGACATAGGCAGACTACTTGCGAGAGGGCACTAACGGAGTTTAGAGGAACAGCCCCGGGCCGGGCCGGGTTCCTTCGGGGAATCTGACGCCCACTTTCTGGATCTTGTTCCCGTCCATGGTCGCGACCGTCCAGATCGTGCTGTGCCATTCGACCTGGTCGCCTACGACTGGAGCGCCTCCGACCTTCTGTCGGATGAACTGCGCCAACGGCATTTTCGCATCCAGGCCGTCGAGTTTCAGGCCATAAAGCGCTGCCACCGCACCGAGTTCGGCATCGCCTTCGAGGACGAAGTCGCCGAAGAAGCGCAGGTCCAGGCCGCGCTGTGGCGCCTGGCTGAACAGTTTGCCCAGGGCGGGCAGGTTGTGCTCGTGGCCGATTACGCAAAGCATGTCGCCGACCTCCAGCACGGTACTGCCCGAGGGGTGCAGCAATTGCTCGCCACGGAACAGCGCGGCGATACGCGTGCCCTCGGGCATCTTCAGCTCGCGCAGGGCTGCGCCGATGCACCATTTTTCAGCGCCCAGGCGGTAGACGAACAGCTCCCATTCGCTGGTGATGTGCACCTCCAGCGCCGAGCGCGAGATCGGCGCTGGATCTGGCGGCACCGTGACCTTCAGCAGCTTGGCCATCCACGGCAGGCTGGTGCCTTGCACCAGCAGTGACACCAGCACGATGAAGAACGCCAGGTTGAAGAACAGCTGCGCATCCGGCAGGCCCGCCATCAGCGGGAACACCGCAAGAATGATCGGTACCGCGCCGCGCAGGCCAACCCAGGAAATGAAGCCCTTTTCGCGGCCGTGGAAAGCCTTGAACGGCAGCAGTGCGGCCAGCACCGACAGTGGGCGGGCGAAGAGGATCATCCACAGCGCCAGGCCCAGGGCGGGCAGGGCGATGGGCAGCAGGTCGTGCGGGGTGACCAGCAGCCCCAGCACCAGGAACATGCCGATCTGCGCCAGCCAGGCCATGCCGTCGAGCATGTGCAGGATGCCGTGGCGGCTGCGGATCGGCTTGTTGCCCAGTACCAGGCCGCACAGGTAGACGGCAAGGAAGCCGCTGCCGTGCAGGGCGTTGGTCAGCGAGAACACCACCAGGCCGCCGGCGACCACCAGGATCGGGTACAAGCCGCCGGCCAGGTTGATGCGGTTGACCAGTTGCAGCATCAGCCAGCCGCCGCCCAGGCCCAGCAGGCCGCCGATGCCGAACTCGCGCAGCAGGTGGGTCAGCAGGCTCCAGTGCAGGCCGGTCTGACCGCTGGCGATCATGTCGATCAGGGTGACGGTGAGAAATACCGCCATCGGGTCGTTGCTGCCCGACTCGATCTCGAGCGTTGCCGTGACCCGTTCGTTCAGGCCTTTGCCACCGAGCAGCGAGAACACCGCCGCGGCGTCGGTAGAGCCGACGATGGCGCCGATCAGCAGGCCCTGGATCAGGCTCAGGTCGAACAGCCAGGCAGCGACCATGCCGGTAAGGCCGGTGGTGATGAGCACACCCACCGTGGCCAGCGACAAGGCTGGCCACAGGGCCACGCGGAAACTCGCTACCCGCGTGCGCAGGCCGCCGTCGAGCAGGATCACGGCCAGCGCGAGGTTGCCCACCAGGTAGGCGGTCGGGTAGTTGTTGAAAATGATGCCGCCACCATCGACACCGGCGACCATGCCGACCGCGAGGATGATGACCAGGATAGGGATGCCCAGACGCGACGACAGAGAGCTGACCAGGATACTTGCGCCCACCAGCAGTGCGCCGATCAGGAACAGGCTGTTGATGGTGCTGGCATCCAAAGGCAGGTACTCCGGGATATCGCAGAAAGATGACTTGACTGGCAAGTCGCGTGCCAATCGATTCTAACCTGATGAATTGCC
>NZ_JAYFUI010000162.1:0-3934 GCF_034961125.1 Pseudomonas machongensis | reverse complement strand
CGAGATTCGTCAACTCCCTCAAGGACTCGACCTCTTCAACAAAAACTCCCTCTGAAGCTTCTTCGCGTTGCAGCCCCCAAAAACGAAGGGGGTAGGGATCTTGGCGTGCCAACAGGTCTAGCTCTTTAAGTAAAAAGAAGCTGTGTGTAGCAATGAAAACCTGTACCCCTTGTTTCGCAAGCGTGTGGATGACTGTGGCAACCAAACGAATCAAGCGTGGATTGAGGTTGGCCTCAGGCTCATCCCAAAATAGATACCCTTTGTCGAGCACCGACCCTGTGGCGATCAGGCGGGCGAGCATTGCCAGTTTCCTTAGTCCCTCGGCTACAAGAGGCATCTCCATGGTGCCGCTGCCGGGAATTTTCAGATAGAAACGTCCGTTTGTATCTAAAACGACCTTCCCGCCCATAGCCTGCTCAATGGGCTTCAGTAGCTCGCTTGCGCGTTTTTCTCTAGGGCCTTTCAATGTCGGAGCACCTAAGTGAATACACGTGTCACGCCACGTTTCTTCGAACTCTAGATAGTGCCCCTCATACACCGAAACAAAACCAGGAAAAATCGTGAGTAGCTCCCTAGTAGGGATATACAGCGGGCTTTGCTTGTCCCAACGTGAAGGCAGCTTTTCGATTTGAACATCGGTTTTGGCGCTGGTAGCAAAGCTAATCGTGGTATCAAAAGCCACTTCATCGAACGAAAGCGAAATCTCACAGCGATCTCGACCTTGTTTTCGTCGAGCGAGCCTACCTACCGATTCAGGCCTAAATACCCCCATCAACTTTTCGGCATAGGCCTTTTGTAAATGCGTTTTGGTAGGATCAATTGAGTTTGGCTTTTTGGCAGCTTCAGCAGCAGTAGCAATGAGGGCATACGCAGCTTTCAACAGATGCGTCTTCCCCATGCCATTTTCGCCGACGATGATGTTCAGGCCTGAGCAACAACTCAGATTCAAGTCACGAAAAACTGTGAAGTTTTTGACGCTGATTTTTTTCAGCATAGGAGAGGCAATTCCTCATGCGGAGATTTCATAGACATTCCCTTTCCAGAAATAGTATCACTCATGATTAGTACCCATAACAAAAACCCCAGCCATTGAGGCTGGGGTTTTTTACGACCAGGCGACAATAATCCGCCCACTTGCGACACTTAATGTGCCCATCGACAGTAATCAGAAGTCCAGGTTGGACACCGACAACGCGTTGCTTTCGATGAAGTCACGACGAGGTTCCACCGCGTCACCCATCAAGGTATTGAACAGCTGGTCGGCCGCAATCGCATCCTCGATGGTGACTTTGAGCATGCGGCGCACCGTCGGGTCCATGGTGGTTTCCCACAGCTGATCCGGGTTCATCTCACCCAGCCCTTTGTATCGCTGGATGGTGTGGCGCTTGGTGGTTTCGTTCATCAGCCAATCGAGGGCTTCTTTGAACTCGGTAACTGCCTTGCGACGCTCACCACGCTGAACATAGGCACCCTCGCCAAGCAAGGTCGCCAATTTGGCGCCCAGCACGACTACCGAACGATAGTCGTTGCTGCCGAAGAACTCGCGGTTGAAGGTCACGTAGCTGGCCAAACCGTGGGAAGTAACTTCGACTTCCGGCAGCCAGATGTTGCGTTCCTTGTCTTCGCGCAGGCTGGCCTGGTAGGTCAGACCGGACTTCTGGCTGTTGTTCAGGCGCTCCTGGAATTTGCCCAACCAGGCTTGCATGGTCGCGTGATCGGCCAACTGCGCCTGAGTGACTTCCGGCAAGTAGATGAAGTGCTCGGTCAGCTCTTCCGGGTACAGGCGCGACAGACGCTTGAGCGTCTTCATCACGCCGCGGAACTCGTTGACCAGTGCCTCAAGTTGAACACCCGACACGGGTGGCGCCGATTCGTCCAGGTGCAGGCTGGCATCTTCCAGGGCCGACTGGGTCATGTACTCTTCCATGGCCTCGTCGTCCTTGATGTACTGCTCCTGCTTGCCTTTCTTCACCTTGTACAGCGGTGGCTGGGCAATGTAGATGTAACCGCGCTCGACCAGCTCTGGCAACTGACGGAAGAAGAAGGTCAACAGCAGGGTACGGATGTGCGAACCGTCAACGTCAGCATCGGTCATGATGATGATGTTGTGATAACGCAGCTTGTCGATGTTGTACTCTTCGCGGCCGATACCACAGCCGAGGGCGGTGATCAGCGTGCCGACTTCCTGGGACGAGATCATCTTGTCGAAGCGAGCCTTCTCGACGTTGAGGATCTTACCCTTCAGCGGCAGGATTGCCTGGGTACGACGATTACGACCTTGCTTGGCCGAACCACCTGCGGAGTCACCCTCCACCAGGTACAGTTCGGACAGGGCAGGGTCCTTTTCTTGGCAGTCGGCAAGCTTGCCCGGCAGACCAGCGATATCCAGGGCACCTTTGCGGCGGGTCATTTCCCGCGCCTTGCGCGCTGCTTCACGGGCACGCGCCGCGTCGATCATCTTGCCAACGACCGCCTTGGCTTCGTTGGGGTTTTCCAACAGGAAGTCGGCGAAGTACTTGTTCATCTCCTGTTCCACGGCGGTCTTCACCTCCGAGGAAACCAGCTTGTCCTTGGTCTGCGAGCTGAACTTCGGATCCGGCACCTTCACCGAGATGATCGCGGTCAGGCCTTCACGGGCATCGTCACCCGTGGTCGCCACCTTGTTCTTCTTGGCCAGGCCTTCCTGCTCGATGTAGCTGTTCAGGCTGCGGGTCAGCGAGGAGCGGAAGCCCACCAGGTGAGTACCACCGTCACGCTGCGGAATGTTGTTGGTGAAGCACAGCAGGTTTTCGTTGAAGCTGTCGTTCCATTGCAGGGCGACTTCGACACCCACACCATCGTCACGCTGGACGTTGAAGTGGAAGACCTGAGAGTTCACCGGAGTCTTGTTGGTGTTCAGGTATTCGACGAATGCGCGCAGACCACCTTCGTACTTGAAGAACTCTTCCTTGCCGGAGCGCTCGTCCTTCAGCAGGATACCAACGCCCGAGTTGAGGAACGACAGCTCACGAATACGCTTGGCCAGGATGTCCCAGCTGAAGTGGATATTCTTGAAGGTCTCCGCCGAAGGCTTGAAGTGGATGTGGGTACCGGTGGTTTCGCTTTCGCCGACCACTGCCATCGGAGCTTGCGGCACACCGTGAACGTAGGTCTGTTCCCAGATCTTTCCGCTACGGCGAACGGTCAGGACCAGCTTCTCGGAGAGGGCGTTCACCACCGAGACACCTACACCGTGCAGACCGCCGGAGACCTTGTAGGAGTTGTCATCGAACTTACCGCCGGCGTGCAGTACGGTCATGATGACCTCGGCGGCGGAAACGCCTTCCTCTTTATGCACGTCGACCGGAATGCCACGACCGTTGTCGCGAACACTGATGGATTCGTCCGGATGGATGATGACGGTAATGTCATCGCAATGACCGGCGAGCGCTTCGTCGATCGAGTTGTCGACCACTTCGAAGACCATGTGGTGCAGGCCGCTACCATCATCGGTGTCGCCAATGTACATGCCGGGACGCTTGCGCACGGCATCCAGCCCTTTCAGCACCTTGATGCTGGAGGAGTCGTACGTTTGATTTTCGCTCATGCCTTCACTCCCGATGGTCGTGGGTCTGGGTGATACGGCCTTGTTCCACGTGGAACAAAGCAACTGGCGTATCCGTCTGCCAGCCTTCCCTCAGTAATTCGTGATCTACACAGGTGATAAAAACCTGGCAGTGTAATTCTTCAAGCAAGCGACACAGCGCGCGGCGATGCTGCTCGTCCAATTCAGACGGCAAGTCATCCACCAGATAAATACACTGACCGCGACGAACCTGGCTGACGAGATGCCCCTGGGCAATCCGTAGGGCACAAACGACCAGCTTTTGCTGACCACGAGACAGGATATCGGCCGCGTTATTGGCGCCCAATCTCAGGCGTAGGTCAGCACGTT
>NZ_JAYFUI010000161.1:0-6027 GCF_034961125.1 Pseudomonas machongensis | reverse complement strand
GGCGAGAAGGTCCTGGCAGCCAAGGCCGGTCACATCCCCGGCGCGGTCAACTTCGAGTGGACTGCAGGCATGGACCTCAACGACCACCTGCGCATTCGCAAGGACATCGCCGAAGTACTGCAGCAATTGGGCATCACCCCTGACAAGGAAGTGATCACCCACTGCCAGACCCACCGTCGCTCCGGATTCACCTACCTGGTGGCTAAGTCACTCGGCTATCCACGGGTCAAGGCTTACGCCGGCTCGTGGAGCGAGTGGGGCAATCACCCGGACACGCCTGTAGAAGTTTAAGGAACCTGCATGAAATCCCGTCTGTTCATCATCAGCCAGCACCTGCTGCCGCATCACCTGCTGTCGCGCCTGGCCGGCTGCGTCGCCGAGTGCCGCGCACGCTGGTTCAAGAATGCCTTCACCGCCTGGTTCGCCAAACGCTACCAGGTGAACATGTCCGAGGCGCTGGTCGAGGACCTCACCGCCTACGAGCACTTCAACGCCTTCTTCACCCGCGCCCTCAAGCCGGGGGCGCGTCCCCTGGATGAAACCCCGGGCGCGATCCTGTGTCCGGCCGACGGTGCGGTCAGCCAGCTCGGTCCGATCGAGCACGGCCGTATTTTCCAGGCCAAGGGCCACAGCTTCAGCGCCCTTGAGCTGCTCGGCGGCGACCCGGCGCTGGCCGCGCCGTTCATGGGCGGCGAGTTCGCCACCATCTACCTGTCGCCGAAGGACTACCATCGCGTGCACATGCCGCTGGCCGGCACCCTGCGTGAGATGGTCTACGTGCCGGGCCGCCTGTTCTCGGTCAACCAGACCACGGCTGAGAACGTCCCCGAGCTGTTCGCCCGCAACGAGCGTGTGGTTTGCCTGTTCGACACCGAGCGCGGGCCGATGGCGGTGGTGCTGGTGGGTGCGATGATCGTTGCCTCGATCGAGACAGTCTGGGCCGGGCTGGTCACACCGCCCAAGCGCGAGCTGAAGACCTTCCGCTACGACGAAGCCAGCCGCGCGCCGATCCATCTGGAAAAAGGCGCGGAACTGGGGCGTTTCAAGCTGGGTTCGACCGCGATCGTGCTGTTCGGGCCAGAGCAGGTGAAATGGGCCGAAGCCCTGGGCGCCGGTTCTGCCGTGCGCATGGGCGAGCAACTGGCGCTGCCAGTGCAGGGCTGACTCAGGATCGCGGGGGCTGCTTTGCAGCCCCGCTGTTTCAACGGTTCACACGCGCCCGTCGCGGTCACGCCAGCCCAGCAAATACAGCACGCCATCCAGCCCCAGCGTGGAAATCGCCTGTTTGGCAGACTGACGCACCAGCGGCTTGGCGCGGAAAGCCACGCCCAGGCCGGCCAGCGACAGCATCGGCAGGTCGTTGGCGCCGTCGCCCACGGCGATGGTCTGCTCCAGTTGCAACCCTTCCTTGTGCGCCAGCTCCTGCAGCAGGTCAGCCTTGCGCTGGGCATCGACGATCGGCTCGATAGCCACGCCCGTCACCTTGCCATCCACCACTTCCAGCTCATTGGCGAACACGTAGTCGATGCCAAGGCGTGCCTGCACCTGCTTGGCGAAGTAGGAAAAACCGCCGGAGAGGATTGCAGTCTTGTAGCCCAGGCGCTTGAGTTCGGCGAACAGGTGTTCGGCACCTTCGGTCAGGCGCAGCGAAGCGCCGATTTCGTCCAGCACGCCGACGTCCAGGCCTTTGAGCAATGCCATGCGCTCCTTGAAGCTGGCACGGAAATCCAGCTCGCCACGCATGGCGCGCTCGGTGATCGCCGAAACCTGTTCGCCGACACCTGCAGCCTTGGCCAACTCGTCGATTACCTCAGCTTCGATCAGCGTCGAATCCATGTCGAACACCGCCAGGCGGCGATTGCGACGGAACAGGTCATCCTGCTGGAAGGCGATGTCGATACCCTGCTCGGCCGACAATGCGAAGAAATCGGCGCGCAGGGACTGGGCGTCGGTCGGTTCACCGCGCACGGAGATTTCCAGGCAGGCGCGGCTCTTGTCGGTGCTGGCGTCGAGCGCCACACGTGCCGAGAGGCGCTCGATCCGCTCGATGGTCAGGCCATACTGGCTGATGACTGCACTGACCCGTTGCAACTGTTCGGGCGTGACCTTGCGGCTGAGCAGCGTGACGATGTGGCGATTGTCGCCATGGCCGTCCACCCATTGCTGGTAGTCTGCCTCGGAGATCGGCGTGTAGCGCGCCTGCAGGTTCAGCTCATGGGCCTTGGACTGCACCCCTTGCAGCAGGCCGGTGGCGACTTCATTGTCGGGAATATCGACCAGAATGCCGAACGACAACGTGCCATGCATGACCGCAAGACCGATGTCGAGGATGTTCACACCGCCCTGGAGCAGGACGCCGGTGATGGCCGCAGTGAGACCCGGACGGTCTTCACCAGTGATGTTGATCAGGACGATTTCGCGCAAGACCGGGCTCCAACTCGATGAAAAATGCGCATTCTACCCACTTTCCATGACCATCGGGCGCCATCGATACTTTGCCGACAAAACGCGGGTCGCTATACTGCCCAGCATCTTTTCCGCCATAAAGAGCCGCGCTCTGTGAACCGGCCCACGCCTGTCAAAACCGACAACTTCTTTCTGATGATCTTCCGAGCCCTGCGCCAGCGTCGTATTCCCCTGGCATTGCGCATCGCCAGCCACAACATTTTCCTGGTGGCGCTGGCCTTGGTGATCTATGCCTGCGTGATGGGCCTGCAGTTCAAGCAGGCCATGCACGAGCAGGCCGATGCCGTCGGCCAGAGCCTGACCGTGCAGACCGCGACCTCGGCTACCGAGCTGCTGGTGTCCAACGACATCCTCAGCCTCAACGTGCTGCTGGGCAATCTGGTGAAGAACCCGCTGGTGGCCCACGCGGCGATCTACAGCGTCGACAACCGAATCCTCGCCGAGGCCGGGCAACGGCCAAAAAATAGCCTGCTGGGCGAGGCCGAAGGGGTCTACCAGACCAAGATCACCTTCCAGGACGTGACCGCCGGGCAACTGCGCATCAGCCTGGACATGAGCCAGTTCCAGCAACCGATGCTGATCAGCCTGCAGAGCATGGGCATTCTCGCGGCGATCCTGCTGGCGCTGGCGCTCACCCTCAGCCTGCGCCTGGGCCGCTTCATCTCGACGCCGCTGCTGCAACTGCGTGTCTGGCTGCGTGACCCGCACCCCTATACCCCGGCCATCGAGCGCCAGGACGAAATCGGCGATCTCGCTCGTCAGCTCCACGCCCGCCTGGCCCCGCCGCCACCGCCGGAGCCGGAAGAACAGGAAGACGACGAAGATGATTTCGCCGACCTGCATGTGGAGGCGCCGCCACGCAAGGCTGCACCCAAGCCTGTACCGGCCAGGGTGGCCGCCCAGGACGACGACGCAGACGACGACGCCTTTGCCGACCTGATCGACGACACCGAGCACAGCCCCAAGGCACTGGCCACCCCGGAGTCTGACGAACCGAACACCAGCGCCGTGCTCGCAGTGCAACTCGGCTCCCAGGAGCAACTGCGCCGTCTGCCGCGCACGCGCCTGACCGAGCTGCTGGAGCGCTACCGCGACTGCCTTGACCAGGCCGCGTCGCTGTACGAGGGCGAGGTGCACACCCTAGACGACGGGAGCACACTGTTGCTGTTCCACAGCCGTGACAGCGGCGAGGACTACCTCACCAATGCTATCTGCTGTGGCGAATTGCTGCGCGCCCTGGGCCACGCCCTGCAGATCGAGGTCGCCGATAGCGGTATCACCCTGCAGTTGCAACTGGGCCTGGCGCTGGGTGAGGACCTGCTGGGCATGGATCAGGTCGACCTGCTGATGACCGAGAAGGCCCAGGATGCCCTGGCGCTGTCGCAACACAGCCGCAACCTGCTGCTGGTCGAGCGCCAGGTCAGCGACGACGCCCTGATCCGCCAGCGCGCGCGCATTCGGCCGATCGCCAGCCCTGAAGGCGCCTGCTGTGTCGAGCGACTGATGGAGCCCTACCCGTCGATGCTCGAGCGCCAGTTGGCGCGGATGCATGAGCGTCGGGCCTGAATGGCCTGATCCGCGGTGCAGGTGTAGAAGCGGCCTAGTGTCGCGAAAGGCCCGCAATCCGGCACCCACAAAAAAGCCCGCATCGCTGCGGGCTTTTTCATGTCTGTCGAATCAGAATCGATAGACTTCCATATCGGTGCGGATCGGCGAAGCCATCGGAATCCTCGACTTCTCCGGTTCCTTCTTGACCTGGACCGGAGCCGCTGGCTTTTTCGGCGCCTCTTCAGCGACCGCTGGCTGGTTCGCCAGCGGCTTGACGGCAACGCTCAGTTGCTCGACCAGCTTCTGCAGCAACTGCCCCTGGGCCTGGACCTGAGAGGCCTCGCTGCCCTCATGCTGTTGCTCGAGATGGACGATACGGTTGTCGCGCACATGGCCACGACGATCCAGTACGCGCCACTGGGCATCGAGGATCGCCGGCTGGTTGGCGCCCGAGTCCAGGCGGGTGATCGACAGCAGTACCTGCACATCCGGCGTGAAGCCGGTGCTGGCAGGTGCAAGCACGACGCGCTGGCTGTCCAGGCGCCAGGCGAGCTGGCGCACCAGCAACTGGTCGATATCCGACGAAAGGCTGCCGGCCCAGCGACCGTCGGTCGCCGCGGTCAGGCTGCCATCGGGCTGACGTTGCAGAAAGGTTTCACGTTGCAGGTAGTCGGCTACCGATACCGGACCGAGCACGACCGCCATGCCGGCAGCCTGCGAAGGCTGGCCGGGGTCGCCGCTGTCGAGTTGGTACAGGGCCACCGGCTGGTGCATGCTGCACCCGCTGAGCCCCAGCAGACCCGTCATCAGCAGCGCAAATGGAAGGCGCAGAAATTTCATCATCCCATCCAAGCGGCTGCCGCCCGGCAACCGCAGTGATACTCGTGTGGATTCCCGCGGGCACACGGCCACGCCGGCCCCGCAAGGGGTGTATCATCCGCGAAATAGTCGCCGGACTCCAGCATTTCCGCCCGGAACGACGCTGAAAACGCCGTTCCAGACGAACAACCGGTTTACTCCGGGCGCTCCACCACCATGCCGTCGACGCGCTGGAATCCACGTGGCAATTTGCTACCACGACGCCCGCGTTCGCCTTTGTAATGTTCGAGGTCATCCGGCTTCAGTGACAGGGTACGCTTGCCAGCCTGCAATACAAGCGTCGATCCCTCGGCAATCACCGCCAGATCGGTGACGAATTCTTCACGACTGGCCACACGATCACCCGGTACGCCAATGATCTTGTTGCCCTTGCCCTTGCCCAGTTGTGGCAGGTCGACAACCTTGAACACCAGCAGGCGGCCTTCGGTGGTGACCGCTGCCAGCCAGTCCTGTTCGCGGTCGGCGACCGGCCGTGGCGTCATCACCTTGGCGCCATTGGGCAGGCTCAGCAGCCCTTTGCCCGCCTTGTTCTTGGCCTGCAGGTCCTCGCCCTTGACCACGAAACCGTAGCCGGCATCGGACGCCACCACATACAGCGCATCGTCGTCCGGCAACAGCACGCACTCGAAGGTGGCGCCCGGCGGCGGCGTCAGACGCCCGGTCAGCGGCTCGCCCTGGCCACGGGCCGATGGCAAGCTGTGTGCTGCGAGCGAATAGCTGCGCCCGGTCGAGTCGATAAGCACCGCAAACTGGTTCGAACGCCCCGCCGCTGCGGCCTTGAAGCCATCGCCAGCCTTGTACGAAAGGCCCGTGGCATCGATGTCATGACCCTTGGCACAACGTACCCAGCCTTTTTCCGACAGCACCACGGTGACCGGCTCGGTCGGCATCAGCTCGTTTTCCGACAGAGCCTTGGCCTCGGCGCGCTCGACGATCGGCGAGCGGCGGTCGTCGCCATAGGTTTCGGCGTCCTTGATCAGTTCGCTGCGTACCAGCTTGCGCAGCTTCGTCTCGCTGCCCAGCAAGGCCTGCAGCTTGGCCTGCTCCTTGAGCAACTCGTCCTGCTCGCCACGGATCTTCATCTCTTCCAGGCGCGCCAGCTGACGCAGGCGGGTCTCGAGGATGTAGTCGGCC
>NZ_JAYFUI010000160.1:0-3738 GCF_034961125.1 Pseudomonas machongensis | reverse complement strand
CCGACGCCCAGCTCCAGAATCGAGTGATGTTCCTGGCATAGCTTCATGATCCGCTGGGGATACCAGTTGAGCATGATGTCGTTGTCGAAGGCGAAGCCGAAACGATCACTGTAGGCGCCGATGTAGCTGTCTAGTGCATTGCTCATGGGGAGACTCGCATGTCGGGTGCTGCGCCCGTCGGCGCGGTGGATTCAGGAGCCGGTGGTCGCACATGCTTCATGAAGCGCGGTGCGTCCGGGCCACAGTTGAACAGCAGGTCGAGGATGGTCACGCCATGGGTGAAATCACCCCACTGCTGCGGGTATTGGGGGTAGCCGCTGTAGTCGAACCAACTGACGGTGATACCCTGTGCGGCGAACAGGCTTTCATCCAGGTAGTCGCGCGCGGCGGGGCCGGAAAGGTATTCGCTGGCACCGGCTTGCAGGCACAAGTCGACCAGGCGTTCGCTCTTGCCTTCACCCAGGCGATAGTCCCAGGAGTGGCTGATGCGTGTGCCGATGCCCAGATACCCACAGATGGCCTGCAACAGCCTGTGGTTCAGGGGGCTGAGATGGCGGTGGGCCTGTTCCATGTACAGCGGCTTGAGCCATTCGGCGATAGCCTTGAAATGCGGGGCCTTGGCGTAGTTGGCTTCCAAGGTCTTCCAGTGTTTGACCTGCCAGCGCTGGTCGTGCAGCTCGACGTCGCGGATGCGCCGGTCGATGCCCTGGCCGACAGGGACGGTCAGCCATTCCACGCCTTTGGGCGTCTTGATCTGGTTGCGGTTGCGCCAGTCGTTCTTGGTGTACTGCATGTCGTCGTAGAGGATGAACTCGTCCACGGCGGCGATCAGGTCGAAGTAGCCCTTCCAGGGGATGTAGTTCGATTGCAGGATGGCGACTTTCTTCATGACCCTGCCCCTGTGTCTGGGTGACGGACTTCTGACGCAGGCAGTTGGCGCGACGATGCCACCGCGTCAAGGAGCCGGTGCGGGAGAGGCGACAACAACAGTGGTGCAGCGTGCATCGACATCGAGCTCCTGGTGGACAGCGGGCGAGGCCAGGCCTTCTGGGGCGCGGCTTTGGCAATGATCGTTGCAGATTGGCAACGACAGTCTGCGCTTCACCCCCTTGCTTCCGGGCAGTGGTAATGGCGATATAAGCAAAAAAGAGGCCGAGGTTCGCACCATGCCGTTGCACACCCTGATCCACCGCTCCAGCCTTCCACGTCCCGAGGTTTCCGAGGTGCAGGCCAGCCATGCCCTGCAGGCCTATTACGGCCTGCACGGCGCGCTGGTGCCCCTCGGTAGCCAGCAGGACGTGAACTTCCGGCTGGACAGCGAGCAGGGGCGCTTCGTCTTCAAGCTGTGCCATGGCAGCTATGCCCAGGTTGAGCTCGAAGCGCAGCATGCTGCACTGGCCTACCTGCGCGGGCAGGGTTTACCGGTGCCTGCGGTGCGCCCGGCGCTCAATGGTGAGGGGCTGCTGGCGCTGGAAATCGGCGGGCAGGCCCTGCGTGGCCGGTTGCTCGAGTACATTGAAGGCCAGCCGCTGACCCGCCTCAAGCACATGCCGGATAGGCTGATGGCCGAGCTGGGGGCGCTGTGTGCGCAACTTGGCAAGGCCCTGGCCGGTTTCGAGCACCCGGGGCTGGAGCGCACGCTGCAGTGGGACCCACGCCATGCCGAGGAGTTGATCGAGCACCTGCTGCCGGTCATCAAGGATGAGGCCCGGCGCGAGCGCGTCGAGGGTGTGGCCAGTCAGGCGCGGGCGCGTCTGCAGCCGCTGGTCGGACAGCTTCCGACGCAGGCGGTGCATCTGGACATCACCGATGACAACGTGGTCTGGGCGCTTGACGAGCATCGTCAGTGGCAGGCGCAAGGCGTTATCGACTTCGGCGACCTGTCACACACCTGGCGTATCGCCGACCTCTCGGTCACCTGCGCGGCCTTGCTGCATCATGCCGAAGGCGATCCGCTACGGATCTTGCCGGTGGTTGCGGCCTACCAGGCGGTCAATCCGCTGAGCGAAGCCGAATTGCGCGCCTTGTGGCCGCTGGTGCTCAACCGTTCCGCGGTGCTGGTGCTCAGCAGCGAGCAGCAACTCACCGTCGATCCGGACAACCAGTACACCCGCGACAACATCGCCCATGAGTGGGAAATCTTCGATACCGCCACTGCGGTGCCTGCCGCCC
This sequence comes from Pseudomonas machongensis, assembly GCF_034961125.1. NCBI lineage: Bacteria > Pseudomonadati > Pseudomonadota > Gammaproteobacteria > Pseudomonadales > Pseudomonadaceae > Pseudomonas > Pseudomonas machongensis. The sequence continues at coordinate 1,566 of NZ_JAYFUI010000160.1, read as the reverse complement.
TGATGGAAGCGGCGATCCTGCAGGCCGCGGGCCTTGCCCCGGACACCCTGGACCTCGGCGACTGTGCAGCACTGCTGCCGAGCCTGGCCGGCCAGACCGTGCGTCGGCTCGATCTGGGGGTGCTGAGCCCGCACTGCGAGGCTGGAAACTGGCAGCAGCCTGGATTCGACCAGCACCTGTTGCTTGCCACCCCGGCTCCCGCCACCACGCTGCATGGGCAGTACCGTCTGTCGCAAACCCATTTTGACCGCCCTGACGAGCCTGCCACCTGTGCCTTGGGCGTGGAACTGAACCTGCCGGGCGGCACGGTGTTGCACGCGCCGCAAACCGGTATCTGGCTGAGCACGGGGGATGGCCGCGGGTGCCTGAGCTCCGCCGGTTGGGGGCTGTGGCTGAGCGGCCTGGAGCAGGCGCCGGAGGATGGCGAATCGGTGCGCAAGGGCCAGATGCTCGGTTCGACCTGTGGCTTCCTGAGCGTACAGCTGTGCCTGGATCCGAACATTGCGCCGCCGTTCTTTGCCAAACCGTCCCAGGCACAGGCCTGGCTGGCGCTTTGCCCGTCGCCGGCGGCACTGCTGGGCTTCGACTGCGATGCCGAGCCGCTGGTCGATGCCCAGGCCCTGCTGGCGCGGCGCGATGCCAGCTTCGCCCGCTCGCAGAAGCACTACTACGCCCAGCCGCCGCATATCGAGCGCGGCTGGCGCAACTACCTGATCGACATGCAGGGGCGTTCCTACCTGGACATGCTCAACAACGTGGCGGTGCTCGGGCATGGGCATCCGCGCATGGTCGCCGAATCGGCGCGGCAGTGGTCGCTGGTCAATACCAACTCGCGCTTCCACTACGCGGCCATCGCCGAGTTCTCCGAACGTCTGCTCGAATTAGCGCCGGAAGGCTTCGACCGGGTGTTTCTTGTCAACAGCGGTACCGAGGCCAACGATCTGGCGATCCGTCTGGCCTGGGCCTACAGCGGCGGGCGTGACCTGCTCAGCGTGCTGGAGGCCTATCACGGCTGGTCGGTGGCCACCGATGCTATCTCCACCTCGATCGCCGACAATCCCCAGGCTCTGGAAACCCGACCGGACTGGGTGCATCCGGTAGAGGCGCCCAATACGTTCCGCGGCCGTTACCGCGGCGCTGACAGTGCCAGTGATTACCTGCGCGATGTCGACGCCAAGCTCGCCGACCTGGATGCCCGTGGCCGCCAGCTTGCAGGGATGATCTGCGAGCCTGTGTACGGCAATGCCGGCGGTATCTCGCTGCCCCTGGGCTACCTGCGCGAGGCCTATGCAAAGGTGCGGGCGCGCGGCGGCGTGTGCATCGCCGATGAAGTGCAGGTTGGCTACGGCCGCCTGGGCGAGTACTTCTGGGGCTTCGAGGAGCAGGGCGTGGTGCCGGACATCATCACCATGGCCAAGGGCATGGGCAATGGTCAGCCGCTGGGGGCGGTGATCACCCGGCGCGACATTGCCGAAGCGCTCGAGGCCGAGGGTTATTTCTTCTCCTCGGCCGGGGGCAGCCCGGTGAGCTGCCGCATCGGCATGGCAGTGCTGGATGTGATGCGCG
>NZ_JAYFUI010000159.1:0-2801 GCF_034961125.1 Pseudomonas machongensis | reverse complement strand
CGGCTGCTCGCTCCCCTCGCGAAGGGAACCCAGCTCTACGGCGGAGCAGTAGTAGGAAGTTTTCGAGTAGCGCTTGCCCTTGCTGGCACGCTTGGAGAAGTACAGCTCCTGGGTTCCCAGGCTGGCCGGCGAGTCGGTCACGGCCAGGCCGGTCAGGTAGTACCGACCCGAGTTTGCGAAGTTGGGCGTGATCTCCACGCTGGTGAACAGCTTCTCGCCCTGGTCATTCAGGTGCAGCAGCTTGTCGTTTGGCTTGAGTTGGGCTTCGAGAGCGACCTGGCCGGGCTGCAACTCGGGATCGTCGTTTTCGGTCACCAGGCGCACGGCAAATACGGTGCCGTGCGAGCCAGGCCAGCGCTCGTGCTCGCTCCAGATCACAGCGGTGTAGACCGACAGCTTGTAGGTCTCAGCGCAATCGACCAGCTCCTGGACAGTTATCTCGCGGTTGTCGGCGGTCGGGCCGCTGACAGCTACGCGTTTCCAGTAGGAGACAAGGGATCTGGGCATTGGTTGGAGCGCTCGGTGGTGGTCGATGAGCGCCAAGATAGGGAGCCGATCAACACCGGCCAAACGCTTTCACTGCAGGAAATTCCTATTTCGAGGATCTAGGAATTTCCTGCAGTTTTATGCCGCGTTTTCAGGGTTTTCGCCGCATAGACTGCGGCCCATGAACTACTCGATAGAAGTCAAAGAGGCCGCCAAACGCCTCTACCTACGCCGCGCATCGGTGAAGGAAATCCAGGCTCAGCTGAAGCTGCCCAATGTACGGATCATCTACTACTGGATCCGCCAGGGCGGCTGGGATGACATGCTGACCGATGAGGAACCTGTGACCGCTGTCAGCAGGCGTATCACCCTGATCCTGGAAAAGCAGGACACGTTGAGCAAGTCCGAACTGGACGAGCTGGACCGCCTGACTTCGATCCGCGACAAGCTGTTGAAGCAATCGAGCCGCCCGCCGGCGCCGGCGGATAGTGAATCCCCACGAAAGCGCCATGACCAGGATCAAGAACCGCACCAGGAGCGCCGGGAGCGTGCCGGCAAGAAGCGGGAAAAAAAGGCGAAGAACGACATCAGCCAGCTGACCGAAGTGGACTTCCTGGAGAAGTTCACCTCCAGGATGTTCAACTACCAGCTGGAGCTGTTCGAGGCCAAGAAGAACCCACTGACGGCGCGTATCCGCCACATCCTCAAGTCTCGCCAGATCGGTCTGACCTACTACTTCGCCGCCGAGGCGTTCATGGACGCGGTGTTGACCGGGGACAACCAGATTTTCCTGTCGGCCAGCCGTGCCCAGTCCGAAGTGTTCCGTAGCTACATCGTGGAATTTGCCAGCAAGTGGTTCGACATCGAGTTGACCGGCAACCCCATCAAGCTCAGCAAAGACGGCAAGCCCTGGGCAGAGCTGCGCTTCCTGTCCACCAATGCCAACACGGCACAGAGTTACCACGGCCACCTATACGTGGATGAAATCTTCTGGATCCCGCGTTTCGACAAGATCCAGACCGTAGCCAGCGGTATGGCCTCCCATGCGAAATGGCGACAGACCTACTTTTCTACGCCCAGCGCTGTTTCCCATGAGGCTTACCCGTTCTGGACGGGCGAGACCTTCCGCAACAGCAAGCGGGCCAAGAAGGCCGGCGCGTGGCCCAGCGATGCCGAGATCCACGCCGGCACGCTCTGCCCGGATGGACAGTGGCGCAAGATCATCACCCTGGAAGACGCAATCGCCGGCGGCTGCAACCTGTTCGACATCGACCGGCTACGCCTGGAAAACGACGAAGAGCGCTTCGAGCAACTGTTCATGTGCAAGTTCATTGACAGCACTCAGTCAGCGTTCGCGCTGGCCGACCTTGAGCGCAGCTATTCCGACCTGGAGTTGTGGGACGACTACAAGCCAGGCGACGACCGCCCGTTTGGCGATGCCCCTGTATGGCTGGGGTATGACCCAAGCCGAACCCGTGACGACGCGACCTGTGTTGTGGTCGCGCCGCCGGCAGAGCCAGGTGGAAGATTCCGCATCCTGGAAAAGTACAGCTGGCGGGGACAGTCGTTCACCTACCAGGCAGCCCAGGTCAAGCTGCTGACCGAGCGCTTCAACGTCCAGCACATCGGCATCGACACGACCGGTGTCGGGATCGGTGTTTACGACCTGGTGTGCGACTTCTACCCGCGCGCCCAGCGCATCCACTACAGCTTGGAAACGAAGACCACCCTGGTGCTCAAAGCCCAGGACGTGATCCGCGCTGGCCGGATCGCGTGGGACGCTGGCTGGACCGAGATCGCCCAGGCCTTCCTGACCATCAAACGGGGCACCACTGGCGGTGGCCAGATCACATTCAGCGCCTCGAGGACCGAGGCCACCGGACACGCCGACATCGCCTGGGCCGTGATGCACGCCCTTCACAACGAACCTTTGAACACCAACAAGCGGCGCAAGAGCCGCTACCTCACGAGTGGAAGCCATGCCCAAACGACAGCCAAAACCTCAAGCCCCGCAAGCGCCGGCGCAACAGCCCACACGCGTGTTCACGTTCGGGGAGCCAGAGCAGGTGCTGACGGCCAATATCGGCGAGTACCTTGGCATCTTTCCCACCGACGACGGGCGCCTGTACAAACCGCCGGTGTCCCGCGTGGGCCTGGCCAAGCTGCTGCGCGCAAACGCGCACCACGGCGCCATCCCGAAGTTCAAGCGCAATCTGCTGCTGCGTGAGTTCATCCCGTCAGAAGGCTGCAGCGCTCAGACGATGAGCTGTGCAGCCCTGGACTACATGGTGTTCGGGGAGGCGTACTTCCTGGCG
>NZ_JAYFUI010000158.1:0-5914 GCF_034961125.1 Pseudomonas machongensis | reverse complement strand
AAAGGGCTATGGCGATGGTGGCGTATTTTATTTTTTACGGAGGTGTTGTGAAAAAAAATGAACGAGGCTAAGCTCGGTCGCAACCCATAACAGTAATAATACGAGGGTCACATGGTCCGCCAGTCGCGACCTGAAAGCGCCGCCTGCGCTGTGCAGTCAGGTATTTTCACCGCTTGCCGAAAGGCCCTCGCGTGCCTGGCCCATTCCAGGAGCAGACTGGCCGCAATAATTGACGACCGGCACAGTCAGCCCTCGCCCCGTAGCAGTTTACTGCACGCTTTTCTTACTTCCTGCCCTTTGCTTTCGAGATCGACACGCGTTTTGCGCGTGGATCGGCTGCCGTCCTGCGCATGGGTTTTTGCTTTGGCAACGTACTCCATCCAGAATCAAGGCGTGGGCCTTGCCAGGCCCTGCCGCGCCGAATGCGCCGACATTGACCGACGCCAGGCGTCAGTAGCGCCCGCCCCGCTGGGGCTGGGTCAAATGACCTCCTGAGGTATTTATGAGTAACAACCTCGACCAGCTCACCGATTGGTTGAAAGAGCACAAGATCACCGAAGTCGAATGCCTGATCAGCGACCTGACCGGCATCACCCGTGGCAAGATCTCGCCGACCAACAAATTCATCGCCGAAAAGGGCATGCGCCTGCCCGAAAGCGTTTTGTTGCAAACTGTGACTGGCGACTACGTCGACGACGACATCTATTACGACCTGCTCGACCCGGCCGACATCGACATGATCTGCCGCCCCGACCAGGACGCGGTGTTCCTGGTGCCTTGGGCCATCGAGCCGACCGCCCAGGTGATCCACGACACCTATGACAAGAAGGGCAATCCGGTCGAACTGTCGCCGCGCAACGTCCTGAAGAAGGTGCTCAAGCTCTATGCCGATAAGGGCTGGCAGCCGATCGTCGCGCCAGAGATGGAGTTCTACCTGACCAAGCGCAGCGAAGACCCGGATTTCCCGCTGCAACCACCGGTGGGTCGCTCCGGTCGTCCGGAAACCGGACGCCAGTCGTTCTCCATCGAGGCCGCCAACGAATTCGACCCGCTGTTCGAAGACGTCTATGACTGGTGCGAATTGCAGCAGCTGGACCTCGACACGTTGATCCACGAAGACGGCACGGCGCAGATGGAGATCAACTTCCGTCACGGCGACGCGCTGCACCTGGCCGACCAGATCCTGGTGTTCAAGCGCACCATGCGCGAGGCCGCGCTCAAGCACAACGTGGCCGCGACCTTCATGGCCAAGCCCATGACCGGCGAGCCCGGCAGCGCCATGCACCTGCACCAGAGCGTGATCGACATCGCCACCGGCAAGAACATCTTCTCCAATGAAGACGGCAGCATGAGCACGCTGTTCCTGCATCACATCGGCGGCCTGCAGAAACTCATTCCCGAGGCATTGCCGCTGTTCGCACCGAACGTCAACTCGTTCCGCCGCTTCCTGCCGGACACCTCGGCGCCCGTGAACGTGGAGTGGGGCGAAGAGAACCGTACCGTCGGCCTGCGCGTACCGGATGCCGGCCCGCAGAACCGCCGCGTGGAAAACCGCCTGCCAGGCGCCGACGCCAACCCCTACCTGGCCATCGCCGCGAGCCTGCTGTGTGGCTTCATCGGCATGGTCGAGGGCATCGAGGCCAGCGCGCCAGTCCAGGGCCGTGGTTATGAGCGGCGCAACCTGCGCCTGCCGCTGACCATCGAGGACGCCCTGGAGCGTATGGAGAACAGCCGGTCGCTTGTGCAGTACCTGGGCAAGAAGTTCATTACCGGCTACGTCGCCACCAAGCGCGCAGAGCATGAAAACTTCAAACGCGTCATCAGTTCCTGGGAGCGTGAGTTCCTGCTGTTTGCCGTGTGATCAACCCTGGGGCCGCCGCAACGCGGCCATCGGATAGTGGAGAAGCAGATGAGCGTCAATAACCCGCAAACCCGTGAATGGCAAAACCTGAGCGGCGAGCACCACCTGGCACCCTTCAGCGACTACAAGCAACTGAAGGAGAAGGGGCCGCGCATCATCACCAAGGCCCAGGGTGTGCATTTGTGGGACAGCGAGGGGCACAAGATCCTCGATGGCATGGCCGGCCTGTGGTGCGTGGCGGTCGGCTATGGTCGCGAAGAACTGGTCCAGGCGGCAGAGAAGCAGATGCGCGAGCTGCCGTACTACAACCTGTTCTTCCAGACCGCGCATCCGCCGGCACTGGAACTGGCCAAGGCCATTACCGACGTGGCACCCGAAGGCATGAGCCATGTGTTCTTCACCGGCTCCGGCTCCGAGGGCAACGACACCGTGCTGCGCATGGTTCGCCACTACTGGGCGCTCAAGGGCAAGCCGAACAAGCAGACGCTCATCGGCCGGGTCAACGGCTACCACGGCTCCACCGTCGCTGGCGCCAGCCTTGGCGGTATGAGCGGCATGCACGAGCAGGGCGGCTTGCCGATCCCGGGTATCGTGCACATCCCGCAGCCGTACTGGTTCGGCGAGGGCGGCGACATGACCCCGGATGAGTTCGGGGTGTGGGCTGCCGAGCAGTTGGAGAAGAAAATTCTGGAGGTCGGCGAAGACAACGTCGCTGCGTTCATCGCCGAGCCGATCCAGGGCGCCGGCGGGGTGATCATTCCACCCGAGACTTACTGGCCGAAGATCAAAGAGATCCTCGCCCGCTACGACATCCTGTTCGTCGCCGACGAAGTGATCTGCGGCTTTGGCCGTACCGGCGAGTGGTTTGGCTCCGATTATTACGACCTCAAGCCTGACCTGATGACCATCGCCAAGGGCCTGACCTCCGGTTACATCCCCATGGGCGGTGTGATCGTGCGTGACAAGGTGGCCAAGGTGCTCAGCGAAGGTGGCGATTTCAACCACGGCTTCACCTACTCGGGGCACCCGGTGGCAGCGGCGGTAGGGCTGGAAAACCTGCGCATCCTGCGTGACGAGAAGATCGTCGAGCGCGCACGCACGGAAGTGGCACCGTACTTGCAAAAACGTCTTCGCGAGCTGCAGGACCACCCGCTGGTGGGCGAGGTACGCGGCCTGGGCCTGCTCGGCGCAATCGAGCTGGTCAAGGACAAGGCGACCCGCAGCCGTTACGAAGGCAAGGGCGTGGGCATGGTTTGCCGCAACTTCTGTTTCGACAACGGCCTGATCATGCGCGCAGTGGGCGACACCATGATCATCGCGCCGCCGCTGGTAATAAGCCGCGAAGAAGTGGACGAACTGGTAGAAAAGGCGCGCAAGTGCCTGGATCTGACCCTGGAAGCGATTCGATAGGCGTTTGCTAGGCTAGCGATGTGACATTAAGTCGTTACAAGGCCCTGCTTTCCTTGAAACAGCGCCTTGTAACTTGCCAGACTAGCGGTTGTTTCAGTCGTCCAGCGCTTGCACCACGGGACCTGGCAGCTGAACAGATGGCTACTAAAAAATTCTGGAGCATAACGCATGAAGAAAATGGGCAAGACGTTGCTGGCCGCCGCCCTGATGGGTGCCATGGCCACTGCTGTTCACGCTGAAGACAAGGTGCTGAACGTCTACAACTGGTCGGACTACATCGCTCCGGACACCATCGCCAAGTTCGAGAAGCAGACCGGCATCAAGGTCAAGTACGACGTCTTCGACAGCAACGAAACCCTGGAAGCCAAGCTGCTGGCAGGCAAGTCGGGCTACGACATCGTCGTGCCGTCCAACAACTTCCTGGCCAAGCAGATCAAGGCCGGCGTTTACGAGGAGCTCGACCGCTCCAAGCTGCCGAACTGGAAGAACCTCGACGAAGACCTGCTCAAGGCCGTTGGCGACGCCAGCGACAAAGGCAACAAGTACGCCTTCCCGTACATGTGGGGCTCCATCGGCATCGGCTACAACCCGGCCAAGGTCAAGGCGGCGCTGGGCGTCGACAAGATCGATTCGTGGGACGCCGTGTTCAAGCCGGAGAACATCGCCAAGCTCAAGAGCTGCGGCGTGAGCTTCCTCGATGCGCCTACCGAAATGCTTCCGGCCGCGCTGCATTACCTGGGCAAGCCGACCGACAGCACCACCAAGGAAGACCTGAAGGCGGCCGAGGACCTGTTCCTGAAGATCCGTCCTTCGATCACCTACTTCCACTCCTCCAAATACATCGGCGACCTGGCCAACGGCAACATCTGCGTGGCCGTCGGCTACTCGGGCGACCTGGAGCAGTCCAAGGCCCGCGCCCACGAAGCCGGCGACAAGGTCAAGCTGGACTACATCATTCCGAAAGAAGGCGCTGGTACCTTCTACGACATGGTCGCCATCCCGAAAGATGCCGAGCATAAAGATGCCGCCTACCAGTTCATGAACTTCCTGCTGCAACCGGAAGTCATGGCCGAGATCACCAACGCCGTGCGCTTCCCGAACGGCAACAAGGCCGCGACCCAGTTCGTCGACAAGGACATCACCAGCGACCCGAGCATCTATCCGCCGGCTGATGTGAAGAAACAGCTGTACGCGATCGCTGCTCCTGAAGCGGCCGCACAGCGTTTGATCACCCGTAGCTGGACCAAGATCAAGTCGGGCAAGTAAGCCCGATGCGGGGCTCTCTGGGTCGGGGTTTTCCGGCCCAGGGGGCATAAACCTCGATTGTCGATTGCGACATCCCAGCCACGCAGGTAAGTTGCGCGCCGGTTTTGCGTGTACGGCTGCTCCCAGCCGCCACCGAAGGCTCTGATTGTGAGGACCAACCACTTGTCTATTTCTGTATTGCGCAAGGCCATGATGGCTGGAGCAGGTCTGACGCTGGCCTGCAGCGTTCAAGCGGCGCCCACGGTGCACTTCTACAACTGGTCCGACTATGTCGGCCCGACCACGCTCGCGGACTTCGAGAAAGAGACGGGCATCAAGCCCGTGCAGGATGTCTTCGACTCCAACGAAACCCTGGAAGGCAAGCTGCTGGCCGGTAACACCGGCTATGACGTAGTGGTGCCGTCCAACCATTTCCTCGGCAAGCAGATCAAGGCGGGCGCGTTCCAGAAGCTCGACAAGCATCTGCTGCCCAATTATTCCAACCTGGACGCGGCGCTGATGAAGCGTCTGGAAAAGAACGATCCGGGCAACCAGTACGCCGTGCCTTACCTGTGGGGCACCAACGGCATCGGCTACAACGTCGACAAGGTCAAGGCCACGTTGGGCGTGGACAAGATCGACTCCTGGGCGGTGCTGTTCGAACCCGAGAACATGAAGAAGCTCTCCAAGTGCGGTGTGGCCTTCCTCGACTCGGCGGACGAGATGCTCCCGGCGGTGCTCAACTACATGGGGCTCAACCCCAACAGCACCGATCCAAAGGATTACGCCAAGGCCGAGAAGAAGCTGCTGGCGGTACGCCCGTACGTGACCTACTTCCACTCGTCCAAGTACATCACCGACCTGGCCAACGGCGACATCTGCGTCGCGGCAGGCTTCTCCGGCGATGTATTCCAGGCCAAGGCCCGTGCTGAAGAAGCCAAGAAGGGCGTGAACCTGGCCTACGCCATTCCCAAGGAAGGCGGCAACCTCTGGTTCGACGTGCTGGCGATTCCCAAGGACGCCAAGAACGTGAAAGAGGCCCACGCCTTCATCAACTATTTGCTGAAACCTGAGGTTATCGCCCAGGTCAGTGATTACGTCGGTTATGCCAACCCCAACCCCAAGGCTGGCGACCTGATGGACCAGGCTGTGAGAACTGACGCTGCGGTTTACCCATCGCAGGAAGTGCTGGACAAGATGTTCGTCAACGCGGAGTTGCCCCCCAAGGTGCAACGTCTGATGACCCGCAGCTGGACCAAGGTCAAGTCGGGCAAGTAAAAATCCAGACCCGACGCGGCCCTGCACACAGGCCGTTCGGGCACAAAAATCTTGTTGGGAGTTTCACTCATGGCAGTTGCCTCCGGTGCCTATAAGAAAGCCCTCGAGGGTGACCAGCAG
>NZ_JAYFUI010000157.1:0-3775 GCF_034961125.1 Pseudomonas machongensis | reverse complement strand
CTGGAACGCTTGCGCCAGCTGGTGGCCAAGGGCGTCATCGATGCCCTCGATGGCGCCGCCTTCGAAGAGGCCTATCACTTCATCCAGCAGACCCGCATGCAACAGCACCAGCGCCAGAGTCGCGATAACCTGGCCTACTCCAACCGCGTCGACCCGGACAGCCTCAACCATCTGGACCGCCGCATCCTGCGTGAATCGCTGCGCCAGGCCCAGCGCCTGCAAAGCAGCCTGGCGCAGCGGTACCAGCTATGAAGCTGTTCGCCTGGCTACGCTCCAGCGCACCGGCGCTCGACGATGAACTGCGCCAGCGCCTGGCCGCGCTGCCAGGCCCGGCAGCGTACGGCGTGCAGCCTCTGCGCGAGCAGCGCTGGGTTGTACTGGACCTCGAAACCAGCGGTCTGAACCTCAACCGTGACCAAGTGCTGTCGATCGGTGCCGTGGCCATCGAGGACGGCGGTATCGACCTGGGCCGCCAGTTCGAACGCACCTTGCACCGTCCCGAACAGAAGACCAACGCCAGCGTGCTTATTCACGGCCTGGGGCCCAGCGCACTGGCGGCAGGCAGCGACCCGGCCGAAGCGCTGGTGGACTTGCTGGAGTTCATCGGCGACAGCCCGGTACTGGCCTTTCACGCGCCGTTCGACCAGGGCATGCTCGGGCGCGCCTTGAAGGAAACCCTCGGCTATCGACTGCAACATGTCTTCATCGATGTGGCGGAACTGGCACCGATGCTCAACCCCGACACCGTGCTACGTGAGGCAGGCCTGGACGACTGGGTGGCACGCTTCGGCCTTGAGGTACAGGCGCGCCATCATGCCAGTGCCGACGCCCAGGTCACCGCAGAGCTGGCCTTGATCCTGTTCAGCCAGGCACGACGCCAGCAACTGGACAGCCCGCTGCAACTGGAACAGCGGCTGAGGCAGTGGCGGCGGCGCGCCGTGCACAGCCATGGCCTGTAGGCAGGCGCTGGCCTTTTCGCGGATAAACCCGCGCCCACAGGCATTCTGACCAGCGTCAATTGCATCTCCCCGCCCTCCTCTGCCACAATCGCGAATCATTATCGTTATATAACGCATTCTTCCCCGGGGAACGCCCTTGTCCTCTGCGCACAGCCCACATGCCGAGCTGGTCGGCAGCCTGTACCGCGACCACCGCAGCTGGCTGCTGGCCTGGCTGCAGCGCAGCACAGCTTGCCGCCAGCGCGCCGAAGACCTCAGCCAGGACACCTTCGTGCGCCTGCTCGGCCGAGAACAGTTGATCGCGCCTCGCGAACCCCGCGCGTTTCTCGTCGCTGTGGCCAAGGGGCTGCTGTTCGACCATTTCCGCCGCGCCGCCCTGGAGCAGGCCTACCTTGCCGAGCTGGCGTTGCTGCCTGAAGCAGAGCAGCCTTCGCCAGAAACCCAGCACCTGATCCTCGAAGACCTCAAGGCCATCGACCGCCAGCTGGGCAAACTGTCGAGCAAGGCACGCACCGCGTTCCTGTACAACCGTCTGGACGGCATGGGCCATGCCGAGATCGCCGAACGCCTGGGGGTGTCGGTGTCGCGGGTGCGCCAGTACATCGCCCAAGGCCTGCGCCAGTGCTACGTAGCGTTGTACGGGGAGCCGACGTGAGCAATACGCCGGTCTCGGCGAAAGTCCTGGAAGCCGCCATCGCCTGGAAACTCTGCCTGGAGGGCGGCGACGGCACCGCCGATGAGCGCAACGAATTCACGCGCTGGCACGCCGCCAGCGAGGAACATGCGCGCGCCTGGTTCCAGCTTGGCATGCTCGACCAACGCGTGGGCGCGGCTGCGGGCCCTGCCCGCCACGCCCTGCTGCAGTCACGCGCCGGCCTGCGCCAGCGGGTTGGCAAGCTCGGTGGCGGGCTGGCCGGGATGCTCCTGCTCGGTGGCCTGCTGGCCTGGATCGGCGCCCCTTCGCTGGCACCCAGCTACTGGCTGGCTGATCAACGCACCGGGACCGGAGAGCTGCGTACCCTGCGCCTGGAGGACGGCACACTGCTGAGCCTGGCCACCCACACCGCAGTCGATATCGACTACGAGGGCGAACAACGGGTGATCGTACTGCACCAGGGGGAGATCTCCATTGAAACCGGCCACGACGACCCTCGCCCGTTGTGGGTGCGCACCGACGATGGGCGGCTGCGTCCGCTGGGTACGCGCTTCCTGGTCAAACGCGAAACTGCCGGCACACGCCTTGAAGTGCTGCAGGCCCAGGTAGCTGCGCAACCGAGCAACACGGGTAACGAAGAAGTGCTGAACGAGGGCCAGCAAGTCTTGATGCACAGCAACGGCCTCGGCCTGGTCGGTCCGGTCAGCGCCGGTGCCGACGCCTGGACCCGGGGCATGCTGGTGGTGGACAACGTGCGCCTGGCGGATCTGGTGGCCGAGCTCGGTCGTTATCGCAGCGGGCACCTGGGGGTGTCGGATGAAGTCGCCAACCTGCGCGTGACCGGCAGCTTCCCGCTAACGGATACCGACCTGGCGCTGGCTTCGCTGGTGCCGGCCTTGCCGGTGAAGATCGAACGACGGACGCCCTGGTGGGTGACCGTCGGGCCGCGGTGAATCAGTACCGGCCCTATCGTTCTTCACATCGGTGATAACCCCAGACAAAAAATCTCCACCCCCCTGTCACTTTCCAAATCTCGCTCGGCAAGGAAGCAGTTAGCACTTATCCGTCTAGGAGCCACTGCATGTCCCGTGCTGTCGAGTCTTACCTGCGTCCAAGCCTGATGGCCCTGGCCATCGGCCTTGCCACCCCTCTGGTCAGCCCCATGCTGCTGGCTGCCGAGCAGTCCAGCGTGCGTGCCTACGACCTGCCCAGCGCGCCGCTGGCCGGTACCCTGAACCGGATCGCCAGCGAGGCCGGCATCGCCCTGGCCCTGGACCCGAGCCTGGCCAGCGGACGTACCTCGGCACCGGTCCGTGGCACCTTCAATGGCATCGGCGCCCTGCAGGCCGCCCTGCGCGGCACCGGCCTGCAACTGCAGCAGGGCAGCGCAGGCAGCTACAGCCTGGTCGCCGTGCCGGAAGGCAGCCTGGCGCTACCGGAAACCAGCGTGAACGCATCCAGCGACAGCGAAAGCGCCTGGGGCCCGGTCGATGGCTACCTGGCCAAGCGCACCGCTGCCGGCACCAAGACCGACACCGCACTGGTCGAGGCCCCGCGCTCGATCTCGGTTGCCACCCGCCAGCAGATGAGCGACCGCGGCGTGCACAGCCTCGATGACGCGGTGAAGTACATGCCAGGTATCGTTTCCGCCAGCTTCGGCAGCGATACTCGCTACGACTGGATGCGCGTGCGGGGCTTCGAGCCGACCCAGTTCCTTGACGGTCTGCCACTGCCACGCGGCGTCTACGCCAACCCAAAACCGGAAACCTGGAACCTCGACCGCCTGGCCCTGCTGCGCGGCCCGGCGTCATCGGTCTACGGCCAGACCCCGCCTGGCGGCCTGCTGGACATCGTCAGCCGCCGCCCACAAGCCGAAGCCGCACATGAGATCGAAGTGCAATACGGCAGTGACAACCATCGCCAGATCAACTTCGCCAGCACTGGCAAGATCGACGATGAAGGCCGGTTTCTCTACGGCGTCAGCGGTGTGATCCGCGATGGCGGCACGCAGATCGACCATATCGACGACAAGCGCTACAACATCGCTCCGAGCCTGACCTGGAACATCGACGAGGACACCTCGCTGACCTTCCTCAGCCAGTTCACCCGCGACGATACGGGAGTCACCAGCCAGTTCTACCCGATCCAGGGCACCAAGATC
>NZ_JAYFUI010000156.1:0-5688 GCF_034961125.1 Pseudomonas machongensis | reverse complement strand
CAGGAGCTGTACTTCTCCAAGCGTGCCAGCAAGGGCAAGCGCTACTCGAAAACTTCCTACTACTGCTCCGCCGTAGAGCTGGGTTCCCTTCGCGAGGGGAGCGAGCAGCCGGGCGAGCTGCGCCGCTTCTTCAACGCCCTGACCGGCCTTTGCAAGCGCTTCGCCGACACCACTTCCGACACCAACTCACCCGACGAGACCAAACCGATGGATGAAGCAACAGCCAAGGCGCTCAAAGCGCTGTATGACCAATTCGTGATCCTGCTGGCCGGCCTGCAGGCTGTACTGGAGCCCGTGGTGGAAGAGGTAGACGCCAGCGAGAACCAGGAAGCCGTCGAAGCCGTAGGCGCCGCCGTCCAAGACGTGGTCGATGAGGCCGACGAAAACCGCGAGTTCAACCGCAAGGGCGGCAAAGGCGCCAAGGACGGCAAGGGCAAAGACGAGGTCAAGGAACTGAGCGCCCGCGTCGAGGAGCTGACCGAGACCATGACCAAGATGTTCAACAGCACCCCAAACCGTCGCCAGGTCAAGCGCAACACCGGCCCGGCTGACAAGAAACGCGGCGGGGGCCTGCGCTGATGGGCGCCCTGTCGCAACGTGCTGCAGCGGTCTATCTGCAGCTCCAGGATGACCTGGCCGAGGCGTACAGCATCGATGACGCCACCCGCACCTTTGCCGTGGAACCGACCCACGCCCAGGAACTGAACGAGCAGATCACCGAGCGAGTGGACTTCCTGTCCCGCATCAACGTCGTGCCGGTCAGCGAGATCAAGGGCGAGAAGGTGCTGCTGGGCCTGAGCGGCCCGGCCAGCAGCCGGACCGACACCGACAAGAACGACCGCGAGCCACGCCACCTGCTCGACCTGAAGAACAACCTGTACGAGCTGTTCCACACCGAAACCGATGTGGCCCTGAAGTTCGCCACCATCGACGCCTGGGCGAAGTTCCCCGAGTTCGCACAGAAGTACCTGGCAGCGGTGCAGAAGCGCATCGCGCTGGACCGGATCCTCATCGGCTGGCACGGCACCCACGCGGCACAGCAAACCGACATGGCCAAGTTCCCGATGCTCGAGGACGTGAACAAGGGCTGGCTGCAAATCGCCCGTGAGCAGATCCCGGAGCAGGTGCTGAAAGCTGCTGACCCGGCGCAGAAGATCAAGATCGGCAAAGGCGGTAGCTACCAAAACCTCGACGAGGCCGTGCACGACGTCACCCAGATGATCGATCCGGTGTTCCGCGACGAGGGCGACCTGGTGGCCATCATCGGTTCGGATCTCCTGGCGCACGACAAGGGCAAGCTGTACGCCGCACAAGGCCAGACCCCGACCGAGAAGGAGCGTATTGAGGACGCGCAGGTCATCGCCACCTATGGCGGCAAACCGTCGTTCCTGATTCCGTTCTTCCCGCCGAAGGGGATCCTGGTCACCTCCTGGGACAACCTGTCGATCTACTTCCAGGACAGCAGCTGGCGTCGTCACCTGCTCGAGAACCCGAAGCGCTCCCGCGTCGAAGACTACAACGGGCGTAACGAGGGCTACGTGATCGAGCAGCTGGGTAAGTTCGCCTACCTGGAATCCGACTCGGTGGAGCTGGTATGAGCCTCGCCCTGGAGCACAAGCGCCGCTTGCTCGCCCAGGGCACCGCTGCAGTAGCCCAGGTGGCCGCTGCAGCTGCCCTACCGTACTCACCTGGTGAGGCCCTGAGCAGCCCGGCCAATGCCCGCAAGCACCTGGCACTGATGGTCGCCGGCCTGGACGAGGATCTGGCGCGCCTGAGTGCGATCAACGGCCTGGCCAGCCGCCAAGACCTCAAGCGCAACGAACTGCTGCCCAAGTACCAGGACTACGTCCAGCGCTACGTCGAGTCCGGCCTGGTCTTTCCGAACCGCGTCCTAGTGCAGGTCGTGATCTGGCTATTCGACACCGTCCAGTTCGAGGACGCGCTGGAGCTGGCAGACATCGCGATTGCCCAGGGCCAGGAGATGCCCGAGCGCTTCAATCGCCGCGATATCCAGACCTTTGTCGCTGATGCGATCTGCGAATGGGCCTATGACGAGTACAAGGCAGGCCGCAGTCCCGAGCCGTACCTGTCCGACCTGCTGCCGCGTGTGGACGGCGAATGGCAACTGCCGGAGCAGATCCCGGCCAAGTACCACAAGCTCATCGGCATTCGTGCCGTGGAGGCGAAGGAATGGACCAAGGCCATCACGCACCTGGAGCGAGCCACCCGGCTGTATCCGAAAGTCGGCGTAGACACCCGGCTTGATAACGCCCGCAAGGCCCTGCGCAAAGAGCAGGCCAAAGCAGCAGATCCGGCGGCTACCACCGCATAACGACTACCCCCCCAGCGGGAACCCGTGAAACGAGACGACCACTTGTGGCCCCGCCCCGTGGCAACGGTGTTTCCCGCCCTTTTCGAGTGACCAGCAATGAGCTTTTCAGGCAAACCCGCCACGGTTGTGGAACAGACCATCGAGAACAACGGCTTTTGGCCGGACCTCTCGCTGGCTGAATTCCAGAAGGCTTACCGCCTGCCGGGCGAGTACCTGAGCGAGGTGCTGGTCACTCAACTTGAACTGGCCATGGCTGAGGTGAACCAGGATCTGCGAAAGCTGGCGAACAGCTGGAAGAGCCTGGGCATCACCGAGGTGGCCACCGCTGACCCGCTGCTCCTCGAGGAGCGCGCATTCAAGGTGAAGCTGTACAAGCGCGCCGTGTACTGCCGCGCCAAGGCCACCGCCCTGACCGACTATGCGACCGTCACCCGGCGCGAAGTCGCCGAAAACACCGGCAAGGAAGCACCCGAGCGGGCCGACCAGTACCTGGCTTTCAGTCAGCAGGCGATCCGCGCCCTGCAGGGCCGCAGCCGCATCACGGTATCGCTGCAGTGAACGGTCTCAAGGGACTGACCGCCTACTTGCTCGAGCGCGAGCTGGTACCGGCTGAGCAGCTGGAGTCCTACAGCGAGCAGGTAGATCTGCACCTGGTCTGGGCAGAGACCGAGCGCGGCCTACACATGGGCGACATGCGCTATCGCGCCGTGATCAACCTGGAGCGCTTCAACGGCCACCCCGGACGCCTGATGGCCCTGGTCGGCAGTTGGCTGGAAACCCACGACCCAGACCGCCACAGGCATGACCTGCCGGCGCCGGCGTTCGCGATCGAGCCGCTGGACCTGGACAACGATCTGTTCGACGTGGAGCTGGTCCTGGACTTTGTCGAACCGCAGTACCTGGCCGAGGACGACGCCGGCGAGATCGAGGCCTTCGGCAGCACCTGGTCATTCATTCCGTTTGACCTGTGGCTTGCCGAACAAGGCGAGGTGATCCGCCGTGGCCAGTAGGGTTTTCTCCCAGGACGTGCGCGGCATGCTCAGCGTCCAGGACCAGCTGGCCCTGCTCAAGCTGCCCCCGCAGCTGCGCCGGCGCCTGCTCAATCGCGTTTCCAAGCGTGTGCGCACCTTGAGCAACAAGCGGATCCGCGCCCAGCAGAACCTTGACGGGACGCCGTTCGTGCCGCGCAAGCGCAAGGAACCCGGGCAGAAACGCATGGAGGCCGGCCTGGGCAAGCTCCTGCAGGTGACCCGCGTGGACCAGGACGAGGCCGTCCTGGGATGGCGCAACGGCCTCACCAGCTGGGTCGCAGCGCAGCAGCACAACGGGGCGTCAGAGCGCCGCACATCGCGCCAGATGCGCAAGTGGAACAAGGTCGAGCCCGGCGCCAAGTCCACGCCCAAACAGGCCAAGCGCCTGCGCCGCCTGGGCTTCCGCGTGCGCCAGGAAGGTAAGAAGCGCCTCACCCGCCCACCCGTCGCATGGATCCTCGAGCACGTCAGCTTCATGCAAGCCGGCCTGCTGATCCGCGTCCTGGACGAGGAGCAAGGCGAAACCACCGGTGCCGAGAGCTGGGAAATCAAGCTCCCGAAACGCCAGTTCCTGGGGGCGAGCGCCCAGGAGTCCAGCGCCCTGGTCGCCCAGGTCATGGAACAAATCATCCATTCACCACGCTAACGAGGCACCCCATGGCACTCGGCAAAGTCAGTACCAACAATCTCAACCGCGGCCAGGGCGCCGTGACCGAGATTGAGCGCTATTTCCTTTTCATCGGCCCCGCCGGCAAGAACGTCGGCAAGCTGCTGCCGCTCAACACCGACAGCGACCTGGACAACGACCTCGGCGCTGCAGGCAGTGACCTGAAAACCCAGGTCATCGCAGCCCGGGCGAACGGTGGCGACCGCTGGGCCTGCCTGGCCGCGCCGGTCGGCGCCGAAGGCGACTGGGCCACCGCCCTGGAACTGGCCCAGCAGCAGGGCTTTTCGGTCGAGGCCGTGGTCATCACCAAACCGGTGACCGCCGGCGCCGAGCTGCTGGCCATGCACACTGCCGCCGAGCAACTGAACGCGAAGTACGGGCGCCGTTCGTTCGTGCTGGCGGCGTCCGCCGGCATCCTGCCGACCGCGACCTGGTCCGAATACTTGGTCGAGCAGAAGGCGATCACTGCCGGCATTGCTGCGCCCCGGGTTGTCGTCGTGCCGCAACTGCACGGCAATGACCTGGGCGTGTTGGCCGGGCGCCTGGCCAACGCGGCCTGGAGCATCGCCGACAGCCCAATGCGCGTGGCCAGCGGTCCGCTGCTGGGCCTGGGCGCCGTTCCCCAGGACAAGGAAAACGTCCCGCTTCCGTCTGCGATCCGCAGCGAGCTGGACAAGTCGCGCTTCTCCGTCTCCCAGACCTACCCGGACTATGAGGGCGTGTATTGGGGCGATGCGAACCTGCTCGATACCGCCGGCAGCGACTTCCAGGTGCTGGAGTACCTGCGCCTTGCCGACAAGGCTGCGCGCCAGGTCCGGCCTTTGCTGATCCGCCGCATCGGCGATCGTCGCCTGAACAGCAGCGCGACCAGCATGGCCACCAACACCATGGCCCTGATGGCGCCGCTGCGCCGCATGGCCAAGGCGGTGAAGTTCGCCGGCGAGGTCTTCCCGGGCGAGATCCAGACACCCAAGGACGGTGACCTGGTCATCGTTTGGAAGAGCCGCACACAGGTCGAGGTCTTCCTGCAGATCCGTCCACACAACTGCCCGAAGGACATCACCGCGAACATCGCGCTGGACCTTTCCCAGGACGCCCAGGAGTAACCACCCATGGCCAAGATCAGTGGCAAGAACTTCGATATCACCGTTGGCGACCTGATGATTCACGTCGAAACCGCGACCCTCGATATCACCGACAACAGCGCCGTCGCGCAGACCAAGGGCGTGCCAGACGGCTGGGTCGAGGGCGACGTGGCCGCCAGCGGCGAGCTGGAGCTGGACACCACGAACTTCAACCTGGTGATCGAGGCCGCAGGCAAAGCCGGCAGCTTCCGCGAGCTGGAGGCCTTCGATCAGCTGTTCTATGCGAAGACACCCACCGACGAGATCCGCGTGGAGGCTTTCGGCTGCAAGTTCAAGGTCTCCAGCCTGCTGAACATCGACGCTAAGGGCGGCGAGAAGTCGAAGCACAAGCTGCCATTCGATGTCACCAGCCCGGACTTCATCCGCATCAATGGCGTGCCGTACCTGGCCGCCCGCGAGACTGAGGGCCTGAGCTGATGGTCTGCCCTTTCGACCGCGCCCAGGCCCTGGAACAGCGTCAGCGTGACCAGGCGATCGCCGCTGCTCGAGGCAAAGGGCCGGCGACAGGGCCAA
>NZ_JAYFUI010000155.1:0-8454 GCF_034961125.1 Pseudomonas machongensis | reverse complement strand
CTGCCTTCGAAACCTTCGTGACATCAATAGATCGATTGGATCAGTTGATCCAAAAGAAGATTAAAGAAGTGCTGCGAGAGGCTGGGCTGCAGGAGCAGGTCGCTCGCTGCCAAGCAGTAGAGGGCATTGGTTTTCTCACAGCGACAGCATTGGTGATGGCTTTTGTGAGGGGCGAGTTCAAAAGCAGTGACTCGTACATTGCATTCCTGGGAATGGATCTACGAGTTAATGATTCCGGACAGAAGAATGGACGCCGCCGCCTTACCAAGCGAGGTTGCTCAGAAATTCGTCGCTTATTGCATAACGCTGCGATGGCTGCCAGCAGATCTGCCGCTTGGAAGGGACTTTATGAACAGCATCTGAGCACGGGTAAAGCAACGACCCAAGCTCTGGTAATCCTGGCAAGAAAGCTCGCGCGGGTGGCATTCGCCCTGATGAAAAATCAGGACGAATACGTCACCAAAGGGGCGAAACTGGCTTGCTGAGAACCATAGAATCTCCCACAGGGATTGGGCTGGCCTTGGATTTTTGAGCAAGACAGGTGCCCACAGGTACCGCGCCGATTTCAGAGTCGTTGGGGTACCCGCAGGAGTGGCGGTTCGGCGCCCCGCTTGCCCACGAAGCAGTCCCCACTACAGCTCAAGTAACATGCGTTTTAAGCACATTACCCCCACGCATTAATCGTTTGTTCCCCGTCCCTGCCTGCGACAAATTGTTCGCCATAACCCACAAGAAAAACCGCTGCGCCAGCGCCGCCCCGTGCCCGCTCGCCAGCCCCTTGTGGGCCCGTTCACCCCGCAAGCGGACAATTTCATGCGTACAGAGCACAACTTCATCGACGGTCGCTTCGTCGTCGCCCCCGAGCAACCCGCCCTGAGCGTGTTCGACCCGGCCACCGACGTGCAGGTCGGCAGCGTCAGCGCCGCCAGCCCTGCCCAGGCGATCCAGGCCGTCGAAGCCGCCAGCCGCGCCCAGCGCAGCTGGGCTGCCCTGCCCTCGATCGAGCGTGCCCAGCACCTGCGCCGCCTGGCCGACGCCCTCGAAGCCTGCGCCGACGACATCGGCGCAGCGCTGGCCTGCGAATCCGGCAAGGCCCCCGGCGAAGCCCGCAACGAGGCGCTGTACGCCGCCGAGATCACCCGTTACCACGCCGAATGGGCACGCCGCATCGAAGGCGAAGTGATCCCCAGCGACACCCGCGACGAAACCCTCCTGCTCAAGCGCGAAGCCATCGGCGTGGTCGCCTGCCTGATCCCGTTCAACTACCCGGTCTACACCTTGCTGCGCAAGGTTGCCCCGGCGCTGATCGCCGGCAACACCGTCGTCGTGCGCCCAAGCAACAACACCCCGCTGTCGGCCTTCGCCATCGCCCGCGCCGTGCAACAGGCACAACTGCCCGACGGGGTGATCAACATCCTGGCCATGCAGCACGATGTTGCCGCCACCCTCTGCACCCAACCGGCCGTCGGCATGATCACCCTGACCGGCAGCGTGCGCGCCGGGCGCACGGTGCTCGAATACTGCAAGGCCAACATCGCCAAGCCCTCGCTGGAGCTGGGCGGCAAGACCCCGGCCATCATTGAGGCCGATGCCGACCTGGAGGCCGCTGCCGCCGCCATTGTCGCCTCCAAGACCACCCACTGCGGCCAGCTGTGCACCGCCATCGAGCGCGTCTATGTGCAGGCCAGCGTGCACCAGCGCTTCCTCGACCTGCTGCGCGACAAGTTCGCCGCCGTGCGCATCGGCAACCGCGCCGAGGATGCCGCCTGCATGGGCCCGCTGATCAGCGCAGGCTCGCGCGATGAGATCCACGCCAAGGTGCAGCGCGCCGTGGCGGCCGGCGCCCGTATCGAAGCTGGCGGCTACCTGCCCGAGGGCCCAGGCAACTTCTACCCCGCGACCCTGCTCAGCGCTTGCCGCCAGGACATGGAAATCGTCCAGGAAGAGACCTTCGGCCCGGTGCTGCCGGTACTCGCCTACGACACCCTCGACGAGGCCCTGGCCATGGCCAACGACCACCAGTTCGGGCTGTCGTCGGTGCTCTACAGCGAGAACTACCGCAGCGCCATGAAGCTGGCCAACGCCATCGAGGCTGGCGAGCTGTACGTCAACCGCACGCCTGCCGACCCGTACCAGGGCTACCACGCCGGCTGGAAACGCTCGGGGTTGGGTGGCGATGACGGCAAGCACGGCATGCTCGAATTCACCCAGACCCGCCTGGTGGTCCTCAAGTACTGACCCGTGCAGGGCACGCTAGCTGCGTGCCCTGCTCCACTGCCCTGCGACAACCCCGACGACAGATCGGCCCACGAGAACAACAATGAAAAAAACAATAAACCCCGAGGCGCTCAGCGTGGCCAGCACTTCTGCCAACTTCTCACGCTACCTGCAACTGGCCCTGCTGGTGCTGGCCGCCGGCGCCATCTACCCGATGCTGTACCTGCGTCAGGTGTACCAGAGCACCATGCTCGAGGCGCTGTCGATCAGCAACAGCGAGCTGGGCTATCTGTACTCGATCCTCGGCACCGCCTTCCTGGTCAGCTACCTGCCCAGCGGCTGGCTCGCCGATCGCATTTCACCGCGCTTCCTGATCAGCTTTTCGCTGGTCGGCACCGGCCTGCTCGGCGTCTGGTACGCCCAGTTGCCAGGCTTCGAAGCGCTGCTGGCGATCTTCTGCGGTTTTGGCATCACCACCGGCCTGACCTTCTGGGCCTCGCTGATCAAGCGGGTCAAGATGATCGCGGGTGAAAGCGAGCAAGGCCGCTTCTTCGGTGTGCTCGATGGCGGCCGTGGCCTGGTCGAGGCGCTGCTGGCGACCATCGCCATCGCCCTGTTCGCCCAGGTTGCCGACAATGCCGGTGGCAGCGCCGTGGGCCTGACCCGGGTCATCCACTTCTACGCCGCCTGCTGCGTGATCCTGGGCCTGGCGCTGATGCTGGTGCGCGACCCGCAGGTCAAGAGCAGCGCCCACCAGCCCCGCGAAAAGGCCAACCTGCTGCAGGACCTGCGCACCCTGATGGCGATCCCGGAGCTGTGGCTGGTCACCGCCATCGTGTTCTGCGGCTACCACTTCTTCTGGGCCACCTACAGCTTCTCGGCCTACCTGCAGGAGGGCGGCTTCGGCCTCAGCGCCACCGCCGCCGGCCTGATCACCACCATCAAGCTGTGGATGCGCCCGCTGGGCGGCATCGGCGGCGGCTGGTTGGGTGACCGCTTCTCCAAGACCGGTGTGCTGGCCTGGGCCATGGTCCTCGCCGCCGTCGGCATGATCGGCCTGATCGTGCTGCCGAGCCTGCGGGTACTGGGCGTGCTGGTGTTCCTGGTGATCTTCATCGGCCTGATGACCTACGCCATCCGCGGCCTGTACTGGGCCATCCTCGACGACTGCCAGGTGCCGCTGCGGGTCACGGGCCTGGCGATCGGCATCATCTCTCTGGTCGGCTACTCGCCTGACGTGTTCCTGCCCCTGCTCAACGGCTGGATCATCGATCACTTCCCAGGCTTCGTCGGCTACCAGATCTACTTCTCCTACGTCGTGGTGATGGGCCTGCTCGGCGTCGTCGCCACCCTCATCCTGAACAAACGCATCAAGTCCAAGGCGGGCAAAGCATGAAGATCGTATCCCTGCAAACCCACGTGGTGGCCGTGCCACCGCCGCATGTCGGCGGCATGTACTGGTTGTTCGTCACCCTCAAGACCGACTGCGGCATCGAGGGCGTCGGCGAGATCTACGCCGCGACCTTCCATCCGCGCGCCATGGTGCCGGTCATCAAGGACGTGTTCGAGCGCTACCTGCTCGACCAGGACCCGCACCATATCGAGCGCTTCTTCCGCCGCGCCTACTCCAGCGGTTTCACCCAGCGCCCGGACCTGACCATGATGGGCGTGGTCAGCGGCCTGGAAATGGCCTGCTGGGACATCATCGGCAAGGCCGCGAACAAGCCGGTCTACGAGCTGCTCGGCGGCCAGGTGCACGAGCGCCTGCGCTCCTACACCTACCTCTACCCAGTCAACGCCCAGGGCGAGTACGACTACAGCGACCCGGACCTGGCCGCCGAATGCGCCGTGCAGAACATGCAACTGGGCTTCACCGCGCTCAAATTCGACCCTGCAGGCCCCTACACCGCGTTCTCCGGCCATCAGCTGTCGCTGGAGGTGCTGGAGCGCTGCGAAACCTTCTGCAAGCGCATCCGTGAAGCGGTGGGCAACCGTTGCGACCTGCTGTTCGGCACCCACGGGCAGATGGTGCCATCGTCGGCGATCCGCCTGGCCAAGCGCCTGGAAAAATACGATCCGCTATGGTTCGAAGAGCCGATCCCACCGGGCCAGGAAGAAGCCATGGCCCAGGTCGCGGCCAAGACCAGCATTCCGATTGCCACCGGCGAGCGGCTGACCACCAAGTACGAGTTCTTCAAGCTGCTGCAGGCGGGCGGTGCGTCGATCCTGCAAATGAACGTCGGACGCTGCGGCGGCCTGCTCGAAGGCAAGAAGATCGCCAGCATGGCCGAGGCCTACTACGCGCAGATCGCCCCGCACCTCTACAACGGCCCGATCGGCGCGGCGGCGAGCTTCCAGCTGGCGGCCTGCACACCGAACTTCCTGATCCAGGAAAGCATCGGCACCTGGGATGGCTTCCACGCCGAAATCCTCAAGAAGCCTCTGCAATGGGAGGACGGCTACATCATCCCTTCCCGCGAGCCGGGCCTCGGGGTCGAGCTGGACATGGACGTGGTACGCCGTTACTCGGGCTACCAAGGCGAGCGCCTGCACCTTCAGATGGCGCCGCATCCGGTCGACGTCAAGGACGTCTCGCCGGCCAAAGGTTGAGCGTCAAGCCGCCCCGGCCTCGGGGCGGCCCTCTATTCACAGGGTTAGCGATACATGAACGATTTTGACTACATCATCGCCGGCGCAGGCTCGGCTGGCTGCATCCTCGCCGCGCGCCTGAGCGAGTCGGGGCTCCACAGCGTGCTGCTGCTCGAAGCCGGCGGCAAGGACAGCTCGCCATGGTTCAAGCTGCCGGTGGGCTTCGCCAAGCTCTACTACAACCCCACCTTCAACTGGATGTACTACACCCAGCCCCAGGCCCATCTGGCCGGGCGCAACCTGTATGCGCCGCGCGGCAAGGTGCAAGGGGGTTCCGGTTCGATCAACGCGATGATCTACGTACGCGGCCAGGCTCATGATTTCGATGACTGGGCCGCCAATGGCGCCGAGGGCTGGTCGTTCAAGGACGTGCTGCCGTATTTTCGCAAGCTCGAATCGCACCCGGCCGGGGCCAGCGAATACCACGGTGCCAGCGGGCCGATCGGCATCACCCCGATGAAGGGCCAGGCCCATCCGATCTGCGATGTGTTTCTCGAAGGCTGCGAGCAACTGGGCTACCCGCGCAGCGAAGACTTCAACGGCAAGCACTTCGAAGGGGCCGGCATCTACGACGTCAACGTGCGTGACGGCCAACGCAGCTCCAGCAGCTTCGCCTACCTGCACCCGGCGCTGGGTCGCCCGAACCTGCACATCGAGCATCACGCCTTGGTCGAACAGGTGTTGCTCGAGGGCAAGCGCGCGGTCGGCGTCCGCATTTCGCAGAACGGCGTAGCGCGCGAGTTTCGTGCCCGCCGCGAGGTAATCCTGGCGGCAGGTGCGGTGGACACGCCCAAGATCCTGCAACTGTCCGGCATCGGTGACCGCGCCCTGCTCGACCGGCACGGCATCGACACCCGCCACCACCTGCCGGCCGTGGGCAAGAACCTGCAGGACCACCTGTGCGTGAGCTACTACTACAAGGCCAATATCCCGACCCTGAACGATGTGTTCGGCTCGCTGTTGGGCAAGCTCAAGCTCGGCCTGCAATACCTGCTGACCCGCAAGGGGCCGCTGGCGCTGAGCGTCAACCAGTCCGGCGGGTTCTTCCGCAGCGATGCCCAACAGGCGCACCCGAACCTGCAGCTGTACTTCAACCCCTTGTCGTACCAGATCCCCAAGAACAACAAGGCCAGCCTGCAGCCGGAGCCTTACTCGGGCTTCCTGCTGTGCTTCAACCCCTGCCGACCGACCAGCCGCGGCGAAGTGCGCATCGCCTCGCGCGATCCGCGTGAGCCTGCGCTGATCGATCCGAACTACCTGAGCACGCAGAAAGACATCGACGAGGCCATCCAGGGCAGCCGTCTGATGCGCTCGATCATGCAGGCCCCGGCGCTGCGCGCGATCACGGTCGAGGAAGTGCTGCCGGGCCCGGCGGTGGACGACGACGCGAGCATGCTGCAGTACTTTCGCGAGAACTGCGGATCGATCTATCACCTGTGCGGCAGTTGCGCGATGGGCAACGACCCGTCGACCAGCGTGGTGGATGCGCGATTGGCGGTGCATGGGCTGGACGGGCTGCGCATCGTCGATGCCTCGGTATTCCCCAATGTGACCTCAGGCAATACCAACGCGGCAGTGATGATGGTGGCGGAGAAAGGTGCAGACCTGATTCTGGAATCGGTCGGGCAAACGGCCCCGGCCATGGCCGAGACTCAACGCCGCTCGGCCTGAGCGGCACCGGCCAATCGGGCGAGCTGCACAGCAGCTTGCCCGGTTTTGGCGAGCAAAAAAGCGACTTTACGGGGCAAAACAATCCATTTGGATACCAATATCAACGCCAGTCACTCGTTTGAGCGAAGAACGCCTGGGCATTCGCTTCCAGGCTCTGCAGGTGATAGCCGCCCTCCTGCACGATCGGTGTCTGGAGGTGTGATTGTCGAGTGTTCTCAGGTAGGTGGACACCGTAATGGCTCAACAGTAGCATTGGATCCAACCACCTCGGAGCCAAGGATATGGATTCCAACTCAACCTCTCATCTCTACCGCCCTATCAATCAATCCATTCGTTTAAATGTCACATGGAACATGGCCTGGGAAGGCCCCGATAAAGGATTGATTCGATGCTGGGAAATTGGACGCCAAAAGGCCGAAAGCCACCCGGATTTGGCGCAAAAATGCCGTGACAACCAACTTCCCGTACTGGGATGGAAAGGCGGTCATGATCGCGCGATACAAAAACCGTTGAAGTTCGGCTCACTCAAGTACCTTGCACAGTGGCAGGGATTGCGCGGCGAAGACTTAAGCATCGAAACCGCCCGGGAAATCACTCTGACCTGCAGCCAAACGGGTATGCGTACGACGTTCACGCCGGAACAAAACAAGTATGCCGACGCAACTCTCCTTGGCGAATAAAAGGAAGCAGGCCATGGTCGATCTTCATCAGGAATTTCAGAAAAGCCGTTTTTTCCACGAAGCTCGTATTGAAAGACGCTCCGCTGATGCATTGATTGGCATCGTCACTGGTATCACAGCTGACAACAGGGTGAATCAGCAGGAGGCGGATTTCCTTAAAGCCTGGATTGAGCAACATCTTACCTATCTGGACGATCCCGTTATCAATCTGCTCTATCGCCGACTCTCCGATATGCTGCAAGACGGAGTACTTGATACAGAAGAATCTACGGAGTTGCTCGCCCTTCTCAAACAATTCACGGGTGAACCACGCACCAACCTCCATCCCTTCAACGCACCGACAACATTACCGTTGAATGATCCGGCGCCCGAGCTTCAATGGAGTGGGCGCGTCTACCTCTTCACCGGCACGATGGCCTACGGCCCGCGAAAAGATTGCGAAACACTGGTGACAGACCGTGGCGGTCTGATTGGGGCTAGCGTCAGCAAGAAAGTTCACTACCTGGTGGTTGGCAGCATCGGCAACGAACAATGGCTACATAGCAGTTATGGCACCAAGATCAAGAAAGCAGTCGATGTCCGGGAGTCCGGTGCAGGCATCGCAATCATTAGCGAGGCGCATTGGCAGAGGGCATTGTTCGGCTGAGAGGGAATCACGGAACAGCCCACTCCCACAGGTGCCGCACTGACCTAGGCTCTGTACGAAAAGCTTTGATACTCGGTGATGCTGCGTTGAAAACAACCTCGGAATGCTCATTTACAACCCGTAAACTCCGCTTCCTCGGCTGTTTTCGCCCTGCCTGACCTTCGTCTCAAGGCTTTTCATACAGACCCTAGCGTCCGGTGAAGTACCTGCAGGAGCAACGGCCTTATCCAACATCCAAAAGCCAGCTCAATCCTTGTGGGAGCAACTGTCTTGCTCAAAATCTAAAGACCAGCCCAATCCCCTGTGGGAGCGGGCTTGTCCCGCGAACACGGGCGTAGCCCGTGCCAGGCAGCGCGGTGTCTTTTTCGCGGGTAAACCCGCTCCCACACGTACGGCGTTCGGATTTACGCCGGTGTTGCGCTCTTGCACTGAGGCAACTCCACATCCTGCCATGGGGTGCCTGTTCTTAGCATCGCATTGAGTCGTACGATGAAAACTCTCATGCAGGCCACAATCGCGACCTTGGCTGCCTTGCCCCTTTCGCGCAGTGCTTGGTACTTCGCCTTGAGCGAGGGGTTTTGCCTTACGGCC
>NZ_JAYFUI010000154.1:0-5733 GCF_034961125.1 Pseudomonas machongensis | reverse complement strand
CTTCAATCTGATGATCTCGTCGCGATCATCGTGATGAATAACCAGCTCAGCTTTTGCAACGTCCACACCCACGATCAATCTGTCTACCTGCATTGCCATGGGCGGTACCTCACGTTATGGTTTCGGGGCTTGAGGGGGTTTCACCAAGAGGCGCTGGCTTGCTTCTATCGTCGCTTGCAAACGATGCATTCTTTATCGGCGCTTTGGTGGAAGGGGTGGGGCGATGTCTCCCACGGTCTGTACTGCTGCGAACAGTCAGAATCGGGCATTTAGTCCCACCACCCCTTCAAGTCTAACCATACAAGCGGGCCTTGCCCGCGCAGAGTCCGGCACATCCAAGCAAATTCCTCTCTTCTATTCATATTCCAAAGAGTTAGTTCATAAACTTTTTATAAGCACATAAGGTATATAAACCGGACCACCGGACCCGCACACATCCGTCGCGACCAGCTGTAGCGACGCATCTACTTCGTGAGGTTCAGGAATGGTCAGGAACACAATCACCCCAGTGCGTAACGCCAGGGCATTGAGTGCAGCCAAGGAGCGGCACTGATGTCCAGCCAACCCAATACCCAATTCCACAGCGATATCGACAGCTCGCCCCTGCTGCTGCCGGCCAAGGTGTTGCGCAATGACGCCGAGGCCCTGCAAGCGGCCCGCGAACTGGCCGAAGTCGCGCGCCAGCAGGCTTCGCGCCGCGACCAGCAACGCAAGCTGCCGTGGGCCGAGATCGAGCTGTTCACCCGCTCGGGGCTTGGCAGCATCAGCGTGCCCAAGGCCCATGGCGGCCCGGATGTATCGTTCGCGACCATCGCCGAAGTCTTTCGCCTGATCAGCGCCGCCGACCCGGCGCTGGGGCAGATCCCGCAGAATCAGTTCGGCCTGCTGCAACTGCTGCGCCTGACCGCCAGCGAGGCGCAGCAGGCGCTGATCTTCCGCTCGGTGCTGGACGGCTGGCGCATCGGCAATGCCGGCCCCGAACGCAGCACCAAAGACACCTTGACCCTCAAGGCCCGCATCACCCGCGACGGCGACACCTACCGCATCAGCGGCGAGAAGTTCTACTCCACCGGCGCCCTGTTCGCCCACTGGGTGGCGGTCAAGGCCCTGGACGACGAAGGTCGCCAGCGCCTGGCCTTCGTACGCCGTGGCAGCCCTGGGCTGCGCATCGTCGACGACTGGTCCGGCTTCGGCCAGCGCACCACCGCCAGCGGCACGGTGCTACTCGACCAGGTACCGGTGGACGCGGACCTGGTGATCGACAACTGGCGCCAGGCCGACCAGCCCAATATCCAGGGCGCGGTCTCGCAACTGATCCAGGCTGCCATCGACGCCGGGATCGCCGAAGCGGCCATCGACGACGCCATCGCCTTTGTGCGTGACAAGTCGCGGCCGTGGATCGATGCCAAGGTCGAGCGTGCCAGTGACGACCTCTATGTGATCGCCGACATCGGCCGCCTCAAGCTCGAGTTGCATGCCGCCGAAGCCCTGCTACGCAAGGCCGCGCAGGTGCTGGATGAAGTCAATGCAACGCCTATCGATGCCGCTGCTGCGGCGCGCGCCTCGATTGCCGTTGCCGAGGCCAAGGTGCTCACCACCGAGATTTCACTGCAGGCCAGCGAGAAGCTGCTCGAGCTCGCCGGCAGCCGCGCCACCCTCGCCGAATTCAACCTCGACCGCCATTGGCGCAACGCCCGAGTGCACACGCTGCACGATCCGGTGCGCTGGAAGTACCACGCGGTCGGCGCCTACTACCTCAACGGCACGCTGCCTGCGCGGCATTCCTGGATTTGACTTGAGGGCCTTTCGCGGGCAAGCCCGCTCCTACAGGTGATCGCGATCCTCTGTAGGAGCGGGCTTGCCCGCGAAACGCCCCGGAGAACAACATGACCACATCCGTGATCACCAGCGACGCTCAAGCCCTGGCCGTCGCTGAAGACATCGCCCGGCAACTGCACCGCGACAGCGCCCTGCGCGACCGCGAGCGTCGCCTGCCGCACGCCGAACTGGAACTGTTCACCCGCTCCGGCCTGTGGGCGATCAGCGTACCCAAGGCCTTCGGCGGCGCCGAAGTATCGAACGTCACCCTGGCCAAGGTCATCGCCCGCATCGCCCAGGCCGACGCCTCGCTCGGGCAGATTCCGCAGAACCACTTCTACGCCCTCGAAGTGCTGCGCGTGAACGGCACCCTCGAACAGCAACAGCGTCTCTACGCCGAGGTGCTGGCCGGCAAGCGCTTCGGCAATGCCCTGGCCGAACTCGGCACCAGGACCTCCAGCGACCGCACCACCCGCCTGACCCGCGACGGCGGCTACCGCATCAACGGCCGCAAGTTCTACGCCACCGGCGCGATCTACGCCCAGCGCATTCCCACCTCGGTGGTCGATGACGAGGGCGTGCAGCAACTGGCGTTCGTGCCCGCCGACAGCCCCGGTGTGCAGGTGATCGACGACTGGAGCGGCTTCGGCCAGCGCACCACCGGCAGCGGATCGGTGCTGTTCGACAATGTCCGTGTCGAGGCTACCGACCTGGTGCCCTTCCAGGCCGCGTTCGAACGCCCGACAACAGTCGGCCCATTGGCCCAGATTCTCCACGCTGCCATCGACACCGGCATCGCTCGCGCCGCCGTCGAAGACGCCCTGCACTTCGTGCGCAACCACAGCCGCCCATGGATCGACGCAGGCGTCGACCAGGCCTCGGCCGATCCACTGACACTCAACAGCTTCGGTCGCCTGAGCATCCGCCTGCACGCCGCCGAAGCACTGCTCGAGCGGGCCGGCGAAATCCTCGACCAGGCCCAGCGCGACAGCAACGCCAGCAGCGTGGCCGCCGCCTCCATCGCCGTCGCCGAGGCCCGCGCGATCAGCACCGAGATTTCCCTGGCCGCCGGCAGCACTCTGTTCGAGCTGGCCGGCAGCCGCGCCACCCTGGCCGAACACAACCTCGACCGCCACTGGCGCAACGCCCGGGTCCACACCCTGCACGACCCGGTGCGCTGGAAGTACCACGCCATCGGCAACTACTACCTCAACGGCGAAAACCCACCGCTGCGAGGGACCATCTGATGAGCAAGCAGATCCTGCTCAACGCCTTCAACATGAACTGCATTGGCCATATCAACCACGGCCTGTGGACCCATCCGCGCGACACCTCGACCCGCTACAAGGACATCGAGTACTGGACCGACCTCGCGCGCCTGCTGGAGCGCGGGCTGTTCGACGGGCTGTTCATCGCCGACATCGTCGGCACCTACGACATCTACGGCGACTCGGTCGACGTCACGCTCAAGGAGTCGATCCAGCTGCCGGTCAACGATCCGCTGCTGCTGGTCTCGGCCATGGCCGCAGTGACCCGCAACCTAGGGTTCGGCCTGACCGCCAACCTCACCTACGAGCCGCCGTATCTGTTCGCCCGCAGGCTCTCGACCCTCGACCACCTGAGCAAGGGCAGGGTCGGCTGGAACATCGTCACCGGCTACCTCGACAGCGCGGCCCGTGCCATGGGCCTGGAACAGCAACCCGAGCACGACCGGCGCTACGACCAGGCCGACGAATACCTGCAGGTGCTGTACAAGCTGCTCGAAGGCAGTTGGGCGGACGATGCCGTGGTCGAAGACCGCAAGCAGCGTGTCTATGCCCGGCCCGACAAAGTGCGCAAGGTCGAGCACCGAGGCGAGTTCTACAAGGTCGAGGGCTATCACCTGTGCGAACCCTCGCCGCAGCGCACACCGGTGCTGTTCCAGGCGGGCAGCTCGGCACGCGGCCTGGCATTTGCCGGCAACCACGCCGAGTGCGTGTTCATCGGCGGCCAGACCCACTCAGGCACCCGTGCCCAGGTCGACAAGGTGCGCGCAGCCGCCCTCGCCGCCGGCCGCGACCCTCAGGCGATCAAGGTGTTCATGGGCATCACCGTGATCGTCGCACCGACCGAGGAGCAGGCCCGCGCCAAGCACGCCGAGTATTTGCGCCACGCCAGCGCCGAAGCCGGTGTGGCGCACTTTGCCGCCTCCACCGGCATCGACTTCGCTGCCTTCGACCTCGACGAGCCAATCAACGCAGGCCAGGGCAATGCGATCCAGTCCGCCACCAAACTCTTGCAGGACAACGCCTGGACCCGCCGCCGCCTGCTGGAACAACACGCCCTGGGCGGACGCTACGTGACCCTGGTCGGTGCGCCTGATCAGGTCGCCGAGCAACTGATCGGCTGGATCGACGAGACCGGCCTGGACGGCTTCAACCTGGCACGCACCGTCACCCCGGAAAGCTACGAAGACTTCATCGACCTGGTGGTCCCCGAACTGCAACGGCGCGGCCGCTACAAGACCGCCTACGCCGAGGGCAGCCTGCGCCAGAAGCTGTTCGCCAGCCCCAGCGCACATCTGCCCGCCGACCATCCCGGCAGCACCTATCGCACCCCGACCAACGCCCCCACCGGAGCCGCGCATCATGCTTGAGAAACTCTATCGGCCCGTCGCGGCCGCCCTGCTGTCCCTGGGCCTTGCCGGCGCCGCGCTGGCCGCCGAACCCCTGAAGATCGGTACCACGGCCGCCTTCGCCATTCCGCTCGAAGCGGCCGTGGCAGAAGCGCACAAGCAAGGCCTCGAGGTAAAGCTGATCGAGTTCAGCGACTGGATCGCCCCCAACGTCAGCCTCAACAGCGGCGACATCGACGTGAACTACTTCCAGCACATTCCTTTCCTGGAAAACGCCAAGGCCGCAGCAGGCTTCAACCTGGTGCCCTATGCACCGGGGATCATCAACAACGTCGGCCTGTATTCGAAGAAGTACAAGCGCTTCGCCGAGCTGCCCGAAGGCGCCAGCGTGGCCATCGCCAACGACCCGATCAACAGCGGGCGCGGCCTGCAGTTGCTGGCCAAGGCCGGGCTGATCACGCTCAAGCCTGGCGTGGGTTACAAGGCCACCGAAGATGACATCGTCGCCAACCCGAAGAAGCTCAAGATTCTTCAGGTCGAGGCCGTGCAACTGGTGCGGGCCTACGACGATGCCGACCTGGTGCAGGGCTACCCGGCCTACATTCGCCTGGCCAACAGCTTCGATGCCACCTCGGCGTTGCTGTTCGACGGCCTGGAGAACAAGGAGTACGTGATCCAGTTCGTGATCCGCCCGCAAAGCAAGGACGACCCGCGCCTGGCCAAGTTCGTCGATATCTACCAGCATTCGCCGGCCGTGCGTGAAGCCCTGAACAAGGCCCACGGCAGCCTGTACCAGGCCGGCTGGGAGGGCTGAGATGAGTAGCGCCAGCGCCCTCAGGGCGCCCGTCCCCCATGCCACGCAGGCTCCGGCGCGCGAGCAGGTATTGCGCCCGGAGGTGAACGAGGCTCATGTACGCTTCATCGGGTTGGGCAAGACCTACCCCGGGCAAGCTCACCCTGCCCTGCACGGCATCGACCTGAACATCCGCCGCGGCGAGATCTTCGGCATCATCGGCCGCAGCGGCGCCGGCAAGTCGTCACTGCTGCGCACCATCAACCGCCTGGAGCAACCCAGCGAAGGGCGCGTGCTGATCGACCAGGTCGACATCGCTCCGTTCGACGAGGATCGCCTGGTGTCGCTGCGCCGGCGCATCGGCATGATCTTCCAGCACTTCAACCTGATGTCGGCCAAGACCGTGTGGCAGAACGTCGAGCTCCCCTTGAAGGTCGCCGGCGTGGCCAAGGCCGAGCGTCAGCGTAAAGTGCGCGAGTTGCTGGAGCTGGTAGGCCTGGAACAGAAG
>NZ_JAYFUI010000153.1:0-6220 GCF_034961125.1 Pseudomonas machongensis | reverse complement strand
CACCCAGGACCGGATCATCCTCGAGCACCATGTGCGCATCGACGGTGAGCGCGACAAACGCGTGCTGGAACTGGCCTGGCTCAACAGCCACCACCAGAGCGGCGTGCGCAACCTGATGGACCAGGCTGTGCTGCACTTCGCAGGTCAGGAGCGTGAATTCCAGGCGCCCTACGCCTACGCCAAGGTCGACGAGTTGCCGTTCGACTTCATTCGCCGTCGCCTGTCGGTGGTGGTGAAGAAGGCCCTGGGGGATCACCTGATGGTGAGCAAGGGCGCAGTCGAGGAAATGCTCGCCATCGCCACCCATGTGCAGGAAGGTGACAGCGTCGTGGCCCTCGATGAGCGTCGGCGCCAGCGCCTGCTGGCCAGCGCCGATGCCTTCAACCGCGACGGCTTCCGCGTGCTGGTGGTCGCCACCCGCGACATTCCGGCAAGCGAAGGCAAGGCGCAGTACCACACCGACGACGAGCGCGACCTGGTGATCCAGGGCTTCCTGACCTTCCTCGACCCACCCAAGGAAACCGCCGGCCCAGCCATTGCCGCCCTGCGTGAGATGGGCGTGCGGGTCAAGGTGCTGACCGGCGATAACCCGGTGGTCACCTGCAAAGTGTGCCGTGAAGTCGGCCTGGAGCCCGGCCTGCCGCTGCTCGGCCAGGACATCGAGCGCATGGACGACACCACCCTGAAGATTCAGGTCGAAGAACGCACCGTCTTCGCCAAGCTCACCCCGCTGCAAAAGTCCCGCGTGCTCAAGGCGCTGCAGGCCAACGGTCACACCGTGGGCTTCCTCGGCGACGGCATCAACGACGCCGCCGCCCTGCGCGACGCCGACGTCGGTATCTCGGTAGACAGCGGCACCGATATCGCCAAGGAATCGGCAGACATCATCCTGCTGGAAAAAAGCCTGATGGTGCTCGAAGAGGGCGTGCTCAAAGGTCGCGAAACCTTCGGCAACATCATGAAGTACCTGTGCATGACCGCCAGCTCCAACTTCGGCAACGTGTTCTCGGTGCTGGTGGCCAGTGCGTTCATTCCCTTCCTGCCGATGCTGGCGATCCACCTGCTGCTGCAGAACCTGATGTACGACTTCTCCCAGCTGTCGCTGCCGTGGGACCGCATGGACAAGGAGTTCCTCAGCGAACCGCGCAAGTGGGATGCCCGCAACATTGGCCGCTTCATGCTGTGGATCGGCCCGACCTCCTCGATCTTCGACATCACCACCTTTGCCCTGATGTGGTACGTGTTCGCCGCCAACAGTGTCGAGATGCAGGCGCTGTTCCAGTCTGGCTGGTTTATCGAAGGCCTGCTGTCGCAAACCCTGGTGGTGCACATGCTGCGCACGCGCAAGGTGCCGTTCTTCCAGAGCACTGCAGCGCTGCCGGTGATCCTGGCCACGGGCCTGGTGATGGCGCTGGGCATCTACATCCCGTTCTCGCCGGTGGGCACTATGGTCGGTCTGGTGCCGCTGCCGTGGGAATACTTCCCTTGGCTGGTCGCCACCCTGCTGGGCTACTGCGTGGTCGCACAGACCATGAAGACCCTCTACATCCGCCGCTTCGGACAGTGGTTCTGAGCCTGCAGGGAGAGCAGACCATGCGCGTACTGATCTGTGCGGGACGCAACTACGCCGACACCCGGCGCTGCCGCCAGGCCCTGGACGATGTCCAGCGCCAGCGGCCGATCCTGGTGTTGATCCACGGCGGCAGCCAGTTCCTCGGCGGCGAGATCGAAAGCTGGGCACGCGAGCACGGCGCCGACCTGGTGCGCTACCCGCCCAACTGGCAGCTGCACGGCAAGCAGGCCGAACGCCTGCGCAACCTGTTCATGTTCACCGACAGCCGCCCCGAGTTGTTGCTCGCCCTGCCCGGGGGCGACGACACCGAGGAGCTGCTGGCCAGGGCTCGCGGCGCTGGTGTGCAGGTGATCTGCGGCAGGCAACCACGACAACCCGAGCGAGAGGAGCATTGCCATGACGCCTGAAAAGCCTGATGAGCGAGCCCGCTTCTCGCTCACCCACGACCTGCCACCCGCCCAGGCCCGGGCGGCGCGGCGCAATGTGCTGTTTGTGATCGTGACCTTGGTGCTGAGTGGGGTGTTGGTAGTGTTGTTTGGGGTCGAGGCGCGGTTGTCTGGAGGTTGAGGGAGGCTGAAGGTTGAGACGTCTGTGGAAGCGCTGCCTAACCGGCTAGCGCTCGCATTCTTGCTCTTGCTCCGCCAACTGACTTAACATGGCACCTGACTACGGCGACAGCAGAAAATTTGTCGGCGGAGCTGCGTAGGCCTGGCATGCCAAGGTCATATGAAGGGAAATCGCAAGCATCTGGGTTGTTCTGCTTCAGTGCAGGAGACTCGCTTTCGAGGCCGTCCTTCCGCGTAGTCACTTGATATTCCGAATCTTGGCCTCGGTCGCGTGATACGCGGTGACCGGGGCCAAGTACCTTCTGGCGCCGTCAACGCGCACTTCTACTACAGCCACCGCGTAAAATCTGCCCCCTCCCACCACCACCTGACGCCCTGTATTGAAGACTATGGCTTGGGAATGCTTGGGCTTGTTCAACCCAATCTGGCTGTAAGCTGAGTAGGCCGCTACCAAAATGGCCAGGACTTCTGCTGCGCTGCAATTATCCTTGGACCCGCGCGAAGCCATAGGATGAGCTACAGCCTCCAGATCGATGAGGATTCCACGCTGGTTGGGTACAGGCCAGCCTTTCAGTTGGCATATTTTCTTTACCCTATCCAATTGCTTTGGGGTTAGCAGGAAGCTGAAGGCAGGTGCATGCTTGACCTGTTTGAGCGGTATACCTGCTTCCCGCATTACGCTGACCTGTTGCATCAAGGTTCTGAAAGCGTCTTCGAGGGCCAGATCTCCTCGTTTGTCATGATGCATTGCCGGTCCTAACACTGCCTGCTTTCTCACTCACCGCTCAGCATCGCATTACCGGTGAAACTCATGCCTGTGCAACGCATGGCTGAATTTTGCGGCTGGCTTTGACCGTACGACAAGTCCGAACATGCTGCTAAAACCTTCGATTGCGCGCGACTAGGAAGTATCCTACGCGCTTTGCGGAAGCCTCTTAATTGTCGGGGAAATGCCTCAGGGATAACTTCGCTGGGTCGCCCACATTGGCGATCGGGTGTGAGAAGCCCGGGTATGGCTAGACGGCAATCCTGTCATGGCAGCCGTGCGCGTGCAGACTTCGGTCTGGCCGTGCGCCGTACCACGGTTCTTCTCACCTCGTGCACGGCTGCCACCCTTCTATCCGTGAGAAGATGCTCGGTGGTCGCTCCAGATAATCGTACGGAGTTAGACCATGAAGAAACTCGTCCCCGACCCACCCCGCCTCAAGCTCATCAACAACCCCTACTTTTCCATCCACACCGACATGACCCCTCCCGACGCCCTGGCCCACGCCAGCGAGCTGTTGCGCGGTGTCGCCGAAACCATCGACGAACACTGTCGCACCTATGCCGGTGTACCCGGCCTGCACATGCTGTCGAACGCCGCGCACTCCGCCGAAACGGCTCGCGCGCTGATCGAACATGCGCTGAACCGGATGTGACCCTGAGCCCGTCAAGGAGTGATGAACATGAGCGGTAACCAATCCGGCCGCACCACCGCAGGTGTTGCCACCTTTCTCGAGATGTTCCGCGTACAGCCCGGTGTCCCCTATGAGCGCGCCATCGAAGAAATCTCAGTGCTGGTGGGCTGTACACGTGATCTGAGCGATCAGTTCACAGGGGAGGCAAACCCCGCGGCAATCACCGCCCTGCACTACCTCAGCGCGCTGGCCAAGGCGTTGTTGAATGATCTTGAAGTCAGCCGCAACGCTGGCGTCTGAAACCTTACGAGCAAGCCTCGATACCGCCTCGGCATCGAGGCCCAGGCAAATGCTGCACGAGCACGCTTCAATGAGCTGAAGTCTCAGGCCGCGCAAGAATCCGTCACTAAAGTATTCCCTCCCTGTGCCGTTAACTGCCTCAACTGGAAGGATTTATTTAGCTGGACTTTGCGCAAGTCGAGCTAACCCATGGAAGGCACCGATGCAAAGTGACCGGAAAGGACATGCAGCTGCCGTAACGCTGCAGACCGGGCAAGGCGGACTGTTGTCCGTCGTGCGACATACGAAAATGTCAACACATGGAAAATACGCTATGCAATTCAAGAAACGGATCTTCGCGGCCCTGGCCGTTACCTCCCTGTTCGCTGCCGGTGCAGCGCATGCAGGCCCTCCCGTGCAGATCACCGTCAAGAATCTGGGCACTGCCGAAGCCAAGTACTCGATGATCGGCAACAACGAAGCCCTGACCAACGCCAGCGCAACGCCCAAGCCCAAGGATTCGATCCTGCCGAACCAGGCCTTCACCTTCGTCGTGACCGGCCCCCTGAGCCCAGACATCACCACCGCCTTCGTGCGCTACGCCATCGGCGGCAAGTCCTGCGTGTTCCGTACCTCGTTCGTCAACACGATTGCCCCGGGCGGGCTGGGTGGCACCATCACCAAGATCCCGAAATGGACCAAGGATGCCGATGCCAGCGGCGGCGCTCGCTGCACCGCAACCATCACCTCGACCAGCCTGTCGAACTATTCGTGGAACGTCGAATTCACGATCAAGTAAGTCGCTGAACGTTCTGCCCCGGAGCGATCCGGGGCAGAACGGGTCCAAATCAGACGCAGCATCCCCGCTGCCCAGAGAGATACGGAGACGATCATGGATGGTGTCAACAGCCTGCCGGCGTCACAGGTAAAAACCCTCAACGCGACTCAAGGCACTGGCAAGCCAGATGAAAAGCCTGACGCCACGGCCTCGGTCGCGGCGCCCCAGAAAACGGGCAGCTCGGATAACGCGAGCATCTCGCCACTGGCGCAGTTGCTCAGCGACGCAGCAGCACGGGCGGCAAAGCGCGACGCCAGCACTGACCGTAGCGGCCTGAAAGCCATCGCCGAGCAGGTAACCCGCGCTATTCACAGCCCGGCGTTCGAGCAGTCCAAGGTCGAACGCGATGCCGAAACGCCCGCTTCGGACGACCCACAGCGCCTCGAGCAAGCACGTCAGGCAACCGCCTTCCTGAACAACAAAGGTTCCAACCCGTTCGCGGGCATGTCCATGGAACAACTTTCTCTGATCGTTCATGACGACAGCGGTGCATTCACCATCAACGAACGGCGCGCAGCGCTGGTGGAGACCGGTGCGCAGGAAGAGGCTTGGTCCAGAGCGGTTTCGCAGAAGTTGATGGACGAATACAACCGCGACGGGCACATGTCACCTAAAACCCTTCAGGGCATCCTGGATTATTACAAGGGCCTGCCGCCAATCATGGAAGCCCAGCTTCCCGACAACTACGAACACGATTTGAACAAACTCATCCAGTACGCCGAAAAAGAACAATCGCACAGCAAGGATCAACTGCAATCGCTCCTTGATCTGGTCTTGGCAAAACGCCTTGAGCACACCGACAAGACAGCAACGCAAGACACCTGAATTTATTCAACCAGGTGCCCATCGTGTTGAGTGGGGTACCTGGACAGATTCCCAAGGATCGTGGGCAATGGATGCCTGAGTCACCCAACCAGACGCTGATTCGCCTGCAAGGCGTGACGCATGCGTACAGCTCCCATAGCGCCGCGCGGCCCGTGCTGCGTGATGTCTCGTTGTCGGTCGAGGCCGGCCAAAGCTGCGCCATCGTTGGCGCCTCGGGCTCGGGCAAGAGCACCTTGCTCAGCCTGATCGGCCTGCTCGACCAGCCCACCCACGGACAACTCCATCTGGCAGGCCGCGACATGACCCTGGCAACGGATGGCGCCCGCGCAGTGATGCGCAACCAGCACATCGGCTTCGTTTTTCAGGGCTTCAACCTGCTGCCGCGTCTGGATGCCCTCGACAATGTCGCCTTGCCGCTGCTTTACCGTGGCGAGCCACGCAACTCGGCACGGGAGGCGGCGCGCCAGCAGTTGCGGCGGGTAGGCCTCGGCGAACGGCTGCACCACCGCCCGGCAGAGCTCTCCGGGGGCCAACGCCAGCGAGTGGCCATTGCCCGCGCCCTCGTCGGTGAGCCCCAACTGCTGCTCGCCGACGAGCCCACCGGCAACCTCGATGGCCAGACTGCACAAGACATCATCGAACTGCTGCTGGCTCTCAACCGTGAGCAGGGCGTCACCCTGATCATCGTCACCCATGACCTGGGGATTGCCCGTCGTCTGCAACGCTGCCTGCAGGTTGT
>NZ_JAYFUI010000152.1:0-14621 GCF_034961125.1 Pseudomonas machongensis | reverse complement strand
CGGGCCGAGCAGCTCGATGCCGCTCAAGCCCTGCTCTGCCAGCACACCCTCGGCGGCGGCGCAGGCCTCGTCGAGAAAGGCTTCCGCCTGCCCTGGCTTGTGCGCTTCGGCGCGCAGCAGGGCCAGGTGCGAGAAGGGCGGCAGGCCGGCGGCGCGCCGCTCGCTCAGGGCTTGCTCGGCGAAGGCGAAATAGCCTTGCTCGGTCAGTTGCACCAGCAGTGGATGCTCGGCCAGGTGGGTCTGCACGATCACCTTGCCAGGCTCCTCGGCCCGCCCGGCGCGGCCTGCGACCTGGACGATCAACTGCGCCATTCGCTCGCTGGCGCGGAAATCACCCGAGAACAGTCCGCCATCGGCATCGAGGATGGCCACGAGGGTTACCCGCGGGAAGTGATGCCCCTTGGCCAGCATCTGGGTGCCGACCAGAATGCTCGGCTGGCCGCGCTGGATGGTGGTGAACAGGTGGTGCATGGCGTCCTTGCGCGACGTGCTGTCGCGGTCCACGCGCAGGACGGGGTAATCGGGGAACAGGGTCTTCAGGCGCTCTTCGGCGCGCTCGGTTCCGGCGCCGACCGGGCGCAGGTCGACGTGGGCGCACTGCGGGCATTGCAGGGGCAGGCGTTCGTCGTAACCACAGTGGTGACAGCGCAACACGCCGGAGCGCTGATGCACGGTCATGCGTGCATCGCAGCGTGGACATTCCGAAAGCCAGCCGCAGTCGTGACACAGCAGCGTCGGGGCGAAGCCGCGGCGGTTGAGGAACACCAGCACTTGCTGACCGGCTGCCAGGGTCTGGCCGATCGCCTGCTGCAGTGGGCCACTGATGCCGCTGTCCAGCGGCAGGCTGCGCACATCCAGGCGCATGAAGCGCGGCGGGCGGGCGCCGCCGGCGCGCTGGTTCATGCGCAGCAGGCCGTAGCGCCCGCTGTGGGCGTTGTGCAGGCTTTCCAGCGAGGGTGTCGCCGAGCCCAGCAGGATCGGGATGTTCTCCTGGTGCGCGCGGACCACGGCCAGGTCGCGGGCGTGATAGCGCAGCCCTTCCTGTTGTTTGTAGGAGCCGTCGTGCTCTTCGTCGATGATGATCAGGCCCGGGTTCTTCATGGGCGTGAACAGTGCCGAACGTGTGCCGATGATGATGTCGGCCTCGCCATCGCGGGCAGCGAGCCAGGCATCCAGACGCTCGCGGTCGTTGACGGCCGAGTGCAGCAGGGCGATGCGGGCATTGAAGCGCTGCTCGAAGCGCGCCAGGGTCTGCGGGCCGAGGTTGATCTCGGGGATCAGGATCAGTGCCTGCTTCCCGGCCTCCAGGGTTTCGCGAATCAGCTGCAGGTAGACCTCGGTCTTGCCGCTGCCGGTGACACCGGCCAGTAGGAAGGCGTGGAAGCTGCCGAAGCCTGCGCGCACGGCCTGGAAGGCAGCGCTCTGCTCCTCGTTGAGCGGCAGTTCCGGCTGGGCCAGCCAGCGGTCATGGCGTGGCGCCGGCAGGTGCCGGCGCACCTCGACCTGCACCAGTTCCTTGGCCAGCAGCAGGTCGAGGCTATCTTTGTTCAGCCCGAGTTTGGCCAGCACGCTGTGGGCTACGCCATGAGGGTGCTGGGCGAGGGTCTGCAAGGCCTCTTTCTGGCGCGGTGCCCGGGCGATACGTGGGTCGTCCAGGCGCGCGCCGGGGGTCGCATGCCAGAAACGCTCCTGGCGCACTTCGGCTGCTTCGCCCTGACGCAGCAACACCGGCAGTGCCCAGCTCAGGGTGTCGCCCAGGCTGTGCTGATAGTAGTGGGCGGTCCACAGGCACAGCTTGAACAGTGCCGGAGGCAGCGGCGAGACCGGGTCGAGCAGCATGCTCGCTGGCTTGAGCTTGTCGGCGGGGACTTCGCTCTGCTCGCAGACCTCCACCAGCACGCCGATCATCTCGCGACGGCCGAACGGTACGCGGATGCGCATGCCGGGTGTCAGTTGCTGGCGTGCCATGGCGGCCGGGGCCCGGTAGTCGAACAAGCGACGCAGGGGCGAGGGCAGGGCAAGGCGCAGGATGACGTCGGACACGCGGCAGGTCTTCGTAGCTGGTCGGGAATCGCACGAGCCTAGCAGACGACGGCCGGTGCAAGCGACAACTTGCGCTGGCCTGACGGTCTGGTATTATTCGCCGCCTAATTACGTGCGGTATTCAACAATTGGTGTTGGGTGGCGGCACGCAGCTCGAGGAAGTGACCATGAAAGCCGATATTCATCCGAACTACGAAGCAGTTGCTGTCACCTGCAGCTGCGGCAACAAATTCGAAACCCGTTCGACCCTGGGCAACACCCTGGCGATCGACGTTTGCAACCTCTGCCACCCGTTCTACACCGGTAAGCAGAAAGTCCTGGACACCGGTGGTCGCGTACAGAAGTTCGCCGATCGCTTCGGTATGTTCGGTACCAAGAAGTAATCATGCGCACGGCGAGCCCTTCGGGTTTCGCATTGCTGCAAAAGAAGGCGCCCCTCGTGGGCGCCTTTTTTGTGGGCGCAATCTGGCATGTTCCCGCGCAGGCCTTCTGCCCGGTGCCCGAGGCCGTGCAGCCAGTGACGGTGCGTCAGGTCGTCGATGGCGATACCGTGCGTCTGGGGGATGGCCGCAGCGTGCGGCTGATTGGTATCAATGCGCCCGAGATCGGGCGCAAAGGTCGCACCAGCGAGCCCTATGCCGAGGCGGCCAGGCGGCGGCTGGAGGCACTGGTGCAGGCCAGTGATGGCCGGGTGGGGCTGGTGCCGGGTGTGGAGCCCAGGGACAAGTACGGGCGCACCTTGGCGCACATCTATGGCCGCAATGGCGACAATCTTGAGGCACGGTTGCTCAGTGAAGGCTTGGCCTATCGCGTTGCGGTGGCACCCAACGTGCGTCTGGTTGGTTGCCAGCAACAGGCCGAACAGGCCGCACGCACAGGTAGGCTCGGGCTCTGGCGGCAGTCGCCGGTCATCGCAGCGGGGCGCCTGAGGCAATCCGGGTTCGCTGTGATCGGCGGCAGGGTGAGCGCGATCGATCGCAATCGAGGAGGCGTCTGGCTGGAGCTTGACGAGGCTGTGGTGCTGCAGGTTCCCGCTCGTCTGCAACGCGCCTTCCCCGACGGTTTCTTCGATAATCTCAAGGGGCGTCAGGTCGAGGCGCGCGGCTGGGTGCTGGACCGTTCCCGCAAGGGCGGGCTCAAGCCTGGGCAGCGACGCTGGCTGTTGCCGCTGAGCGATCCGAGCATGTTGGAGCAGGTTTCGGTGAAAAAATAGTTGTAGACATTATTGGTTTGGATTGTACACACTCAAGGCCGTAAGCCCCGCGGGTTGTAGCGTAAAGTCGTAGGCCAAGGGCCTTGACACATGTGACCGGGCAGTCTTGTCGCCTCCCGGCTCTTTGCGTATCCTCGGCGGTCCGTCAGAACAGTAAACAAGCGGAATGCCCACCATGTCAGACTTGAAAACCGCCGCTCTCGAATATCACGCTCAACCTCGCCCGGGGAAACTGAGCGT
Organism: Pseudomonas machongensis; assembly: GCF_034961125.1. NCBI lineage: Bacteria > Pseudomonadati > Pseudomonadota > Gammaproteobacteria > Pseudomonadales > Pseudomonadaceae > Pseudomonas > Pseudomonas machongensis. The sequence goes on along the minus strand of NZ_JAYFUI010000152.1, from coordinate 11,125 downwards.
CGAACTCTCCAAGCCAACCGCCACCGCCCGTGACCTTGCCCTGGCCTACAGCCCAGGCGTCGCCGAGCCGGTACGCGAAATTGGCCGTGATCCAGAGCTGGCCTACAAATACACCGGCAAGGGTAACCTGGTCGCTGTGATCTCCGACGGTACCGCCATCCTCGGCCTGGGTGACCTCGGCCCGCTGGCTTCCAAGCCAGTCATGGAAGGCAAGGGTGTTCTGTTCAAGCGTTTCGCCGGTATCGACGTGTTCGACATCGAAGTCGAGTCGGAAAGCCCGCAGGCCTTCATCGACACCGTTCGCCGCATTTCCATCACCTTCGGTGGCATCAACCTCGAAGACATCAAGGCACCTGAGTGCTTCGAGATCGAGCGTACCCTGATCGAGCAGTGCGACATCCCGGTCTTCCACGATGACCAGCACGGCACCGCCATCGTGACGGCCGCCGGCATGATCAACGCCCTGGAAATCGCAGGCAAGAAGCTCGAAGACGCCAAGATCGTCTGCCTGGGTGCCGGCGCTGCCGCCATCTCCTGCATGAAGCTGTTGGTCAGCATGGGCGCCAAGGTCGAGAACATCTATATGATCGACCGCAGCGGCGTCATCCACGCTGGCCGCGACGACCTGAACCAGTACAAGGCGCAGTTCGCTCACGCCACCGACAAGCGCACCCTGGCTGACGCGCTGGAAGGCGCTGACGTGTTCGTTGGCCTGTCCGGCCCGAACCTGCTGAGCCCGGAAGGCCTGAAGTCGATGGCTGCCAACCCGATCGTGTTCGCCTGCTCGAACCCGGATCCGGAAATCGCTCCAGAGCTGGCCCACGCCACCCGCAGCGATGTGATCATGGCCACCGGTCGTTCCGACTACCCGAACCAGGTCAACAACGTTCTGGGCTTCCCCTTCATCTTCCGTGGTGCCCTGGACGTTCGCGCCAAGCGCATCAACGAAGAGATGAAGATTGCCGCCGCTATCGCCCTGAAAGACCTGGCCAAGCTGCCGGTTCCGAAGGAAGTGTGCGAGGCCTACGGTGTTGAAGGTCTGGAGTTCGGCCGTGAGTACATCATTCCGAAGCCGCTGGACGCTCGCCTGATCACCGTCGTTTCCGATGCCGTGGCCAAGGCCGCCATCGAATCCGGTGTGGCGACCCTGCCGTATCCGAAGCACTACCCGCTCAAGAGCGTGGATGACGTGTTCAACGGCTGATCCCGTTGTAGCGACATGAAAAAGCCCCGGCTCGCAAGAGTCGGGGCTTTTTGTTGGCCGTTGCTCTACAGATGACCGCTCCACCTGTAGAAGCGACACAAGGCCGCTGCTACAGGTTCAGATCGCTACTCAGAACAGATCCATCGGCGCCGCCTCATCGGCCGGCAGCGGGCTGCCTGGTGCTGAGCCGTTGCCCAGCTCGTCTACCGATGGTGGTGAATCCTCGGCCTTGAACAGCTCGAAGTAGGCGTTCGGCGTGCTTGGTGTCGCCGCGCGACCGCTGACCGGATCCACGCGCAGGCTGAGGATACCCTCCGGCTCTGCCGGTGCGTGTTCAGGCTTGCCCTTGAGTGCCGGGCCCATGAAGTCCATCCAGATCGGCAGTGCAACGGTGCCGCCATATTCTCGGCGACCAAGTGTTTCAGGCTGGTCGAAACCGACCCAGACCGTGGTCACGTAGTCGGCGTTGTAGCCGGAGAACCAGGCATCCTTGGATTCGTTGGTGGTACCGGTCTTGCCCGCGATGTCGCTGCGGCCCAGGGCCAGGGCGCGACGGCCAGTGCCACGCTTGATCACATCCTGCAGCATGCTGGTCAGGATGTAGGTGGTACGGCCATCGACGATGCGCTCGGCAATGGCCGGCGTTTGCGGCGGCGGGGCGATCTGGCCCAGTGCCGAAGGTGCGGTGCCCGGTTGTGGGAGCGTGGTGATCGGCTCTTCGGGCGCGGCGATTCCGGCCTGGTCCTGATTGCCCTGGGGAACGCGCGCCGGGTTGGCAGTGAACAGTGTTTCGCCGTTGCGGCTTTCGACGCGCTCGATCAGGTAGGGGTTGATCTTGTACCCGCCGTTGGCAAAGGTGCTCCAGCCGGTGGCGATTTCCATCGGGGTGAGCGTTGCGGTACCCAGTGCCAGCGACAGGTTGCGCGGCAGGTCCTGCTTGTTGAAGCCGAACTTGGCAATGTAGTCGATGGTGCGGTCGACCCCCATCGCCTGGAGCAGGCGGATCGAGACCAGGTTGCGCGACTTGTACAGCGCCTCGCGCATGCGGATCGGACCGAGGAAGGTGTTGGTGTCGTTTTTCGGACGCCAGACCTTGTCGAGGTATTCGTCGACGAACACGATCGGTGCGTCGTTGACCAGGCTGGCGGCGGTGTAGCCGTTGTCCAGTGCGGCGCTATAGACGAAGGGCTTGAAGCTGGAGCCTGGCTGGCGTTTGGCCTGCATGGCGCGGTTGTAGTTGCTCTGCTCGAACGAGAAGCCACCGACCAGGGCGCGGATTGCACCGCTGTTCGGGTCAAGCGTGACCAGTGCGCTCTGGGCGCCCGGCACCTGGCTGAACTTGAGCTTGCCGTCGTCCAGGCGTTGCAGGCGCACCAGGTCGCCGATCTGCGCGACATCGGCCGGCGACTGAGGCGCGCGCCCCTGGGCATTGCTGTTGATGAATGGACGGGCCCACTTCATGGTGTCCCAGGCGACGTCTTCGTCCTGGCCGCCGCGCGTCATGACTTTCAGGCCGGTCTTGTCCACCTGGGTGACGATGGCCGGTTCCAGGCCGCCGAGGGTGCGTTGCTTGCCCAGTTCCTGCTGCCAGGCGTTGCGGGTCTTGCCCGGGAAGCGCGCTTCGGGGCCGCGGTAGCCATGGCGCTCGTCGTATTGGGAGAGGCCGTTGAGAACTGCCTTGTTCGCGATCTCCTGCGTGTCGCTGGGCACGGTCGTGGTGACCCGGAAACCTTCGGTATAGGCATCGCTGCCGTAGCGTCCGACCATCTCGGCGCGCGCCATTTCGGCGACGAACGGTGCATTCACCTCAGGTGTCGGTACGTGATAGCTGGCGTTCAGCGGCTCGGCGAGGGCGGCCTGGTAGCTTGCCTCATCGATCTTGCCGAGCTTGTACATGCGGCCGAGGATCCAGTCGCGGCGCTCCTTGGCACGCACCGGGTTGGCCAGCGGATTGAAGCGCGAAGGGGCTTTGGGCAGGCCGGCGATCATCGCCATCTGCGCCAGGCTGACATCACGGATCGACTTGCCGTAGTACACCTGCGCGGCGGCATCGATGCCGTAGGCGCGGTTGCCCAGGTAGATCTTGTTGACGTACAGCTCGAGGATCTCGTCCTTGGTCAGCTCACGTTCGATCTGCAGCGCCAGGAGGATCTCGTTGGTCTTGCGCGAGAAGCTGCGCTCGCTGGTGAGGAAGAAGTTCTTCGCCACCTGCATGGTGATGGTGCTGCCGCCGGTCTGGATATGACCAGACTTCACAAGTTGGGTCGCAGCGCGCATCAGGCTGCTCGGGTCGACCCCGTAGTGATTGAGGAAATTGTCGTCTTCGGCTGACAGAAGCGCCTGGATGAACTGTGGGGGAATTTCCGCAAAACGGATTGGCGAGCGGCGCATTTCGCCAAACTCGGCAATCAGTTTGCCGTCGCTGCTGTACACCCTCAGGGGGATCTGCAACTGGATGCTTCTGAGCGAGTCGACCGAAGGCAGGCTGGGACTAAGATACAGAAACGCACCACTCAGACCGAGCACGAGCGCGCAGATGACGGCGACGAAAGACCACCAGAAGAACTTCAGCAGACGTATCAAGGCTTTTGGGTGTCCAGGTTGAGAAGTGGAGTGCACGCAGGCCCGGCGGACGGGAAAAAACGCTGGGCATTATAAGCATTTTCGCCCCGCCGGGTCATCGGTCGGTCGGGGCAATGGGCGCAATCGCCCCGGATGGCAAGGGTTTGCCACGGTCATGATAAGGAGCAGCGATGCTTGGACGCTTTGGCAGGGATGCCGGTTCAGTATTGGGGGTGGAAATTGCCTCCGATTCCGTGAGGATTCTTGAGTTGCAGCGGCGACGAGGGCGCCATGAGGTGGCTGCCTGGGTGGTCGAGCCAATCCGGGGGGCTTTGCGGGGTGGTGGCGATACCGAAGTGCAGGCCATGGCCCTGCGTCAGGCGTGGCGCCGTTGTGGCAGCCGGTCTCGACGGGTTGCGTTGGCGGTGCCGGGCTCGCAGGTGATCTGCAAGGTGGGCCAGTTGCCCGCCGCACTGGCGGAGCCTGAACGAGAAGCGCATCTGCTTGCCGATGCCGAGCGCCTTTTCCCTTTCCCGATTGACGATCTGGCCCTGGACTTTCAGGTGCTGGGCATCTCCCAGCAGGCACCCCACATGCTCGATGTGCTGGTCGGGGCCGCTCGCCAGAGCGTTCTGGCGCCGCTGTTGCAGCCGTTCGAGGCGGCAGGCCTGGAGGTGGTTGTCGTCGAGGTGGACAGTCTGGCGCTGCGTCGCTTGCAGGCCACCGACAGCTGCCGGCCGCTGCTGCAGGTCGAAGCCGACAGCCTGACCCTGCATGGCTGGCCCGATGGACCCCTGCCTTGGCGAAAGGCGCAGAGGATCGAGCCTGGCGTGGGTTCGGCCGAGTTTCTGGCGCATCTCGAGAGCTTGCTGGAGGGGGATCCTCCGTTCGAGCTGAGCGCAGGGTTGATGGTCGGCGGCGGGGCGGCGACGGACGCTTGCGTGCGGTCGTTGGCGCGGCATTTCGGATTCCCCTGTGAGCGGGTTTGTCCGCAGCGGGTCCATGCGGCTTCGCTGCCAGACCGCTGCGGCGCCATGGTCCTGCCCCTCGGCCTCGCCCTGGGAGGTACGCAATGAGCCTGCGCCTGAACCTGCTGCCATGGCGTGAGCGCCAGCGTCTGGTGGAGCTGCGCAACTTCAGACTGGTGTTTCTGGGCAGTCTGTTCGCAGCGTTTGTCGTGGTCATGCTGGTTGATCGGTTCGCCCATCTGCGCCTGAAGCAGCAAGCCGCTGCCGGTTTGCAGCGTCAGCAACAGCTCCGGTTGCTGGATGGGCAAGTAGCACGCCTCGAGCAACTGCGTGAGGCGCGCGCGGGCCTGGGTAGGCAGGTCGATGCGCTCGGTGCGCTGCGCTCCTCGCAGCAAGGAGTACCGCAGTTGTTGATCGAGATCGAACTGGCGATTCCGCATGGGATGCAACTGACCCGCCTGGACGTGCAGGACGACCGGCTGCAGATCAATGGCCTAGCGGTTTCTCCTGCGGTGCTGGCCCAGTTCATGCGCGACCTGCAGCGCTCGCCGATACTCCTGGACCTTGAACTCAAGCACGTCTTGGCGCGGGCCGGTGGCGATGCGTTCTCACTCGTGGCCCGGGTGGTGGCCTCCTGAACATGCGTATCGCTGAGATGCTCGTCTGGCACGAGATGGCGGGGCGCTCGCGTATGTACAGGGGCGCGGTTGTAGTCATTGGTGTGTCGCTGGTGCTTGCCTGCGGCTATCAGTTCCGTCTGCAGGAGGTGCGCGCAGCCTACCGACAAGGCGTGGCGAGCGAAGTCGAGCAGCGGAAGCTGTTGCAGGCGCGGGAGCAACAGGTGCTGGCGCTGGATGACGCCGAGGTGGCGCTGGCGAGCGAGGCGAAGCGGCTGCGGGATGCGCGTTGGCGATTGTCGGGCGGCGAGGGCATGAGCGATCTGCTCGACCAGTTGGCCGTGTCGGGGCGCACCTACGGCCTGGTCTTCGAGCGCCTCGACGTGGAGGAAGAAGTCGAGGGGCCGGGTTACCGCCAGGTGTCCTTGCAGATGCAGGTGAGTGGGCGCTATGCCGCCCTGCGACCCTGGCTGGACGAGTGGCTGGGCCAGTTGCGCCTGCTGCGGGTGACCCGTTTGCAGTTGGAGCCTGCAACAGAACGGCCGGGGTTGCTGCAGCTTCATGTGTGGGTGCAGGCATTTCATGCCGGCGAGGCACTGCCAATGCCGGCTTCGCTGGCCGATGAGCCCGCTCGGCCCATCGGTCGGACGCCCGCGCTGGACCCATTTGCAGCCTGGTCGTCGCGTCGGCATACGGAGGGGTTGGCGGGGGTGCCGCTGGAGCAGTTGGAGATGGTGGGCAGCCTGTCCCGCGCGGGGCAATCCCAGGCGCTGGTGCGCTGGGCCGGGCGTGTTTACCGGGTTGCCAAGGGGGAGCGCCTGGGGCGTGAAGAGGGTGAAGTCATAAAGGTCGACCAGGATCAGGTCGAGATCAGGGAGCGGCTGTTCAACGGTGGCGAGTGGCAAGAGCGCTCAAGCTACCTGACGTTGAGCCGGCCCGCAGGCGCAAGGAGCGAACGTGAAAAGACTGCTGATCGGCGTCGTGGCGATGCTGCTGACGCTACGGGCAATGACGGAGCCCCTGTACAAAGGTGAGCCGCTTTCGCTGAATTTCCAGGACGTCGAGGTTCGTGCAGTGCTGCAGGTGCTCGCCGATTATACCGGCATCAACCTGGTGGCCAGTGACACGGTTCAGGGCAATATCACCCTGCGGCTGCACGAAGTGCCCTGGGATCAGGCATTGGAGCTGGTGTTGCGCAGCCGCGGGCTGGCCAAGCGTGAGGAGGGCAATGTGCTGTTGGTGGCCCCCGCCGCAGAGCTCGCCGAGCAGTCGCGCGAGGCGCGCATCGACCAGGCGCTCGAGGCGCAGTTGCAGCCGCTGCATCGGGAGTTGCTGCCGATTCATCATGCCGATGCGTCCGACCTGGCGAAACTATTGTTGGAGAGCCTCGCGGATGACGAACCTGCGGCAGGGCGCGGCAGTTTGAGCGTGGATTCGCGGACCAACACCCTGATCGCCACCCAGTCTGCCGCGCGCCTGGCTGAGTTGCGGCAACTGGTTGCGGATCTGGATGTGCCGGTGCGCCAGGTGATGATCGAGGCCCGGATCGTCGAGGCCAACGTCGATTACGAGAATGTGCTCGGCATTCGCTGGGGTGCAAAGCTGGGCGGTATGCCAGCGCGGTCAGGCAGTGAGCTGTTTGTCGATCTTGGCGCGCAGGGGGCGACCTCAGGCGTGGGCGTAGGGGTGGTGCGCGGCGATGTGCTGCTTGATCTGGAGCTCAGTGCCATGGAGAAAAGCGGCAATGGCGAGGTCATCTCCCAGCCCAAGGTGGTCACTGCCGACAAGGAAACCGCGCGTATTCTCAAGGGCACCGAAGTGCCGTACCAGCAGTCGAGCAAGAGCGGCGCCACCTCGGTGGCTTTCCGCGAGGCATCGCTGTCACTGGAGGTCACGCCGCAGATCACCCCGGATGGCAAGGTCATCATGGCGGTGCGGGTGACCAAGGACGAGCCAGACTACGTCAATGCCCTCAACGACGTGCCACCGATCCGCAAGAACGAGGTCAATGCCAAGGTGCGCGTGGCCGATGGCGAGACGATTGTGATTGGTGGCGTGTACTCGACGTCGCATAACAATGGAGTGGACAAGGTGCCATTTCTTGGCGATCTGCCGTATGTTGGACGGCTGTTTCGACGCGATGTATTACAAGAGAAAAAATCTGAGCTGCTGGTCTTCCTGACTCCGCGTATCATGAATGACCGGGCGATTGCTGTGAGTCGTTGATTCTGTGCGAAATTTGATACTTGTAGGGCCCATGGGCGCCGGTAAGAGCACCATCGGGCGCCTTTTGGCCAAAGAGCTGCGCCTGCTGTTCAAGGATTCCGACAAGGAAATCGAGCTGCGAACCGGCGCCAACATCCCGTGGATCTTCGACAAGGAAGGCGAGCCGGGCTTCCGTGATCGTGAGCAGGCGATGATTGCCGAACTCTGCGAGCTCGACGGCGTGGTTGTCGCAACAGGTGGCGGCGCAGTGATGCGCGAGGCCAATCGCCAGGCGTTGCACAGGGGCGGGCGTGTCATCTACCTGCATGCCTCGGTGGAACAGCAGGTCGGCCGTACTGCACGTGATCGCAACCGTCCACTGCTGCGGACCGCCAACCCGGAAGCCACGCTGCGTGCGTTGCTGGAAACGCGCGACCCGCTCTATCGCGAAATCGCCGACCTCGTGGTGGAAACCGACGAACGGCCGCCGCGCATGGTAGTGCTCGATATTCTCGAGCGTTTGCAGCAGTTGCCGCCCCGCTGAGCCGGGACTATCCTCGGCGGCCAACGCCGGGGCGACGTTGAACGTTACCGCGCTGGCCGCTCAGGCAAGGCCGCGCCAAAGCATATTGTGGGGATACATGCAGACATTGAAGGTCGATCTGGGCGAACGTAGCTATCCGATCTACATTGGCGAGGGCCTGCTGGACCAGCCCGAGCTGCTGGCGCCGCACATTGCCGGGCGGCAGGTCGCCATCGTCTCCAACGAAACCGTCGCGCCCCTGTATCTCGAGCGGTTGAGCAAGACACTCGGCGCCTGGTCGGTGCTGCCGGTGGTGCTGCCTGACGGCGAAGCCCACAAGAACTGGGAAACCCTCCAGCTGATTTTCGATGCCCTGCTCACGGCCCGCCATGATCGGCGCACCACTGTGGTCGCGCTGGGCGGCGGGGTGATCGGCGACATGGCCGGCTTTGCCGCGGCCTGCTACCAGCGCGGCGTCGACTTCATCCAGGTGCCGACCACGCTGCTGTCCCAGGTGGATTCGTCCGTTGGTGGCAAGACCGGCATCAATCACCCGCTGGGCAAGAACATGGTCGGTGCCTTCTATCAGCCCAACGCGGTGCTGATCGACACCACCAGCCTGCGCACCCTGCCAGCCCGCGAGTTGTCGGCGGGCCTCGCCGAAGTGATCAAGTACGGCCTGATCTGCGACGAGCCATTCCTCGGCTGGCTGGAAGACAACATGGCAGCCCTGCGCGGGCTCGATTCCGTGGCCCTGACCGAAGCCATCCGCCGCTCCTGCGCGGCGAAGGCGGCCGTGGTCGGTGCCGACGAGCGCGAGTCTGGCGTGCGCGCCACCCTGAACCTCGGCCACACCTTCGGTCATGCCATCGAAACCCACATGGGTTACGGGGTATGGTTGCATGGCGAGGCCGTCGCTGCCGGGACCGTCATGGCCCTGGAGATGTCCATGCGTCTGGGCTGGATCGACCAGTCGGCGCGTGATCGCGGAATTCGCCTGCTGCAGGATGCAGGCTTGCCGGTGGTGCCTCCACAGGAAATGACCCCGGCGCATTTCATGGAACATATGGCGGTCGACAAGAAGGTGCTCGACGGACGCCTGCGCCTGGTGCTGTTGCGCCAGATGGGCGAGGCCGTGATCACCGACGACTATCCGAAAGAGATTCTTCAGGCCACGCTTGCAGCGGATTATCGCGCGATCGTGGCGCAGCTTTGAGGTTGTGACAGCGCAATGACCAGTTTGCATGCCGATGAGGCGTTCCTCGATCACTACCAGTTGAGTCACGATCCGTTCGCACCTCGGGTGCCCGGATTCAAGTTCTTCCCTGCCCAGCGCAAGCCGGTGCTGGGCCAACTGCATCACCTGGCGCGTTACAGCCACCTGATGCTGGTGGTAACCGGCCCGCTTGGCAGCGGCAAGACCCTGCTGCGCCAGGCCCTGGTGGCCAGCACCAACAAGCAGTCGGTGCAGAGCGTGGTCGTTTCCGCGCGCGGCGCAAGCGATGCTGCCAGCGTGCTGGGCCAAGTAGCCCAGGCGTTGAACGTCGCCCAGCCGGAAGTGCAGGCAATCCTTTCCCAGGTCGTCCAGCTGGCGTTGACCGGGCAGGAAGTCTATCTGCTGGTGGACGATGCGGAACAACTCGACGAGTCGGCACTCCAAGCGTTGCTGGAGCTGGCGGCAGGCGTTCCGGAAGGGCGCCCGCATGTGTTCCTGTTCGGTGAACCTTCGCTGATTGCCGGGCTGGACGAACTCAGTGTCGAGGAAGAGCGCTTCCACATCATCGAGCTCGCCCCCTACAGCGAAGAAGAGACTCGTGAGTATCTGGAGCAGCGCCTGGAAGGTGCTGGCCGGGGCCTTGAAGTATTCAGCGCCGAGCAGATCGCCGATATCCACGAAAACTCCGACGGCTGGCCAGGAAACATCAACCAGGTTGCCCGCGATACCTTGATCGAAGCCATGATCGCTACCCGCAGTACGGAAAAGCGACCATCCATGGGGTTCAAAATGCCTAAGAAACATGTGCTCGCGTTGTCCGCTGTCGTTGTGGTTGCTGTCGCGGCCGCGGTCCTGATGCCCAAGAAAGGAGACAAGGCGCCGACCGAAGCACCTGCGGCCCAGGCCCAGTTGCCACTGGGACAGTCGGGCAATGGCGGACCGACCGTCGAATTCTCCGGTTCTTCGCAGCCCATGCCACTGCCGCTGGTAGGACAGTCGCAGCCGGTCATGCGTGAGCCGCTGGCCCAGGCTGCAGGCATGGGAGATGGCGACGAGGCGGGCCCTGCCGGTGATACTTCACTGCAGCCTTCAGCGCCCTCTGCTGCCGTTCCTCCCACCGTCACCACGACTGCGCCGCCCCAAGGTGTCGCCGCCGGTCCTGCACCCGCTCCGGCCCAGCCGGTTGCGCCTGTGCAAAAGCCTGTCGCAACCCAGCCGGTCAAGCCGGTTGCGCCTGCCGCCAAGCCAGCGCCGGCCCCGACCCAGGTGGCGACCGCCAAGCCCGCTGCCAAGCCTGCCGAAAAACCCGCCGCCGGTGGCGCAGGCAACAGTGGCTGGTACAGCGGCCAGAAGCCGGGCAACTATGTGGTTCAGGTGTTCGGTACCAGCAATGAATCCGCTGCCCAGTCGTTCGTCAGGGAGCAGGGTGGCGACTATCGCTACTTCAAGAAAACCCTGCAGGGCAAGCCGCTGTATGTAGTAACCTACGGCAACTTCAGCAGCCGCGATGCCGCAGCTGCGGCAATCAAGAACTTGCCAGCGAAGGTCCAGGCTGGTAAACCTTGGCCTCGTACCGTCGGCAGCGTTCAACAAGAGCTGGCCACGGCCCGCTGATCCTTCCGGGCGGCACCACCCCCGCCGCCCAGTTGCTGAGCGAATCCCGGACTCGACAAAGCCTGCTGTGCTGATGCGCGGCAGGCTTTTCTGTCCCAGACTGCCGGCCACAAGCCTTCTGTTGCAGTCACGGCTGAAACGCTTCAGACTCGGCTCAAGCCGCTACCACGGCGCATGACGCAAAAACATTCAAAAATGCGACATAAACTTTCAACG
>NZ_JAYFUI010000151.1:0-4611 GCF_034961125.1 Pseudomonas machongensis | reverse complement strand
GTTGCGCCGCGCCAGTTGCAGTTGGATCTCGTCATGCAGCTTGTAGCGCGCTTCAGGCTCCATGAGGCTGGCATAGGGCGAGCCGATCAGAGCGCAGAGCTCGGCCGCGGGCAGGCCGAACTGGCGATCGCAGCCAGGGTCGAGGTAGAGCATCGCCCAACTGGCTTCGTTCAGCCGCTCGAAACGCAGCATCCCGAGCCGCGAGGGCACGGGTAACTGCGTCACGACCTCGGCCGCCACACGGCTGGCGGCATCGGGTTGGCTTTTCATCGAAGACTCGCTTGAACAAGGCGGTTGGCGCGGTATGCCGCAGGTAAGCGGCGGCGCGTTGAGCAAGGGTGCATCATGTCCCGTGGGCTGGCAAGCGGCCATATGGGGCAGCGTATGCAGGTTGTCGGCTGGGCGTGGGAAATCTGAAGCTTGTGCGCCTCGCGGCCCTTCATGGGGAGGGTGTTTCCAGGCAAAAAAAGCCCCGCCAGGGGCGGGGTTGAGGTACGAGCGTGGCAGCTCGAAATCGGTACCGCCTCCCCGGTTGGGGGAGGCGGGGTGCAGCATTACAGCAGCAGCGTGCGGATGTCCGTCAGCAGGTCGCCCAGGCGCTTGGTAAAGCGCGCAGCGGCAGCGCCGTTGATCACACGGTGATCGTAGGACAGCGACAGCGGCAGCATCAGCTTCGGCTGGAAGGCCTTGCCGTCCCAGACTGGCTGGATGGTCGCCTTGGAAACACCGAGGATTGCCACTTCCGGCGCGTTGACGATCGGCGTGAAGCCGGTGCCGCCAATGTGACCGAGGCTGGAGATGGTGAAGCAGGCACCCTGCATGTCGTCGGCCGACAGCTTCTTGGTGCGGGCTTTTTCAGCCAGCGCAGCCGCTTCGCCAGCCAGCTGCAGCAGGCTCTTCTGGTCGACGTTCTTGATCACAGGGACCAGCAGGCCATCCGGGGTGTCCACGGCGAAGCCGACGTTGACGTACTTCTTGCGGATGATGGCCTTGCCGCTCGGCGCCAGCGAACTGTTGAAGTCCGGCAGCTCCTTGAGCAGGTGGGCACAGGCCTTGAGCAGCAGCGGCAGAACGGTCAGCTTGACGCCGGCCTTCTCCGCCACGGCCTTCTGCGCAACGCGGAAGGCTTCCAGCTCGGTGATGTCGGCGGAATCGAACTGGGTCACGTGCGGCACGTTCAGCCAGCTGCGGTGCAGGTTGGCAGCACCGACCTGCATCAGGCGGGTCAGGGCGACTTCCTCGACTTCACCGAACTTGCTGAAGTCCACGGCCGGGATCGGCGGGATGCCGGCACCACCGGTCGCGCCGGCGGCTGCCGGAGCTTCCTTGGCCTTCTGCATCATCGCCTTGACGTAGACCTGCACGTCTTCTTTCAGGATGCGGCCGTGCGGGCCAGTGGCGGCCACAGCGCCCAGGTCGACACCGAATTCACGCGCCAGCTGACGAACGGCAGGGCCTGCGTGAACCTTGGCGTTGCTGCCAGCAGCCGGTGCGGTAGCAACCGGTGCAGGGGCAGCAGCTGGGGCGGCAGCGGCGGGTGCGGCGGCCGGAGCAGCTTCGGCCTTGGCGGCTTCGGGGGCAGCAGCAGGTGCCGGAGCGGCAGCCGGAGCTGCGCCCGCGACTTTCAGCTTGAAGATCAGGTCGCCAGTGCCGACTTCATCTTCCAGCTTGCACAGGACTTCCTCGACCACGCCAGCGGCAGGCGATGGGATTTCCATGGAAGCCTTGTCGGATTCCAGGGTGATCAGCGACTGGTCGGCTTCGACGGTGTCGCCGACCTTGACCAGCACTTCGATGATCTTGGCCTTGCCCGACGAACCGATATCCGGCACGTGAATGTCCTGCACGCTGGCGGCAGCCGGTGCTGCGGCAGGCGCAGGAGCAGGGGCGGCTTCAGCAGCGGGTGCTGCGGCCGCAGGGGCAGCAGCAGCCGGAGCGGCGGCCGGAGCCTCAGGCGCCGCAGCGGCGCCCTCGGCTTCCAGGACCAGCAGCTCGTCGCCTTCTTTCAGGCGATCGCCCAGCTTGACCTTCAGCTCCTTGATGACGCCGGCCTTGGGGGCCGGGATCTCCATGGAGGCCTTGTCCGACTCCAGGGTCAGCAGGCTCTGGTCCGCTTCGATGCGGTCGCCGACCTTGACGAACAGCTCGATGATTTCACCTTCACCGCTGCCGATGTCAGGTACGCGAATGAGTTCGCTCACTTAAGTTACTCCTCAGCAGTCCAGTGGGTTGCGCTTGTCCGGGTCGATGCCGAACTTGACGATGGCGTCAGCGACAACCTTCGGTTCGATCTCGCCACGGTCAGCCAGGGCTTCCAGGGCAGCCAGCACCACGAAGTGACGGTCGACTTCGAAGAAGTGACGCAGCTTCTTGCGGCTGTCGCTGCGACCGTAGCCATCGGTACCCAGGACCTTGAACTCTTTGCTTGGTACCCACTGGCGAATCTGCTCGGCGAACAGCTTCATGTAGTCGGTGGAGGCGATGACCGGACCCTTGCGACCGCTCAGGCACTGCTCGACGTAGGTCTGCTGTGGCTTCTGGCCAGGCTTGAGGCGGTTGGCGCGTTCCACGGCCAGGCCGTCGCGACGCAGTTCGTTGAAGCTGGTAACGCTCCACACATCGGCACCGATGTTGAACTCTTCACGCAGGATCTTCGCCGCTTCGCGGACTTCACGCAGGATGGTGCCGGAGCCCATCAGCTGAACGTGGTGCGCCGCTTCGCGGGTGTCTTCTTCCAGCAGGTACATGCCCTTGATGATGCCTTCCTCGGCGCCGGCCGGGATGGCAGGCTGCTGGTAGGATTCGTTCATCACGGTGATGTAGTAGAAGATGTCCTGTTGCTCTTCGGTCATCTTCTTCATGCCGTCCTGGATGATCACCGCCAGCTCGTAGCCGTAGGTCGGATCGTAGGTGCGGCAGTTCGGGATGGTGCCCGCCATCATGTGGCTGTGACCGTCTTCGTGCTGCAGGCCTTCGCCGTTCAGCGTGGTACGGCCGGCGGTACCGCCGATCAGGAAGCCACGGGTGCGGCTGTCGCCAGCGGCCCAGGCGAGGTCGCCGATACGCTGGAAGCCGAACATCGAGTAGAAGATGTAGAACGGCAGCATCGGCTGGTTGTGGCAGCTGTACGAAGTACCGGCAGCGATGAAGGACGACATGGCGCCGGCTTCGTTGATGCCTTCTTCGAGGATCTGGCCCTTCTTGTCCTCGCGGTAGAACATCACCTGGTCTTTATCGACTGGCTCGTAGAGCTGGCCGACCGACGAGTAGATGCCCAGCTGGCGGAACATGCCTTCCATACCGAAGGTACGGGCTTCGTCCGGGATGATCGGGACGATGCGCTGGCCGATTTCCTTGTCCTTGACCAGTTGCGCCAGGATGCGCACGAAGGCCATGGTGGTGGAGATTTCGCGGTCACCCGAGCCGTCGAGGATCGCTTTGAGCGTCTCCAGTGGCGGGGTCGGAACGCTGAAGCTCTTGGCGCGGCGTTGTGGCACGAAGCCACCCAGTGCGGCGCGACGCTCGGCCAGGTACTTGGCTTCGGCAGAACCTTCTTCAGGCTTGAAGAATGGCAGGTTCTCGAGGTCGGCGTCCTTGACCGGAATGTCGAAGCGGTCGCGGAAGTGACGCAGGCTGTCGACGTCGACTTTCTTGGTGTTGTGCGCGGTGTTCTTGGCTTCGCCAGCACCGGTACCGTAACCCTTGATGGTCTTGGCCAGGATGACGGTCGGCTGCTCTTTGTGGTTCACAGCCTGGTGGTACGCCGCATAGACCTTGTACGGGTCGTGGCCGCCACGGTTGAGCTTCCAGATCTCGTCGTCGGACAGGTCTTCGACCATGGCCTTGAGCTCTGGGGTGTTGAAGAAGTTCTCACGGACGTACGCGCCGTCCTTGGCCTTGTAGTTCTGGTACTCGCCGTCGATGACTTCGTCCATGCGGCGCTGCAGGGCACCGTTGGTGTCCTTGGCCAGCAGTGGGTCCCAGAAGCGGCCCCAGACGACCTTGTTGACGTTCCAGCCACCGCCACGGAACACGCCTTCGAGTTCCTGGATGATCTTGCCGTTGCCGCGAACCGGGCCGTCGAGGCGCTGCAGGTTGCAGTTGATGACGAAGATCAGGTTGTCCAGCTTCTCGCGGCCTGCCAGGGCGATCGCGCCCAGGGATTCCGGCTCGTCGCACTCGCCGTCGCCCATGAAGCACCAGACCTTCTGCTTGCCGGCCGGGATGAAGCCGCGGGCTTCCAGGTACTTCATGAAGCGTGCCTGGTAGATCGCCTGGATCGGACCCAGACCCATCGAAACGGTCGGGAACTGCCAGAAGTCAGGCATCAGCCATGGGTGCGGGTACGAAGACAGGCCGTTGCCGTCCACTTCCTGGCGGAAGTTGTTCATCTGCTCTTCGCTGATGCGGCCTTCCATGAAGGCGCGGGCGTAGACGCCTGGCGAAGCGTGGCCCTGGAAGAAGATCAGGTCGCCGCCGTGTTCTTCGGTCGGGGCCTGGAAGAAGTAGTTGAAGCCGATGTCGTAGAGGGTGGCGCTGGAGGCGAAGCTCGAGATGTGTCCGCCCAGGTCCGAGTCCTTCAGGTTGGTGCGCATGACCATGGCCAAGGCG
>NZ_JAYFUI010000150.1:0-24220 GCF_034961125.1 Pseudomonas machongensis | reverse complement strand
ATCGATCGCCTTGAACAGCTTCTGCTGGTCGATACGCCCCTGCAGGCGCTGCTGCGCCAGAAACTGCGAGGTGTTGGCCAATTCGTTGACCAGAAGGTCTTTCATGAATACGTGTCCTTACTCAGCTACAGGCTGGCCTGTCCACAGCACAAAGCCGCTCCCTACCGAAGCGGCCTTGCGTCGCGAAAGGGGCGCGATGCACCCCTGCAATCCCATCAAACGTTCGGGCAAGGCACCGGTGCCCAGTCACCCATGTCCGGGTTGCGGCACATGCTGTTGACCTGATCCACGCCCGCCTTGGCCACCTGCTGGGCTTCGGCTTTCTTGCCGGTGGCGTTCTGCAGGGTCTTCTCGGTGGCGACTGCTTCGGTCGGCACTTTGGTGTTGGTCTTGCCCGCAGCCTGGCCCTTCTTGGTGCCAGACTTGCTGGTCGCTTTCGGTGGCTGGACCACGGCCACCACTTCCGAACGCTGCACGCCCACCTGCTTGAGGTCCTGCTCGTAGGCCTGGGTGTAGTTGTTCAGGTTCTCACCCAGACGACCGTTGACGGTGCCGAGCAGCTGGTTCGACTCGTTCAGGCCGGCAACGATCTCGGCCAGGCGCTTGCGGCCTTCGGTATCGTTGATGCGGTTGGCCTTGCGGTTCTGGATCAGGCTGGCAAATTCGCGCTGGTAGCAGGCCTGGGACGCCTTGGCGTACTGGGTGGTGCGGTCCAGGTCGGCGGCACTCTTGTCGATGTCGGCGGCGTAGGAAGCGATGCGCTGCTTGTCGTCGCTGATCTGCTTCTGGCGCTCGGTGTAGTAGCCCGCCGCACCACCGACCAGGGCACCACCGGCGGCGCCGATGGCAGCGTTGCGACCACGGTTGTCACCGTCCACCAGGGCGCCGGTCAGGGCACCGCCTACCGCGCCGAGCAGTGCGCCGGTGGCGACCGAGCGAGTCATGTCGCCGTCAGTGGAGCGCAGGTGCTGCACCGGCTCGTAGCAGTTGGGGTAGTACTCCACCTTGGTCGTTGCACCGATCTTGGAAACCGGCGAGCCGGCGCAGCCGGTCAGCAGGACGCTGCTGAAACCGGCAGCCAGCAGCAGGGCGGCACGGGCCTTGGAAGCGGTGATCAGGGAGGTGCGATTCAAGCGCATGGTCGGGTTCTCTCTCGGGTTGTGCTGATCCGGCCTGCTTCATGCGGGCCGGGGTCTTTTTTCAGGGTTTCTTCAAGGTCGCGGAGCAGCCGATGCCAGCAGCTCCTTGAGGATCGTCGCCGGGTCGGCCCGCCGGTTCTGGCGGTACTCCCCGACGTGGCGGACGAACAGGGTGGCGCGGGTCTCCAGGCTCTTGCCCAGCACCGGCTTGCGCTCGAGCTCTTGCTTGACCCGCTGGAACTGCGCCTGGATCACCGCGTCGGTGTAGCGCGTGCCGCTGGCCAGGTTGTCGATGTAGATCGCCAGCGCGCCGTCCAGCGCGCTGCGGCCGTTGGCGATGGCGGCGCCATACATGCTGGCGCTGGCCTGGTCGCCCGAGGCCTGGGCCTTGGCCTGGGTGTTCTGCAGGTTGGTCAGGCGGATGTTGTAGTTGTTGATGGTCTCGGCCACGAGCGCCGCCGACTGGATCAGGTTGCCGGCCGCTTCCTCACGCTGGCGGGCGATCAGCGAAACATTGCGCTTGAGTTCTTCGTTGACCAGACCCAGCTCGGCCTGCAGGCGCGGGTCGCTGGCGCCGGCGATGATGCCGTCCAGGCGCGTGGTCGGGTCATCGGCGGCATTGATGTCGTCGGTGAGGCCAGCCAGGCGCCCCTCTTTCTGCCACTGCTCGAACAGCTCCTGGTAGCGCGAACGCGGCGCCGACAAGGCACCGATGGCGACCCGGAAACCGGTGGTCTCGTTACGCTGCTCAGTGCCGTCGGCACCGAACAGCGGATACTCGCGGCGCATGCCGGTGAACAGCGTGGTCTCGCCTTCCAGGTAATTGCCACCCTTGACCACGAAGCCGCCGTAGGCGCCCTGACGGCGACCAGCGTGCACCAGCTGGAACGACTCCTGGACCATTTCGGCGGCATTGCCGATCACATCGAACATCCCGAGCGGGTTGGGTTGCTTGGTCCCGATCGGCATCAGTCGCGCAGCCTGTCCGGTGCCACCCGCAACCTGGTTGAACACCGCCCAGTCGGCCAACGGCCCGTCACTGTCGCTGCCTTCGACCTTGCGCGGGAACAAACGCCCATCGAGCTCCTGGCGGCTGACCGCCGAACCGCCGCGGGCGGCGAACTCCCATTCCACTTCAGTGGGCAAGCGCACGAAACCGGTCCCGCCATCTTCGGCCTTGCTGCCCCGGCCACTGACCGGCAGCAATTCGCGGTGGTGCTTCATCAACCAGGCGCTGTACACCGCAGCGAAGCGCTCGGCCTCGAAGCGCGACAGCTTGACCTTGGGCAGGCGACCGGCGGCCTCGGTGACCGGTTCGCAGGCAGGCTCGGCCTCTCCGCTGGCCAGCGACTGAGCCTGGGCCATGACCTGGGCATACTGGCGCGCAGTCACCTCATACTTGCCGATGAAATACATCATCGGTTTGAGCGGGCTGCCCGCCTCGACCTTGGGCAGGCTGGCGCCGACCAGCTTCTGCCAGGCGGGGGACAGGTCCTGCAGGCTGAACTGGCCATTGATGAAGTCGCGGCGATATCCGGAAATGAACGACTGCTTGTAACCCGCCTCGCCTTCGCTGAAGGGGTAACCCAAGTTGACCTCGCGGTCATCGAGGCTGCCTTGCGCCAGCACGTAGACATGCCGGAAGACAATCTCGCCGCCACAGGGCAGCGGCAAGCTGACGTCGTCGGCCAGAGGCTTGGGGTTGTCCAGCTTGCTGGTGGCGGCGGGGTCGGGCGTGGCGGTGTTGACTGCGGAGGCCTGGGGCTTGTCCTCGCCATCGGCGGGAGAGCAGGCCACAAGGCCCAGTGTGGTGACGATCAAGGCCGCTACCTTGAGGCGAAGTTCAGACATCACGAATTCCTTGCGAGGCGTCGATCCGCGCCACCCGCCAGCCACCCAGGGCGGCGGCAGCGGTGCTGGCCGACAACACGGCGAGCAGCGCGACGAGATAGTGCATGGGCAGCAGGTGAGCGGCGTATTCGCCGGGCACCTGCATGAACAGCCGGTTCAGGCCGTGCTCGGCCAGGGCATACAACAGGGCCGCCAGCCCGGCGGCGAGCAGGCCGCTGTACAGCGCCTGCAACACCACGAACAACAGCAGCGCGGCGGTGCCGAAGCCCAGCAGGCGCAATACCGCCAGCTCACGCTGCTTGCGCTCGACCGCCGCTACCGCACCTGCGGCAACCGCCGCAACCGCCCCGGCCACGGCCAACGCGGCGATGATCCAGAACACCAGGTCGAGATTGCGCCCGAGCGACTGCACCTGGGCGATCTGCGCCGCTTGGGTCGACACCAGCAGCTGACGTTCGGCGAAGAACTGGCGCAGCGGCTCGACGTCCTCGAGCGTGCGGGCATACAGGCGAAACGCCGGGTAGACCCGCGTCGCGTTACCGGCCTGCAGCTCGCCCGCCCAGTCCAGCGCCGGTACCGCACGCCCGTCGCGGTAGTCCTCGGCGGCCTCCAGCAAGGCCAGCGGTGCGAACAATGCATCGCGCTCGAACGCTGCCAGCGGCAGCACGGCACGCACGTGCAACGAGGTCTGGCGCCACTGCACCTCGCCCGCACGCTGGCGATTGAAACTGGCCTGCAAGTGATCGCCAGGACGGGCACCGAGCTTTTCCGCCGCGGTGAAACTCAGCACCACGTCGCGCAGGTCGGCTGCATCGGGGGCCACGGCGCCGTCGAGCAACGGATCGCCGGGCGCGGTCGGCAACATCTCGACCGTCACCCCACGCCCTTGTGCAGGCAGCAACAGCTCGGCGGTGGCGGCGATCTGGCGGGTGCGCGGGATGGCGAAGGCGACATCCGGACGCGCCGCGAGCCCGGCGATGAAATCGGCAGTGAAACGTCCCCCGCCCAAGGGAATGACCTCACGCACACTCGGGTCGCGCTGCAGACGCTCGGTCAGGCTGCCGATCAGGCCGAACTTCAGGCCGAACAGCACCAGCAGTGGCGCAATCACCGCCACCAGCGCCAGCACCGCGCAGGCCGACAGTCGCGCGTCGGTGCGGTAGTCCTGCCAGGCCAACCCGGCGATCAGCAACGGGCGCATCAGGCAGCCTGCCCCAGGGTCGCGATGACACCGCCTTCGGCATCGCGTCGACAGTGCATGCGCAGCACCCGCAGCCCGGCGTCGCGGGCCAGGGTCTCGTCGTGGGTGGCGATGATGCAGGTCACCCGATGCGCCTCGGCCTGGCGCAGCAGCAGCTGCATCACCCGCTCGGCATTGATCGGATCGAGCGCTGCGGTCGGCTCGTCCGCCAGCAACAGCGAAGGCGCATGGGCCAGGGCGCGGGCACAACTGACCCGCTGGCGCTGGCCCAGCGAAAGCGCCGCCGGACGCTTGTCCAACTGGTCGCTCACATCCAGCGCGGCCGCCAGGCGCTCGACGCCACCGTCGTCGGCCAGTCCCAGCAACTGGCGCGGCAGACGGATGTTGCCGCGTACATCGAGAAAGCCCAGCAGCCCGCCCGCTTGCAGCACGTAGCCCAGGTGCCGGCTGCGCAAGGCGGCCAGCCGGTCGAGCCGACGACCACGCCACAGCTCGGCAACATCCTGCACGCTGCTCTCAAGTTCCAGGGTGAAGGCGTCCGCCGCATCCGGCGCCAGCACCAATGCCAGCAGGTCGAGCAGCGTGCTCTTGCCGCAGCCGCTGGGCCCGACCAATGCCACCCGCTCACCGGCGCCCAGACGCAGATCGCCGATCTCCAGGCGGTAGCGCCCGCGCGTCTTGTGCACCCCCTGCAGGCTGATCATCACGGCAGCGTCGACAGCGGGACACGGTACAGGGCGTCGCCCGGCTCGGCGTTGCCGAAGCGCACCCAGTTGGCCATGTCGTTGTGGAAGGTTTCGTAGAGGCGAATCTTCGAGTCGAGCTCGTCGATGAAGTCCTCCTGCTCGGCGACCGACAGCGACAACCACAGGTCCTGGGTCATGCTCAGCGACTTGCTGCGATACGGCAGGCCTTCGAGGTACTCACCGAGCACACCGCCCTGGGCAAGGTTGGCGCCCTTGCTCAGCGCGCCCGGGTCGCGGCTCATGTAGGCACTGGCGCTGGCGATTTCATTGAAGAAGTCGCCCGGCGAGCTGCGTGTCTTGCGCGCCGCATCGACGATCAGCTTGAGCGACTGCTGCAGGTCGTTGAGCTGCAGCTTGGTCAGCATCACGCACACCTGCAAGGTCGGCAGCGCCGGGTTGGTCAGGTCACGGTCGGCGGTCCAGGCACTCACCAGTTGCGGCGCCTGGCTGGCGCTGCGGCGGCCGAGGAAGTCCATGTGCATGGCGTAGCCCACGGCCTGGGTCTTGGCGGCGAGGCTGGAGCCACTAGCGAGCAGCGGCACGGCCTGCGGCTGCTGGTTGCGTACCTGGTGAACCAGCTCGGCGAAGGTCGAACCGATCTCCTGCACGCGCGCGCCAAAGGCGTTCACATCGCCGCCCGGCACCCCCACGTAGAGGTCGCCGATACGCGGGTTGCTGTCGGCGGTGAGCACGCGGTACTGCTGCTCGGCCGAGCCGTGATTCTTCACCCCGGCGGGGGTGCGCAGGTGCAGGGCGTAGATCTTGATCTGCTTGCTCAACGCCGCCTGACGCACCTCGGCTTCGTTCATCCGCGTACTGCTCTCGGGATCGCTCTTGCGCAAGGCGCCAGCATCGCTGACCAGCAACACGATGCGCCCGCCGTAGCCGGACCAGTCCATGCCCTCGACCGCCTGCATGACCCCGGCGAAGGCATCCTCGTTGAACGAATGGCTGGACACGGTGGTGGCCTTGACCTGCGACGCGGCCTTGAGAAAGCGCGCAGGGTCGCGGCCTTCATCGAGGGTGACCAG
Source organism: Pseudomonas machongensis (assembly GCF_034961125.1). Taxonomy (NCBI): domain Bacteria; kingdom Pseudomonadati; phylum Pseudomonadota; class Gammaproteobacteria; order Pseudomonadales; family Pseudomonadaceae; genus Pseudomonas; species Pseudomonas machongensis. The sequence goes on along the minus strand of NZ_JAYFUI010000150.1, from coordinate 18,252 downwards.
GGTCTTGCTCAGGTAGTCCAGGCCCGGCGTGCGCTTGACGCTGTTGCGAAAGCCCACCAGGCCAAAGCTGACGCTGTCCAGCTCACCGCGTGCCGCCAGTTGCTGCTGCAACTCGCTGACCACCTGGCGCACCCGGTCGATGTAGGGTTGCATCGACACCGAGGTGTCCACCACCAGCACGATACCGGTGCGGAAGCTGTTGTCGCCGGCGCCGGCAACACCTCCGGCCTGCGGCGTGCTGCCGGCCGCACTGCTGCCGGGATCGATCGATGCGATGTTGAGCAGTTGCACCGGCTGGCCGTCGGCGTCGAAGCTCTCGCGGTAATCGAAGATCGGCATCAGGTAGAACTGGTCCTGCGGCACCGCGTTGGCCGCAGGCTCCAGCGCCAGCACACGCGGTACCTGTGCTGGGTCGTTCTGTGCCTTGAGCAATTGCGCGCGGGCCTGGGAACTGTCGTCGAGCAACTGCTGCACATCGTCGGGCTGACGCATGAACATCACCGGCGCACGACCAGAGCGTTCGGTGAACTTGAGCACCAGGCTCTGCTTCCAGTCGCTGGTCTGCTCTGCAGGCAGCCAGCCCTCGCGCGCACCATCGCTGGCAGCACCGACCTGGACCCAGGCTTTGCCGTCGATATCCTTGCGCTGATAAACGTAGAGCACCGAGAAGGCCGGCAGGCTGTCACCGGCAGCGCCACCAGGGGTGTCGGCCAGGCGTGCGCCGGGCTTGGTCAGCACGCGCTGGAACAGGGTCTTCTTGCCCGCCATGAGCAGCGGGCGGTGATCGTCCTGCGAGGTGCTGGCGACAGGAGGTGGCGCGCTGGGTGGGGCCGGTGTCTGTGCCACAGGTGTGGCGACGGCGGGTTCGTCGTGACCGGCGAACAACCAGTAGCCACCCGCCGCCAGGCCCAGTGCCGCTGCGATGGCCACCGCCAGCAGCGCCACCGCGGGTTTTTTCTTCGGCGCAACGACAGGCGCCGGGCGGCCTTGCTCTGGCTCACGCTGGACGGGCTCGGGTTGCGCATGTGCCTGGGGAATCTCGATGGACACTGGCGTCAACCCTGCGAGCTCGGGGGTTGCCGGGGGCACGATCAGTGGCCGGATCACCGTGCTCTGGTTGTCGTCGGCCGGCAGGCGATCCAGTGCCGCCAACAAGGCAGCGGCATCGGCGAAGCGTTCGTTGGGGTCCTTGGCCAGCAAGCCGCGTAGGATTTCCTGGTAGCGCCCATGCTCGATGGGCAACTCCGGCAGCGGCTCGGTCAGGTGCGCCAGCGCCGTGGACAGTGCATCGGTGCCGCTGTAGGGCAGCTTGCCGACGAGGATTTCGTAGAGCACCACCCCCAGCGCATACAGGTCGGCGCGCCCGTCGATCTCAAGCCCGCGCGCCTGCTCCGGGCTCATGTAGCTGGGCGTCCCCACTGCGAAACCGGCCTGGGTGAACTGGGTGTGATCGTCCAGGGACTTGGCGATGCCGAAGTCCGACAGCACGGCGTTGCCATCGGCACGAAACAGGATGTTGGCCGGTTTCACGTCGCGGTGCACCAGGCCCTGGGCATGGGCATAACCCAGCGCCTGGGCCATCTGGCGCACATAGACCAACCCTTGCTCCGGCGTCAGCCCGGCGGCGATGCGCTCCTTGAGCGTGCCGCTGGGCAGGTACTCCATGGCCATGTAGTACAGCTCGCCGACATTGCCGATATCGTGGATGGTGGCGATGTGCGGATGGGCCAGGCGCGCAAGGGTGCGGCCTTCGCGCAGGAAGCGCTCGCAGAAGGTCGGATCGGCCGCCAGGCTCGCGGCCATCACCTTGAGCGCGACCTTGCGCTGCAATGAGCGCTGGGTGGCCAGGTAGACGCTGGCCATGGCGCCTTGGCCAATCTCGCCATCGATGTCGAATCCGGGGATCTGCATGTCCATGATGTTCTTCAATTGGCCTTCACCACCACGGCGGTGATGTTGTCGGGCGCGCCTCGGGTCAGGCCCAGGTGGACCAGGCTGCGTACTATTTGATAGGGGTCGGCATGGTTGAGCACCTCGCCGATCTCGAGGTCTTCGGCGGTCTTGGTCAGGCCATCGCTGCACAGCAGGTAGGTGTCGCCAGGGCGCACCTGCAAGGCCACGGCCTGCAGTTCCAGGTGGTCCTCGACGCCGATGGCACGGGTCACGATGTTGCCGCGCGGATGCACCCGCGCCTCGGCTTCGCTGAGCAGGCCGCTGTCCTGCAGTTCCTGGACGTAGCTGTGATCGTGGGACAGGCGCTCGATGCGCCCGCCGCGCAGACGATAAAGACGGCTGTCACCGGCCCACAGGCCGATGGCCTGGTCGCCGCGTGCGGCCAGCACCACCACGGTACTGCCCATCATCGCCACGCCACGGCGCGCGGTTTCCTCGCGGACCGTGAGGTTGACCCACGCCAGGCCGTCACGCACTTCGTCGGCGAACTCCGCCAGCGAGTCGAGCATCGGCAGGCGGCGCAGGCTGTCCACTGCCAGGCTGCTGACATAGTCGCCCGCTGCATGGCCACCCATGCCGTCGGCCACTGCCCACAGGCCCGCCCAGGTCAGGTCCAGGCAAGCGTCCTCGTTGATCTTGCGTACCATGCCGACATGGCTGTAGCTGGCCGCGGTGTACTGCAGGTCGGTCATGCGCGTGCCGCCTCGCTACCCAGAAGAAACCCGGCGAAATCCTCGCTGCGCGGCAAGCCCGGATAGCGCATCAGGCCCGGCGCAATCCGCTCCGAGCCCCTGCCCCACCACAGGCTCATGCCTTCGCAGGCGCACTCGGCCAGTGCTCGCTCCCGCCCTTCAGGCGTGGTCGCGGCCAGACGTTGCAACCCACCCACCGCAGGCGCGCTCGCTATCCCCTGTGGCAGCGGGGTGGTGCCGCGATAGGGCCGCACCGCATCCTCGAATGCCTCGAGCTGCGCACCTTCCTCCAGCGTGCCGAGCAAAGCCGCTTCGACCTGCTCGAACCACTCATCCGCCCCCACCACCGCAACCGCCACCGAAACCTGCGGCTCCAGCGCCTGCGCCACGGTCAGCGGAAAATACCGCCCGACCCGATCGATGCTCGGCATCACCACCCCGATCATCGCCTGCGGCCCGCACACACCCGCGGCCAGGGCAAAGCGCCACAGCGGGCTGACCAGGTACGCCTGCAGCCACTGCTCGCCCAGTTGTCGCTGGCTGGCCTGGATACCTGCGGCCAGCCACTGGTCCCAGGGCTGGATGAAACTCTGTGGCAGGTCGCGGCTGACGAAGTCGCCGCGGCAGGCCATCTTTCCGTAGAAACCGACGTCGTTCACAGGCGCTCCGGCAGGCTGAAACCGCTGACCACTCGGCTGCGGAACGGGTTGAAGGCGCTGCTGGCACGCAGCTCATAGGACACGCTGGCACCGTCGACCCGCAGGCGCAGGCTGAAGCGCTCGGGCGAGGCGCCGGCGATCAGGTCGGACTGGTCGAGCAGGCGGAACCACGCCCACGGGCCTTCCAGCGTGAGCCCCGAGCGGCCACTGGCCGAAGGGGGCGAGATCGACAGGCGCACCACGCCGATGCTGTTCGGGTTCGGCCACTGCAACGACACCGGACGGCTCGGGCCGTGGTCATAGCTGACCTGTTGGCCATCGAGGTCGAGCATGAACTGGGTGATCGACGCATCCATCGCCACCGGCTTGAGCTCGAAACGCACGCCTGGCGTCAGGCCGCTGCTGTTACGGAAGAAGGCATCGCGGATGGTCGCGGCGCGCTGGAAGGTGTTGAGCACACCGGCATTGATCCCCAGCTTCTGCGCCGCCCCTGGCTGCCAGCTCCACGGCGACGTGGAGGTGTTGACGTAAGGCTGCAGGTATTTGCGGAAGTAGTTGTCCATCACCCCGCCAACACCGAAGAACTGGCCGAAGTCTTCCAGGGTCGCATCACGCGGGCTGCCGGCCGTCAGCGGGTAGCGACCGCTGAGGGACTGGCGGTAGACATTGACCACCTCGCTGGTCCAGGCGGCATTGAGCTGGTTGCGTACGCCACCCATGACGATGGCGTTGGTCGAGCCGACCACCGAGCCGACCAGGTTCTGCACCACTTTCGGCTGCCGCGCAGCACCGAGCGAAACCCTCTGCGAGGCAGCCTGAGCCTGGTTCTTGGCCTCGCCCAGCAGGGCTTCGCCACTGGCGCCGACCATCGCACTGACCTGTACGTACAGGGCGTTGAGATCGGCGAGCAGACCGTCGATCGAGCTTGGCTGGCCTTCGCCACCTTCGACCAGCTCGGCCAGTTCGGCGAAGTGTGCGGTCACAGGGTCCACCTCACGCGCACCTTGCTCAGTGCCCGGGATCGGCGTGTCGCCGAGCAGACCGCCCAGGCGCTGGCGCAGTTGATCGACACCGGCCTGTTCGACCTTGGCTTGGGCCTTGTCGAGGGTGGTGGGCTGCTGCAGGTCGGTTTCCTTGGCCACCGCCTGCAACAGTTTCTTCATCGGCGAGGTAGGGCCGGACAATACCCGCAGCACGTCGGCGGCCTGCCCGACACTGGTGATCGGGACGAAGTCCAGGTCGGCCAGCAGCGCATCCCAGTGGCGGATGTAGTCCTGGTAGTAGAGCTGGCGCACATCGTCCGCCAGGCGCTTGGCATCGCTGGCCTCGCTCAGCTCGCGACCGAGCACCCAGCGCTCTTCGGCGAGGGTTTCGCTGTGGGCGACGCTGGCGGCGAGAAACGCCTTGCGATAACCCTCGACAGTGAAGATCCCCGGCAGCGGCTCGGTCAGCGGCTTGCCACTCTTGCGCTGGAATACCAGCGCGGCATCACGTCCAGCGGCGTCGCTGATGCGAAAATCGCTGACGCCGGCCGGCAGCTTCTGCCGCTTGACCCGGTCATACACACGTTGCGCCACCGGCAACTGCTGCAACTGGCGGCGGGTGTCGTCGATCAGGCGTTGGTCGAGGCGCGCATTCGGCGGGCGCTTGTCGAACAGCGCCGCCAGGTGCTGTTCAAGTGCCTGGCGCTGCTCGGGAGCCAGATCGCGCGGCAGATGGCGCTCCCAGTCGAGACTGATCCAGGCCTTGAGGAAATCAGCGTCGTAATGCTCGCCGTCGGCCAGCATCAGATAGGCCTTCAGGCCCTCGTACAGATAGTCGGAAGGGCCACCGGCATACAGTTGCTCCTCGATGCGGGTGACCAGCCGCGGGGCGAAGATCGCGATCAACAGCTTGCGATAGACGCTGGTGGACTCGGTCTCCAGCATGTCGCCCTGGTACAACCCAAGCCCCTCGGCCCAGGCCGGCGGGTCGTCCGCCAGACGGCGCACGGCGTTGAGCAGCGGCAGCACTTCGATCACCTCGCGCTGCGCCGGGCTCAGTTCCTGCACGCTCTGGCCCAGTGGTTTGAGGCGGCTGTCGACTTCGGCGATGTACTGCTGGTTGGCGCGGTAGCTCAGGGTCCACAGGGTGCCGACCACCAGCACCAGAGCCACGCTCAGCGCCAGGGCACCTCGGGTGATCCACTTGCGGCGCTGCTCGACCTTGGGGTTGCTGCCCACCAGCCCACGCTCGGCGAAGGCCACGGCGCTGAACAGCTTCTCGATGAAGTAGCTGCGTCCGGTGCCGGTCTGGCGCGCCAGGTGCGCGCGGTCCAGGCCCATGCTCTGCGCCATGCTGCCGATCAGGCGATCGATGGGGCTGCCTTCCTGGGTGCCGCTGGTGAAGTACACACCGCGCAGCAGCGCCCGCGCCTCGAAGGCGTTGGGTTTGAATACGCCGTCGAGGAAGGTCTTGAGATTGCCGCGCAGTGCCGCGAACTGCTGCACGAAGCCATAGATCAGGTCGCGCCGCGCCGGGTCGCGCTCCTGCTGCAGGCGCTCGACCAGACGCTGATTGAGGCGTTGTTCGAGCAGGCCGAACTCCTGGTCGAAGCCGGCCAGTGGGCCGTCGCCCTGCTGCCCGTCATCCAGCGCGAAGGTCATGCCCCACACCTGGGCGCGCTCGTCCTTGCTCAGGTTGTCGAAGTACTCCATGAAGCCCGGCACCAGGTCGAGCTTGGTGAGCATCAGGTAGATCGGGAAACGCACACCGAGCTGGCTGTACAACTCCTGGATTCGGGTGCGGATCGCCGCCGCATGGGCGGCGCGTTCGGCGTCGCTGCCCAGCAGCAGATCGGACAGGCTGATGGCGATGAACGCCCCGTCGATAGGGCGACGCGAGCGCTGGGTCTTGAGCAGGTCGAGAAAGCCCAGCCAGGCGGCCTTGTCTACCTGCGCATGGCTGTCCTGGGTGGTGTAGCGTCCGGCGGTATCGAGCAGCACCGCCTGGTCGGTGAACCACCAGTCGCAGTTGCGCGTGCCACCGACACCACGGATGGCGCCCTCGCCCAATTGTGCCGCCAGCGGGAAATGCAGCCCCGAGTTGACCAACGCGGTGGTCTTGCCGGAGCCCGGCGGGCCGATGATCACGTACCACGGCAGCTCGTAGAGGTTGCGGCGCTCGTCACCGCCCAGGCGCGCTTTCTTCAGCAGCACCAGGGCCTCGTCCATGCGTTGGCGCAGGGTCGCCAGCTCTTCGGCGGTGGCCAGGCTCGCAGGATCCGGCGCAGTTTCGGCGGCCAGGCTCTCCATCACTTTGGCGGCTTGGCGACGCGCCTGGACGATGCGCCAGGTACGGTATGCGATCCACACCGCGAACAGCAGGACGATCAGAATCCAGCGCGGCGCCGGCGGCGCCAGCACGTCCAGCAGCGGCCCGATGAACCAGATGATCAGGCTGAGGGCGATCAGCCCAAGCACCGGGATCACCCAGCGAATGACAAAACTGAAAAACGCCTTCACTCGACGCCCTCCGCCAGTACGGTGATTTCGACCCGGCGATTCTTCGCCCGGCCCTGTGCGGTGTCGTTGGAGGCCAGCGGCTCGGTGTCGCTCAGGCCTTGCGCGCTGAAGCGCTGCGGCTGCCCGGTGCGCGCGGCGAGCATTGCCTTGACCTCTTCGGCACGGGCCTGGGACAGCGCCCAGTTGGAGGGGAAGCGGATCGTGGCGATGCGCTGGTTATCGCTGTGGCCAGTGACGCGCACGTTGCCCTTCACCTTGGAAACCGCCTCGGCGATACGCAGCATCAGCGGCTCGAAATCGCCCTTGATACTGGCGCTGGCAGACGCGAACAGCTCGTCGCCACGAATGGTCACCACCGAACGGTCGACCGCATCTTCCACCGAGACCCGACCGGCCTTGATGTCATCGGCAAGGAAACCTGCCAGGCGCGGGCGCTCGACCGGCTTGGGCTGCACCACCGGGCGGTCCATGGCCTGCACCGGGATTTCACCCAGGGCATGGATGCCGCGAAATACGGGTTCTGCATCGGAGGCCAGCTTCAGGCGCAGACCGAACAGCAACAGCAGCAGCAAGGCCAGGGCCACCGCGAGCCCTACCCAGGGCGGCACGAACTGGGTCAGACGATCGCGGCTGACCGAGACGCCGCGCCAGTGCGGGGATAATTCGCGCTCGATCTCCCCGCGTGCGCTGCGCAGGGTCGCAGCGGTACGCTCACGCAGCGCCTCGAGCTGTGCACGCCCCCCGTTCATCACCCGGTAGCGGCCCTCGAAACCGAGGCTGATGCACAGGTACAGCAACTCCAGCAGGTTCAGACGCTCGCGCGGGCTCTGCAGGCAATGCTCGAGCAACTGGAAGACCTTTTCACCGCCCCAGGCTTCGTTGTGCACGGTGATCAAAAGGCTCTGCTTGCCCCAATCGCTGCTACTGCCCCAGGGGGTGCTGAGCACGGCTTCATCGAGGGCGGTGCACAGGGCATAGCGCGCCAGCAGCACTTCGTTGCGCGGTACACCGCCAGCCTCGGCGCGCTCCTCGAACTGGCGCAGGTAGGCGAGCAGCTGCGCGCGCAGGCTCGCCGGGGCTGGATGGGCGATGGTATTGCGCAGTCGTGTAAGCATTGCCAGCAGCGGACCGGCCGCCTGCTCCAGCGGATTGAGGCCCTTGCCCTGGCCCGGCGCCAGCGGCTCGGCCGGTACGCTCAGCGGCGGTGGTGCGGCCTGGGGTGCCGCCGTCGGCTGCGGGCCTCGTCCGCCCGGGCGAGGCATGAACTGGGTGCGGTCGTTGGCCTGCGGATCGTCGTGCTGCATCGCGGCTTATCCTCGAATGGCCCAGAAGGCCAGGTTCAGGCCAGGGAACTCGCCAGCGACGTAGAAGGCGAAGCCTCCCGAATGTTGCAACTGCTTCCAGTGCTCACTGCCGCGGTCGAGTTCGAAATAGGTGGAACCTGCATGGAACGGAATCTGCCGCGGCGCCACCGGCAACGGCAGCAGGCCGATGCCAGGCAACTGCAGATTGACCAGGTCGCGGATGTGCTCCACCGAACCGATCTTGCTCTGCTGGCCGAAGCGGCTGCGCAAGGTCTCGCCCGGCACATCGGCGCGCACCACAAGGATGAAACTGGCGCTGTCCAGCAGGCTGCGATCAGCGAGCATGGCCACGTGCACGCCGTAGGCTTTCTCGACGATCGGAATAGCCACCGCCTTGCTGTCGATCAGCATCGACAGCGCTTCACGCAGCGATGCCATCAGCGGCTGGAAGGTCGCCGCAAGGTCATCGTGCTGGTACACCGGGAAGCTCTCGGGGCGACGCCCCTCGCGGGTGAAGGTGGCGAACTCGCCAGCCAGCGCCACCAGCTCGCTGTACAGCCGCTCGGGGTGCAGCGGGCTGAGCTGGCCGAGGTGCTCGATCAACGGCTGTGCGCGGTTGACCAGTTGCAGCAGCATGAAGTCGGCAATTTCCGAGGCGCCGCCATTGGCCGAGGCCACCACCCGCCCGGCCAGTGCCTCGCCACGCTGGTGCAGCAGCCCCAGCAGCTCACTGCGAAAATTCGACAGCGGGTTGCTGGCCGCCACATCCAGCAGCGGCGGGATGTAGCTGTCGTCCAGCACCAGGGCCCGGTCGGCACGCTTTTCCCGGATGCGCACCACACCCAGCGCGGCAAAATCGCCCAGGCCATCTTCCTCACGCAGCAGGCGCAGCGCACGGCCTCCCAGGGCCAGGGGTGCGCGATTCTCGAACGGCGCATTGTCGTCGCGCACTTCGCTGACCCGCGCCACATAGCGCGCGCCGTCCAGCGCCTCGCCTTCGTCGACGGTGTCGCGGGCACCGGCACGCTTGAGCGGCAGGCCCAGGTGAATCACCCCGTCGCGCAGGTCGTCGGGAATTTCCAGAGGCGCCGGTGGCAGGTCATCACGGGGAATATCGAAGGGCGTGCCGTCCGGCAACAGGCCACGGGCACTGAGGATCGCCAGCTTGCCCTGGGCCAGCAGGCCCTGGTCGACCAGCAGCTCGGAAAAGCCCCAGGCCGCGCTCGACAGAGGGCGGCTGCGGGCATCGATGAAGTTTTCCAGATAGCGGTCGTGCTGCTGAAAGTGCTGGGTCGTGATGAACATGCCTTCCGACCAGACCACACGATTGTTCCAGGACATGGGTTCTCCGTTTGCCTAGCGGGCAGGCACAGGTTGTGGGGTGGCCACGGCGCTGCGCACGGCGCGCACATCGAGGCTGATCTGGTAATCGCGAGGCGGGACGGCCAGCACGCTGCGCCACTGCGCACGGTCGATCTCGCGGTAGCCGACCACCAGGCCGACCTGGCGCGTCGCCGGGTTCAGTGGGCGATCCAGCTGCAGTTGACGACCGGGCTGCAGCAGTACTTCGTCCTGGTCGATCAGGTCGGCGCCCAGCGTGGCCTGCGCCCGTTCGGCCAGGGCAAAGTAATCGGCGCGCTCGAAGGCGGCGGCGTTCTTCAGCTCGTAGATGCGCACCCGCACAGGTGCCGGCGTGCCATCGGCACCGGGGTTGAGCCCGGCGGCGGCGCTGAAGTACAGGGTGACGCCTGGCTCTGCCGGCTCAGCGTCGGAGCTCGGCACCACCGACGCATCCTTGCTGCAGGCACTGAGCAGCACGAAGGCCAGGGCTGCCATCAGTCTTGTTGCACTCATCCTCGTCCTCATGACGTATTGGTGTTCTTCCTGCCTTGGGCATCAGCCTCAAGAGCGTTGCAGTCGGGCGTTGTGTGCCTCGTAGGCACGGCTGAACTCGCGGCCGAACAAGTCCTGGAAATCGTCCTGGGCTTCAGCTGATATCTGCCCGTACAGCTCGGTGAACTGCTGCCAGCAATGGGCCTGGCGCGAGCCGCCGAATACCTTCGACAGGCCTGTGGCCGGCGCCAGGCGAGCCTCCAGCCGGGCGGGCTCGAAACGCGTCAGCACGTGCTTGATCGCCGCCTCGACGCCGGCCATGACCGCCAATTGGTGGGCGCGCAGGTCATCGAAACTGTCGCGTACCGCCTGGTCGGCGGGCATGAACGCCTGGTTGCCCTGGCGCAGCAGCAGCAACAGCGCCTCATCGGCGTTGGGGGCGAACTTCAGCGGGTTGTTCTGCACCGGCGCGATGGTGGTCTGCTGCATGCGGAACTCGCCCTTGAGGCTGCTGCGCGCGCGCAGCACGTCGATCAGGCCCTCGACCATCAGGCGGTAGCTGCGGCCCACCGCCTCCATCTGCGCTGCGGCATCGCCAGCGTCGATGCGCAGGTGCTCGATGCCCGCACCGCGCAGGAACGCCTGCAGCAGCGCCTGGTCGGGCATGGCCTGGGGGGCGGGCGGAACGGGTGCGGGTGCCGGTGCCGGTGCGGCGACAGGTGCAGGCGGTGGAGGCACTGCGGCAACAGGCGCGATCGGCTCTTGCGCAGGCAGCGGGCTGGAGGCCGGGGCCTCGTCGAACAGGTTCCAGTCCGCCGGAATCACCCCCGGGACGGGTGCAGCAGGCGACACGGCGGGCGTTACCGGCGCGGGCGGACGAAAGTCGTGCTGCTGGGCCGGCACATGGTCAGGTTGGCTCGCCGCTGGCACGCTGGCGGGTCCAAGGAAATCGAAGATGTCGGGCAGCGTGTCGTGGCTCGAAGCCCCCTGCAAGAAAGCAGCCGGGGCGGCTGCGAGAGGGGGCTCGGAGGGCGTCGCCTGCCCGGCCATCAGCGCCTCGAAGCTCTGTGCGCCAGGCTGGCGACTCTCCTCCAGCGAGAACCCCGAATCGATGCGCGCCTGGATCTCGTACTCGCCAATCCGTATAACTTCGCCATCCATCAAGGGCTCGCTGTTTCCGCGGCGCAAACGCACTCCAGCGTGTACCAACTCCACGCCATTGGTGCTGCTATCGGTCAGGTAATAACGGCCATCTCGAAACTGGATGACACAATGATTGGACGATACCAATCGCTCAGGATCCGGCAATACCCAATCATTGTCCGGACTTCGCCCAATGGTGACGGCACCAGTCTCCACAAGCATCTCCGCACGTTGGCCCGGAGTAATCTTGTGATAACTAGTGATAGTAAGGCAAAGTGCCATCACGCCTCCTGCATATAATGTGCATCGTGATTCCATTCAAATGAGTGGATAGCGAAAAGTGCCAATAAATCCTTCAAAAACAACGACATAAATAACGTCTTTAGCTGTTTTATCGCGACATATCGGCGAATTTAACCACAGCAGCAAGGCACATTGATGGCATCCGACAGATGGGCCTTCAAAGCTGCAAACTCGGTCACACCTCCACTCGGGGGCGGGTAGCTTACCTTGACAGCATTTTGGAAATAAACCATAAATGCGCAACTTTGGAGCCTGCCATTGATATCACGCTGACATCAATCGCCCGCTCCTCTACAAGTTTTGTGCGCCAGTTCACATTTGCAACTTCGCGCAACTAACGCCCCGCCACGGGCCGATATGGAGATCGATTCCTGGTGAACTCGCCGCTGCTGCTCGCCGCTATTTCCGATGACTTCCCATGCGGTGAAGATCTCGAATACGACGCGGACTTCCTGCAACTCGAACGCGATGCCCAAGGGCGTCCGGAGCGGGTCATGGGCGATGCGGTACAACCTGCCGAACCGCCGCAGTGGCGCACCATCGAGCAGACCTGCACCGACCTGCTGCAACGCAGCAAGGACCTGCGCATCACCCACTTCCTGGTGCAGTCCAAACTCGCATTGCAAGGCTTCGTCGGCCTGGCCGCCAGCCTGGAACTGATCCGCGACCTGCTCGGCGAATATTGGCTGCACCTGCATCCGCAACTCGACGCCTCCGACGACAACGACCCGACGGTGCGTGTCAACGCCCTGTCCGGCCTGACCTGCGACGCCAACATCGCCCTGCTGCGCGAAGCCGTGCTGGCACGCTCGCGCGCCTTCGGCCCGGTCACCTTGCGCGCGGCCCTGCACGCCGCCGGTCTTCAGCACTTCGCCAGCGAAGACCTGAGCGTCGAAGCGCTGGCCGCTGCGCTGCGTGATGCCGACCCCGATGAGCTCGAACAGACTCGCCAAGCCCTGAGCCTGGCCCGCGAGGCCTGCGAAGCGATCGAGCGCCGGGTCAGCGACCAGGTCGGTTCGGCCAGCGGCGTCGACCTGTCGGCACTCAAGCAACCGCTGCGCCTGGCACAGCAGGTGCTGGCCGACTACGCCCCGGGCGGCTCGCCGCCAGCCGCCGAGAACAGCGAAGCGCCGCAGGAACATTTCCAGGACGACCATTCAACGTCCACCGCCGCAGTGCCAGCCGCTCGTGCCGCTGCGCGCCCTGGCGAGATCAACAACCGCGACGACGTTCAGCAAAGCCTCGAGCGCCTGCTCCAGTACTACGCCCGCCACGAGCCTTCCAGCCCGTTGCCGGTGCTGTTGCGCCGGGCCAAGAACCTGGTCAACGCCGATTTCGCGACCATCGTGCGCGACCTGATTCCCGAGGGCCTTTCGCAGTTCGAGAACCTGCGCGGGCCCCAGGACGACTGATACCACCGACAGCCGCAACGAACGACAGCGCCCCCAGCGGCGACCAGGAGGAACCACGTGGCCAAAGACAGCTCCCAGAAATTCATCGCGCGCAACCGCGCGCCGCGAGTGCAGATCGAGTACGACGTCGAACTGTATGGTGCCGAGAAGAAGGTACAGCTGCCCTTCGTCATGGGCGTGCTCTCCGACCTCGCCGGCAAGCCGGCCGAACCACTGCCCGCCGTGGCCGACCGCAAGTTCCTGGAAGTCGATGTCGACAATTTCGACTCCCGCCTCAAGGCCATGAAGCCACGGGTGGCATTCAACGTCCCCAACGAGCTGACCGGCGAAGGCAACCTGAGCCTGGACATCACCTTCGAGAGCATGGACGACTTCAGCCCGGCCGCCGTTGCGCGCAAGGTCGACGCCCTGAACCAGCTGCTCGAGGCGCGCACCCAACTGGCCAACCTGCTGACCTACATGGACGGCAAGACCGGTGCCGAGGACATCATCCTCAAGGCCATCAAGGACCCTGCGCTGCTGCAGGCCCTGGCCAGCGCCCCGAAACCTTCCGATAACGAGCCGAGCGCCTGAGGAGCCCGCCATGACCGATCCGTTGCGCGATACCCATCCCCAGCCGGCCACCACCGAGCAGGCCAGCGAATTCGCCAACCTGCTGCTGCAGGAATTCAAACCCAAGACCGAGCGTGCCAAGGAAGCCGTCGAAAGCGCCGTGCGCACCCTGGCCGAACAGGCCCTGGCGCAGACCAACCTGGTCTCCAACGATGCCATCGGTTCGATCGAACAGATCATCGCCGCCATCGACGCCAAGCTGACCGCACAGGTCAACCAGATCATCCACCACGATGACTTCCAGCAGCTGGAAAGCGCCTGGCGCGGCCTGCACTACCTGGTCAACAACACCGAGAGCGACGAGCAGCTGAAGATCCGCGTGCTCAACATCTCCAAGACCGACCTGCACAAGACCCTGAAGAAATTCAAGGGCACCGCCTGGGACCAGAGCCCGGTGTTCAAGAAGCTCTACGAAGAGGAATACGGTCAGTTCGGCGGCGAGCCCTACGGCTGCCTGGTGGGCGACTACTACTTCGATCAGTCGCCACCCGATGTCGAGTTGCTGGGCGAGATGTCCAAGGTCTGTGCGTCGATGCATGCGCCGTTCATTGCCGCTGCATCGCCAACGGTGATGGGCATGGGCTCGTGGCAGGAGCTGTCCAACCCGCGTGACCTGACCAAGATCTTCACCACTCCGGAGTACGCCGGCTGGCGTTCGCTGCGCGAATCGGAAGACTCGCGCTACATCGGCCTGACCATGCCACGCTTCCTGGCACGCCTGCCCTACGGCGCCAAGACCGACCCGGTCGAGGCCTTCGCCTTCGAGGACGATACCGACGGCGCCGACAGCAGCAAGTACACCTGGGCCAACGCCGCCTACGCCATGGCGGTCAACATCAACCGCTCGTTCAAGCACTACGGCTGGTGCTCGCGCATCCGCGGCGTCGAATCGGGCGGTGAAGTGCAGGATCTGCCGGCGCACACCTTCCCCACCGACGACGGTGGCGTGGACATGAAGTGCCCGACCGAAATCGCCATTTCCGACCGCCGCGAGGCGGAGCTGGCCAAAAACGGCTTCATGCCACTGCTGCACAAGAAGAACACCGACTTCGCCGCCTTCATCGGCGCCCAGTCCTTGCAGAAGCCGGCCGAGTACGACGACCCGGACGCCACCGCCAACGCCAACCTGGCTGCTCGCCTGCCGTACCTGTTCGCCACCTGCCGCTTCGCCCATTACCTGAAGTGCATCGTTCGCGACAAGATCGGCTCGTTCAAGGAAAAGGACGAGATGCAGCGCTGGCTGCAAGACTGGATCCTGAACTACGTCGACGGCGACCCGGCGCACTCCAGCGAAACCACCAAGGCACAGCACCCGTTGGCGGCGGCTGAAGTGGTGGTGGAAGAAGTCGAGGGCAACCCTGGCTACTACAACTCGCGCTTCTACCTGCGCCCGCACTACCAGCTCGAAGGGCTGACCGTGTCGTTGCGTCTGGTCTCGAAGCTGCCTTCGGCCAAAGGCGCCTGAGCCTGAACCGGGGCTGCTGCGCGCCCCATCGCGGGGCAAGCCCGCGATGGGCTGCGCAGCAGCCCGATAGAACTGCCAACCGACGCGAAATACCGAGGACATCATGGCTGTAGATATTTTCATCAAGATCGGCGACATCAAGGGCGAGTCCGCAGACAAGACCCACAAGGAAGAAATCGACGTGTTGAACTGGAGCTGGGGCATGTCCCAGTCCGGCAACATGCACATGGGCGGAGGCGGCGGTGCCGGCAAGGTCAATATCCAGGACCTGTCGATCACCAAGTACGTCGACAAGTCCAGCCCCAACCTGATGGCCCACTGCTCCAGCGGCAAGCACATCGACAAGGTCAAGCTGACCGTGCGCAAGGCCGGTGGCGAGAGCCAGGTCGAGTACCTGATCATCAACCTCGAAGAGGTGATCATCAGCTCGCTGAGCACCGGCGGCTCGGGCAGCGATGACCGCCTGACCGAGAACGTCACCCTGAACTTCGCCAAGGTCACCGTGGACTACCAGCCACAGAAAGCCGACGGCACCAAGGATGGCGGCGCCATCAAGTACGGCTGGAACGTGCGTCAGAACGTCAAGATCTGATAGCGCTGGCGACTGTTTCGCGGGCAAGTCGCAGCTGCGGCTTGCCCGCGAAGCAGTCGCCACGACCCCGAACCCTTGAAGGAACCCGACCGTGGTAGCCGACATCGCCGCCCGTGACCGCCTGCAACCCTCGCTGCTGGATCGTCTGACCGACGATGATCCCGGCAACCCGCAGGAAGCCCCGGACAAGCGCGTGCTGTCGCTGCAGCAGCTCAAGGCATCGGTACTGCGCGACCTGGCCTGGCTGCTCAACACCACGTCGCTGCTCGACAGCACCAGCACTTTGAACACTCCCGCAGGCAACTCGGTGGTCAACTACGGCCTGCCCGCCCTGGCCGGCAACTGCGCCTCGAACATCGACCTGCTGGCCCTGGAGCGCATCATCCACCAGGCCATTTCCACCTACGAACCGCGCATCCTGGCCCACACCCTCAAGGTGCGCGCCATGGTCGCCCCCGGCGAGATGAACGCCAACGCCCTGAGCTTCGAGATCGAAGGTGATCTCTGGGCCCAGCCTGCGGCGCTACCACTACTGCTGCAGACCGACCTGGACCTGGAGTCCGGGCAAGTGCACGTAGCCCCCGCCGAACGCAGGAGACGCGCATGAACCCGCGCCTGCTCGATCTGTACAACCAGGAACTGCGGCACATCCGCGAAAGCGCGGCGGAGTTCTCCCGCGAGTACCCGAAGATCGCCGGGCGCCTGACCCTGTCCGGCATCGACTGTGCCGACCCGTACGTCGAGCGCCTGCTCGAAGGTTTCGCCTATCTCACCGCGCGCGTGCAGCTCAAGCTCGACGCCGAGTACCCGACCTTCACCCACAACCTGCTGGAAATCGCCTACCCGCACTACCTGGCGCCGACGCCCTCGATGACCGTGGTGCAGCTGCAGACCGATCCTGACGAAGGTTCGCTCAGCGCAGGTTTCCCGCTGCCACGCGGCAGCGTATTGCGCGCCAACCTTGGCCGCGACTCGCAGACCCCGTGCGAGTTTCGCAGCACCCAGGACGTCACCCTGTGGCCGCTGCAGGTGGCCCGCGCCGAGTATTTCGGCAACCCTGGCACCGTGCTCGGCCGCCTCGCCGCCAGCGAACCCAAGGCCCGCGCCGCATTGCGGCTGACACTGCGCAGCGGTGCCGAGATCCCGTTCTCGAGCCTGCCGCTGACGCACCTGCCGCTGTACCTCAACGGTGCCGACGAAACGCCCTACCGTCTCTACGAACAACTGCTGGGCAACGCCTGTGCAGTGTTCGTCCGCCAGCCCGGCGCTGATTGGGTCGAGCGCATCCCGCTGGAGCACGCCCTGCGCCCCTGCGGTTTCGATGACAGCGAAGCGGCATTGCCGGTGGTGCCGCAGGCGTTCCAGGGCTACCGACTGCTGCAGGAATACTTTGCCCTGCCACAACGTTTTCTGTTCGTCGATTTCGCGGGCCTGGAACGGGCGGTCAAGCGCTGCAACGGCCAGGAGCTGGAGCTGCTGGTGCTGTTCGAGCGTTTCGACTCGGCGCTGGAAAGCAGCGTCGGCGCCGAGCGCCTGGTGCCCTTCTGTACCCCGGCGATCAACCTGTTCCCCCGCCGGGTCGACCGCATCCACCTGACCGACAAGGTCAACGAACACCATGTGATCGCCGACCGCACCCGCCCCACCGACTTCGAGATCCACTCGCTGCAGCGGGTCACCGGTCACGGCACCGGTGCAGACCAGGAGTTCCTGCCCTTCTACGCCGTGCGTGACCCCTCGCGCTATGGCCGCGATCAGGCCTACTACATCGTGCGCCGCGAGCAGCGAGTGCTGTCGAGCGAACAGCGGCGCAACGGCACGCGCTCAAGCTACATGGGCAGCGAAACCTTCATCAGCCTGGTCGATGGCCAACAGGCGCCACACCGCCACGACCTGCGCCAGCTGGGCATCAGCGCGCTGTGCAGCAACCGCGACCTGCCGCTGTTCATGAGCGTGGGCGATGGGCGCAGCGACTTCAGCCTCGCCGACAGCGCACCCGTGTCTGCCGTGCGCTGCCTGGCCGGCCCCAGCCGCCCCAAAGCCAGCCATGCCCATGACAACCGCGCCTGGCGCCTGATCAGCCAACTGTCGCTGAACTACCTGTCGCTGGCCGAGCAAGGCCAGGGGGCCGCCGCCCTGCGCGAGCTGCTGCGCCTGTACGGCGACAGCCAGGACAGCGCACTGCACCTGCAGATCGACGGCCTGCGCGAGGTCAGCAGCAAGCCCTGCACCCGGCGCCTGCCGATGCCCGGCCCGATCGTTTTTGGCCGTGGCCTGGAAATTACCCTGGAATTCGACGAGAACGCCTTCCGCGGCACCGGCGTCTTCCTGCTCGGCGCGGTGTTCGAACGCTTCCTGACCCGCTACGTGTCCATCAACAGCTTCACCGAAACCGTGCTGCGCACCAGCGAGCGCGGCGAGATCATGCGATGGAAAGCCAAGCCCGGACGCAGGCCGACCCTGTGAACATACTCGAGGCCATGCAGGCCGAACCCTGGGAGTTCGACTTCTTCCAGGCGCTGCGTCGCCTCGAGGCCGAGCACCCCGAGCTGCCTCGCTTCGGTCACGCCCAGCGCCTGGCCGATGAGCCGGTGCGCCTGGGCCAGCGCCTGGACTGCAGCTTCGCCCCGGCCACCCTGGCCTCGGTAACGCAAGACGGCGAAGGGCCGGCGCGCCTGGAACAGTTCTTCTTCGGCCTCGGCGGCCCCAACGGACCGCTGCCGTTGCACCTGACCGAGTACATGCGCGAACGCCAGCGCAACCACGCCGACCACACCAGCA
>NZ_JAYFUI010000149.1:0-10180 GCF_034961125.1 Pseudomonas machongensis | reverse complement strand
GCCACGCGGTTCACCGCAGCGACTACCTCGGCGGCGCCGACCAAGGCATCCTTGCGCAGGTGCATCGGTGTCGGGCCGGCATGGGCCTCGACGCCGGTGAACACCAGGTCGAACCATTTCTGGCCCAGGCAGCCCTGCACCACACCGATGGTGGTGCGCTGGTCCTCCAGCACCGGCCCCTGCTCGATATGCGCTTCGAAATAGGCGCCGACCGGATGCCCGACCGGCACCCGCGGGCCGGCGTAACCGATGCGCTGAAGCTCCGCGCCCACCGAAAGGCCCTGTTCGTCGACCTTGTCGAGGGTCTCCTGCAGACCGAACTTACCGGCAAACACCCCCGATCCCATCATGCACGGTGGGAAGCGCGAGCCTTCTTCGTTGGTCCACACCACCACTTCCAGCGGGGCCTCGGTCTGCAGGCCAAGGTCATTGAGGGTGCGCATCACCTCAAGCCCGGCCATGACGCCGTAGCAGCCGTCGAACTTGCCGCCGGTGGGCTGGGTATCGATATGGCTGCCGGTCATGACCGGCGCCAGTGCCGGGTTGCGTCCTGCGCGGCGGGCGAAGATGTTGCCGATGGCGTCGACACTGACCGTGCAGCCAGCCTCTTCGCACCAGCGCACGAACAGGTCGCGGGCCTGGCGGTCGAGATCGGTCAGCGCCAGGCGGCATACACCGCCCTTGGCCGTGGCACCGAGCCGGGCCAGGTCCATCAGCGATTGCCAG
This sequence comes from Pseudomonas machongensis, assembly GCF_034961125.1. NCBI lineage: Bacteria > Pseudomonadati > Pseudomonadota > Gammaproteobacteria > Pseudomonadales > Pseudomonadaceae > Pseudomonas > Pseudomonas machongensis. The sequence continues at coordinate 9,454 of NZ_JAYFUI010000149.1, read as the reverse complement.
AGGCGCTCGCGGTTGACCAGGGCGCCCTGGCCGAGCAGGTGTTGCGAGGGATCGATGCGGGTGTTCATGGGGCGTCTCTCCTGTAGCAAATAGGGGGCTTCTTCGCGGGCAAGCCCGCTCCCACTGGATATGAGCCTCAGCCATTGTGGGAGCGGGCTTGCCCGCGAAGAGGCCGATACAGAGCAAGGCCTGAAATCAGGCACTCAGGGCCAGGTAACGGTTCTTGATGCTCGGGTCGTCGCGAAACTGTGCGGCGGTGCCCTGGTAGGCCACGCGGCCCTGCTCGAGCACGTAGTGACGGTCGGCCAAGGCATCGCAGACCATCAGGTTCTGCTCCACCAGCAGGATCGACAGGCCTTCGTCCTTGATTCGCCGCAGGATCTTCACCAGCTCGTCGACGATCACCGGCGCCAGCCCCTCGGTCGGCTCATCGAGGATCAGCAGGCGCGGGCCGTTGAGCAGGGCGCGGGCGATCGCCAGCATCTGCTGCTCGCCGCCCGACAGCGCGAAGCCACCGTTACGGCGGCGCTCTTCCAGGCGCGGGAACATCGCGTAGACGTCGCGCAACTGCCAGCGGCTCTCCTTGCGCGTGGCGATCTTCAGGTTTTCCTCGACACTGAGCTGGCGGAAGATGCCGCGATGTTCCGGCACCAGAGCGATGCCCCGGCGGGCGATATCGAAGATTTCGCGGCCGACCAGGGGCTGGCCATCGAAGCTGATCTGGCCCTGGCGAGGTCGGACAATGCCGAGGATGCTGCGCAAGGTAGTGGTCTTGCCGGCACCGTTACGCCCGAGCAGGGTCACCAGTTCGCCGGCGCCGACCTGCAGGGAGACGCCTTCGAGCACGTGGCTTTTGTCGTAGTAGGAATGGATCGAGTCGACGTTGAGCATCAGGCGGCCTCTCCAAGGTAGGCGGTGCGCACGCGTTCGTCGTTGCGCACGAAGTCCGGGGTGCCCTCGACCAGGATCTGGCCGTGGCTCATGACGGTGATGCGCTGGCTGATCGACATGACGATGCTCATGTTGTGCTCGATCAGCAGCACGGTGTGGTCGCGGCCCAGATCGCTGATCAGTTCGGTCATCAGCGGGATGTCGTCGATGCCCATGCCGGAGGTGGGCTCGTCGAGCATCAGCAGGCTCGGCTTGGCGCAGATCGACATGCCGACTTCCAGTACGCGCTGCTGGCCATGGGAGAGTTCGCCGGCGAGGGTGTCGGCACGGCCTGTGAGTTTCAGGCGCTCGAGCACCTGGTCGGCGGTGTCCCAGTGGCTGCGCTTGTGCTCGACGCTGCGCCAGAAGTTCAGCGCGCCCAGGCCGTCGCGGCCCTGGGCGGCCAGGCGCAGGTTCTCGCGCACCGAGAGGTTCTGGAACAGGCTGGTGAGCTGGAACGAGCGCGCCATGCCCAGGGCCACGCGGCCATGGGAGGGCTTGCGGACGATGTCCCGGCCATTGAACAGGATGCTGCCGGCGGTAGCCTGGCGTTCGCCGGTCAGGCAGTGGAACAGGCTGGTCTTGCCGGCACCATTGGGGCCGATGACCGTGTGGATGGTGCCAGGCCGGACTTTCAGGTCGACACCGCCGACCGCGCGGAACGGTCCGTAGGCCAGCTCCAGGTTGCGGGTTTCCAGCAGGAACTCGCTCATCACAAGGTCTCCTTGGTCTTGGTCGACAACGCACGCCCCGGACGCAGGCGCTTGCCCAGCTCGGCCAGGCCGCCCCACAGGCCGCCACGCATGAATACCACCACCAGGATCAGGATGAGCCCGAGCAGCATCAGCCAGCGTGGCCACAGCTCCGACAGCACATCGCCCAGCACCACGATGGCGCCGGCCCCCAGCAGCGAGCCGAACAGCGAGCCGGTGCCGCCGATGATGGTCATGATCAGGATGTTCTCGCTCATCATCAGGTCGATGTTCGACAGCGGCGCAAAGTGCAGCAGCATGGCGTACAGCGCCCCGGCGATACCGGTGATGGCGCCGGACAGCATGAACACCAGGATCTTGAAGTGGCGGGTGTCGTAGCCGATCGCCGCCGCGCGGGTCTCGTTCTCGCGGATCGCCAGCAAGGTGCTGCCAAAGGGCGAGCGGATCACCCGCAAGGCGAAGGCGAAAATCAGCAGGAACAGCACGGCGACGAAGGCATAGAAGTGCCGAGGGTTGCCCAGGTCGACCAGCACGTGGCCGAAGACTTCGACATTCGGCCGTGGCACGTCGAGCAGGCCGTTGTCGCCCCCGGTCCAGCCGCTGAGGGTGTAGGCCAGGAAGTACGCCATCTGGCTGAAGGCCAGGGTCAGCATGACGAAGTAGATGCCCTTGCGCCGGATCGCCAGTGCGCCGACCAGCAGCGCCAGCAACGCACCGAATACCGCAGCGCCCAGCAGCGCGGCGAACAGCCCCCATTTCAAGTGGATCATCAGCAGTGCCGCGCCATAGGCACCCACGCCGAAGAAAATGCCCTGGCCGAACGACAGCAGGCCGGTGTAGCCCAACAGCAGGTTGCAGGCGAGCGCCGCCAGGGCAAAGATCAGGATCTCGGTGGCCAGCGTGGCCGAGGGCAGCACCAGCGGCAGCAGCACCAGGCTGGCGACCACCAGCAACAGCAGGACGGGCGTGCGCGGCCCGGCCGGTAGTGGATTCTTCTCGCTCATCAGTCATGCTCTCCCGAACAGGCCATAGGGACGGACCAGGATCACCGCGGCCATCGCCCCGTAGATCATCAGGCTGGCGCCCTGCGGCCAGAGGCTGGTCATCATGCTTTGCACCACGCCGACCAGCAGTCCACCGACCAGCGCGCCGCCGAACGAACCCATGCCGCCGATCACCACCACCACGAAGGCGATGCCGAGGATCTCCGGGCCGACGAAGGGCTGGGCACCACGCAACGGCGCGAACAGCACCCCGGCGACACCGGCCAGACCCACGCCGAGGGCAAAGGTCAGGGAGAACAGGCGGAAGATGTTGGTGCCCAGCAGCGACACGGTTTCGGTGCTCTCGCTGCCGGCGCGTACCAGGGCACCGAAACGCGTGCGTTCGAGCAGCAGCCACAGGGCCAGGCCGATCAGCGCGGCGAAGCCGATCAGGAACAGGCGGTAGTAGGGGTAGATGAAGTCGCCCAGAATGATCACGCCACGAAGCTCCGGCGGTACGGCGATGTTCTTGCCCACCGGCCCCCAGATCAGTACCGAGGCTTCCTGGATGATCAGCGCGATGCCCAGGGTGACCAGGATCTGGAAGGTGTGCGGCAGGTGGTAGATGCGCTTGATCAGCAGGCGCTCGACCGCCCAGGCCAGCGCTGCCACGACCAACGGTGCGACCAGCAGTGCCAGCCAGAAGTTGCCGGTCAGGGCCACGGCGGTGTAGCACAGGTAGGCGCCGAGCAGGAAGAACGCCCCATGGGCGAAGTTGACGAAGTTGAGCAGGCCGAAAATGATCGTCAGGCCCACGGCGATGAGGAAGTAGATCATCCCCAGGCCCAGGCCGTTGAGCAGTTGGAACAGGTACAATTCGAGCATGAACGTGCCCTCGACAGCGCGCGGTGCGGCTGCCTGTACAGGTGTGTTTGACTGGCGTCGTGGCCTCAGGCCAAGGCGCAACCGGTGTGATCGACCTCGACGAACGAGCGGCCCGAACTGATGACTTCAGCCAGATCGTCCTCGTCGCGCAACTGGCCCTGGGGCTTGCCGCGCAGCAGGTAGTAGTCCTTGAGCACCTGGTGGTCACCAGGTCGGATCAGCTCTTCGCCGGTAGGGCCCTGGAAACGCATGCCCTGCAAGGCCCTGGCGACGCTGGCGCCGTCGAAGGTGCCAGCCTGGACGATGGCGTCGAGCATGACCTTGGTGCCGATGTAGTCGGCGGCCAGTGGATAGTTGGGGTTGATCCCGTAGGCCTTCTGCGTTGCGGCGACCAGTGCCTTGTTCAGCGGCGTATCCACCTGATGCCAGTACTGGGCACCCAGGTAGACCCCTTCGAGCACGTCGCTGCCCAGCTCCTGGAACTGGTCGAGCCCTGCCGACCAGACCAGCAGCACCTTCATCCGCTCCTTGATCCCGAAATTGACCGCCTGGCGCAGGGCGTTGGACGACTGGCTGCCGAAGTTCAGCAGCACCAGCACGTCGGGCTTGGCGGCGATGGCGTTGGTCAGGTACCCGGAGAACTCCTGCTCCTGCAGTGAGTGGTAACTGTTGCCGATGTGCTCGACACCGAACTCGGCGAAGACCTTGCGCGCATTGTCCAGCAGCGCATCGCCGAACACGTATTGCGGGGTGATGGTGTACCAGCGCTTGGCTTGCGGCAGCTGGCGAATCATCGGCACCAGGGTTTCGCGAATCGCGCCGTAGGTCGGGACCGACCAGCGGAATGTCGACAGATTGCAATCCTTGCCGGTGATCTCGTCGGCGCCGACCGGGGTCATGAACACGCCGCCGGCCTTGTTGATTTCCTTGGACACGGCCAGGGCCGACGAAGACAGGGTGCAGCCCTGGAAGAATCTCGCACCGTCCTGGCCGATGGCTTCCTGCACCTTGCGCACCGCCTTGCCGGCATTGCCTTCGGTGTCGATGACCTTGTACTGCAGCGGCCGCCCCAGCAGTTGCGGGTGCTCGGCGATGGCCAGGCGCGAGCCCATGTCGGCGTACTTGCCGTAGCTGGCGAAGGCGCCGGACATCGACTTGAGCCCGTAGAAGACCAGCGGCTGTTCGGCGAATGCCCGCTGCGCTCCCAGTGGGAGGCTGCCGAGGGCACCCAGGGCAAGACCTGCCTTGAGCAGGGTACGTCTTTGCATGGATAACTCCTTGGTTCTGGTTATTAGGCAGGAGTGGCAATGGCAAAGCGGGTACGGCCGGGCCTTTGAGCAGGCCTCTGTGCAGGCTGGATCAGTGGTGGTGTTCGAACTCCAGCAGGAAGTTGCGTTCGACCTCGCCCTCCAGCGCGGTCATATGGTGTTCGGCGTCGCACATGTGTTCGTGCATCAGCCGGCGCACGGCCTTCTCGTCGCTGGCGCGCAGGGCGACCAGCAGTTGCTTGTGGTAGTCGATGTTGGCAGCGGCGAACGCCTGGCGCTTGGGCAGGTAGGCCTTCTTCAGTACCACCAGGTCGCGCAGCAAGTCGTTGAGGAACACCGCCATGAAGCGCAACAGCGGATTGGGGCAGCGGCGCGCCAGCAAGGTGTGGAATTCGATCTCCGCCAGGCGCTGTTCGCGCTGGCCCTGTTCGCTGTCTTCCGGGGTGCTGCAGAAATCGATGTTGGCCTGCAGCGCGGCGTAGTCGGCGTCGCTGAGCTGGCCCATCACGGCCACTGCCAGCTCGACCTCGATGACTTTGCGCAACTGGTAGACCTGTTCGCCGTCCAGGTGCTGGAAGTGCAGGTAGTTGCGCAGCGCGCGACTGGCGGGCTCGGTGCCGACTTCAGCGAGATAGGCGCCGCCGGTAGGGCCGGTGCGGGTGTTGACCAGCCCTTCGACCTCCAGGGCCTTGAGCGCCTCGCGGGCGGTCCCTTTGGAGCATTCGAAGTGCTCCATCAGCTCGCGTTCGGTGGGCAGGCGATCGCCTGGGCGCAGGGCCTCGGTGACGATCGAGCGCTTGACCGATTCGACGATGACGTCGGAAAGCTTCTGGCGCTTGCGTTTGGGTTTGAGCATTTCGCTATTTTTCATATTTATGCGGATAAATAGGATTTAGCGAGTTTTGCTGGAAGGGGTCAATGGTGGCGGGGGAGTAGGGGTCGCAAATGGAGTGAAAGGGTCGGGGAGGGATAAGTGAGGCGGGCTCGAAAATCTGAAACTGCCCCCCGTGGGCGCGGGCAAACCCGCTTTCCCACAAGGGAGAGCTCGTTCTCTGCGATCAGCCTTGTCGGCCAGGACCCTGTTCGAGGTGGGCCTGGCTGCAGTACCAGTCCTTGCCGAGCTTGAGCGCCCGGTCGTTGGGCAGGTGTACGCCGCAATGGGCGCAACGCACCATGGTCAAGGGGTCTTCGAGGCGTGGCTCGGGACGTGATTGCTGGCTGATCTTGAATTTGCGCCACAGCCAGAACGCGGCGGCGATCAGGGCGATCCAGAAGAGTAGGCGAACCATGGTGTCCAGCTTGTCGTGAATGAAGAGGCCACAGTCTAGGGCGCGGCCATGAAAAAAGGGAGGCCTGGGCCTCCCTTTCTCGTTGCGCGATCTGTCAGTCGAACAGACCGAAGGTCAGGTAGCTGAACCAGGAACGATCCACCTCGGCGTCCTTCGGACCTTCCGGCAGGATCGGGTCGCCGTTTTCGTCTTTGGGCAGCAGGTCGGCTGGCATTTCCGAACGGGCGTCCTTGAACTGACGGACCACGTCCTGGTTGGCGCGGGTTTCACCCGGTGGCAGCGGCGTGTCGGTCTCGATCAGGCCCAGGGTGGCCTTGGACAGCCAGGAGCGGCCGTCGGACTCGCCCTGCTTGGGTACGAACTGGCCGTCTACCAGGCTCGGGTGGTTCGGGTAGTTGAGCTTGAGGGTTTCCAGGCTGGTGGCGGCCAGGTCGTCCAGGTGCATTTTCTGGTAGGCTTCGGTCATCACGGCCAGGCCGTCGGCAACCGATGGCGTTTCCTGAAAGTTCTCCACCACGTAGCGGCCACGGTTGGCGGCGGCGACGTAAGCCTCACGGCTCAGGTAATAGTCGGCGACGTGGATTTCGTAGGAGGCCAGCAGGTTGCGCAGGTAGATCATGCGCTGCTTGGCGTCCGGGGCGTAACGGCTATTGGGGAAGCGGCTGGTGAGCTGGGCGAACTCGTTGTACGAGTCGCGCGCCGCGCCTGGGTCACGCTTGGTCATGTCCAGCGGCAGGAAGCGCGCCAGCAGGCCGCGGTCCTGGTCGAACGAGGTCAGGCCTTTCAGATAATAGGCGTAGTCGACGTTCGGGTGCTGCGGGTGCAGGCGGATGAAGCGCTCGGCAGCGGACTTCGCGGCCTCGGGCTCGGTGTTCTTGTAGTTGGCGTAGATCAGCTCGAGCTGGGCCTGGTCGGCGTAGCGGCCGAACGGGTAGCGCGATTCCAGGGCCTTGAGCTTGTTCACGGCACTGGTGTAGCTGTGGTTGTCCAGGTCGGCCTGCGCCTGCTGGTACAACTCGGCTTCGCTGAGGTTCTCGTCAATGACTTCCTTGTTCGAGGAACAGGCAGCAGTGAGCCCGAGGATGGCGATCAGCAGCAGGTGTTTCACTTGCATGGCGGCTTGCGTCCTTTGACGGCCGCTGTCTTGGGCGGTGCCGTCCTGTTATGATGAGCGCCCCCGGCCAACCCCGGGGCAAAAGAAGCCGTATTTAACCACAAGCACGCAGCCGAAACCAAAGGCTGTAAGCCCATCGATTCGAGCATGTCCGAGATCATTCAACTTAGTGCAGAGGTCCCGTCCGAGCTGGGCGGCCAACGCCTCGACCAGGTCGCCGCCCAATTGTTCGACGAGTACTCGCGTTCGCGCCTGACTTCGTGGATCAAGGAAGGCCGCCTGACCGTCGATGGTGCGGTGCTGCGCCCGCGCGATACCGTCCACACCGGCTCCGTTCTCGCTCTGGAGGCCGAACAGGAGGCCCAGGGTGAATGGGAGGCAGAGGACATCGAGCTGGACATCGTCTATGAAGACGACCAGATCCTGGTGATCAACAAGCCTGCCGGGCTGGTGGTCCATCCGGCTGTGGGACATGCCAGCGGTACCCTGCTCAACGCCCTGCTGCACCATGTGCCGGACATCATCAACGTGCCGCGCGCCGGCATCGTCCACCGCCTGGACAAGGACACCACTGGTCTGATGGTGGTCGCCAAGACGCTGCAGGCGCAGACCAACCTCGTCGACCAGTTGCAGAAACGCTCGGTCAGCCGCATCTATGAATGCATCGTGGTGGGCGTGGTGACGGCCGGTGGCAAGATCGACGCACCGATCGGTCGCCACGGCGGCATGCGTCAGCGCATGGCGGTCACCGATGGCGGCAAGCCGGCGGTCAGCCACTATCGCGTGCTCAAGCGTTTCCGTTCGCACACCCACGTGCGGGTCAAGCTGGAGACCGGGCGTACCCACCAGATTCGTGTGCACATGGCCCATGTCGGCTTCCCGCTGGTCGGCGACCAGACCTACGGCGGTCGCTTCCGCATCCCGCCGGCCGCCAGCGTGGCCATGGTCGAGGCGGTCAAGCACTTCCCTCGCCAGGCCCTGCACGCGCGCTTCCTGGCGCTGGATCATCCGACGACCGGTGAGCGCATGGAGTGGAAATCGCCTCTGCCGGACGACTTCATGTGGCTGCTGTCGCTGCTCGATCAGGACCGCGAGAGCTTTATCGGATGAGCGAGCTGACGCAATCGCTGATCTTCCCCGACTGGCCGGCCCCGGCCTCGGTTCGCGCTTGCGTCACCACACGAGAGGGCGGCGTCAGCCTGCCACCCTACGAAACCTTCAACCTGGGTGACCACGTGGGCGACGATCCTGCAGCGGTCGCCGAGAACCGCCGTCGCCTGGGCGCTGAGTTCGCTATCCAGCCGGCCTGGCTCAAGCAAGTGCATGGCCTGGTCGTGGCCGACGCCGATCCGGCCGTGGTGGCCGAAGCGGATGCCAGCTGGACCGACCAGCCCGGTATCGCCTGTACCGTGATGACCGCCGATTGTTTGCCTGCGCTGTTCTGCGATCGCGCCGGTACGCGCGTGGCGGCCGCACATGCTGGCTGGCGCGGGCTGGCCGGTGGCGTGCTGGAAGCCACCCTTGATCGTCTGGCGCTGGCGCCTGAAGAGGTGCTGGTGTGGCTGGGCCCGGCTATCGGCCCGCAGGCGTTCGAAGTGGGCCTGGAAGTGCGCGATGCGTTCACCGCCGTGCATCCAGAGGCCGCCAGTGCCTTCGTCGCGGGCCAACGCCCCGACAAGCTGATCGCCGACATCTATGCCCTGGCGCGTATCCGCCTGGCCGCGCGCGGCGTGACGGCCGTCTATGGCGGAGGGTTCTGCACGGTCAGCGACCCGCGTTTCTTCTCCTATCGGCGCACCCCGCAGGGCGGGCGTTTCGCTTCGCTGGTCTGGCTCGAACCTCGCTGAGCCTCTGCGCCCGTTCTGGGGGCGGTTTGTGCTATGCCGTGCAATAGATCTCACTGATGTCCATCAGTGTTGTTGCTTTTTGTCGTAGTCTTTTCCTTCTCAAGCGTTTTGATCATCTTCAAATGCGTCGCAATAGCCGCTAGGCTCGCAACAATCCGTATCGCCGTGATCTTCCAACCAGAACGAGTCGGCCATGACAGATTTGTCCCGTACGCATGGAGTCGCCAGCCAGGCCCTTGGTCTGCTGGACGGGCGTTTCTTCCGGCCACCGCTGCCGGACGGGCATGTGCTGCGCGCGCGCTTGTGCCAGCGTCTCGAAGCGGGGCTGGGTGGGCGGCTGCTGCTGGTCAACGCACCGGCGGGGTTCGGCAAGAGTTCGCTGGCCATCGAGTTCTGCCAACAGTTGCCCAGCCACTGGCGCAGCC
>NZ_JAYFUI010000148.1:0-5725 GCF_034961125.1 Pseudomonas machongensis | reverse complement strand
TGAACCTTCCGGTCACCAACACCCTGATGGGGCTGGGTGGCTTCCCGGGTACCGATCGCCAGTTCCTCGGCATGCTGGGCATGCACGGTAGCTACACCGCCAACCTGGCGATGCACAATGCCGACGTGATCCTCGCCGTGGGTGCGCGCTTCGATGACCGTGTGGTCAACGGCCCGGCCAAGTTCTGCCCGAACGCCAAGATCATCCACATCGACATCGACCCTGCGTCGATCTCGAAGATGATCAAGGCCGATGTGCCGATCGTGGGGCCGGTCGAGAGTGTGCTCAGCGAGATGCTGGCCATCCTCAAGGAAATCGGCGAGAAGCCTGAAAAGGCGGCCCTCGATGCCTGGTGGAAGCAGATTGATGAGTGGCGCGGTGACCGCGGCCTGTTCCCTTACGACAAGGGCGACGGCAGTGTCATCAAGCCTCAGCAGGTCATCGAGACCCTGTGCGAAGTGACCCATGGCGATGCCTTCGTCACCTCCGACGTAGGTCAGCACCAGATGTTCGCGGCGCAGTACTACCGCTTCAACAAACCCAACCGCTGGATCAACTCCGGTGGCCTGGGCACCATGGGCTTCGGTTTCCCGGCAGCCATGGGCGTCAAGCTCAACTTCCCGGACCAGGACGTGGCCTGTGTCACTGGCGAAGGCAGCATCCAGATGAACATCCAGGAGCTGTCCACCTGCATGCAGTACGGCCTGCCGGTGAAGATCGTCAACCTGAACAACGGGGTGCTGGGCATGGTTCGCCAATGGCAGGACATGTCCTACAACGGTCGTCACTCGCATTCCTACGTCGAGTCGCTGCCTGACTTCATCAAGCTGGCCGAGGCCTATGGCCATGTGGGTATCCGCATCACCAGCCTCAAAGACCTCAAGCCGAAACTGGAAGAGGCCTTTGCGATGAAGGACCGCCTGGTGTTCATCGACATCGCGGTCGACCGGACCGAGCACGTCTACCCGATGCAGATCAAGGACGGCTCGATGCGTGACATGTGGCTGAGCAAGACGGAGCGTACCTGATATGCGGCACATCATTTCCCTGCTGCTGGAAAACGAACCTGGTGCCTTGTCGCGCGTGGTCGGTCTGTTCTCCCAGCGCAACTACAACATCGAAAGCCTGACGGTTGCACCGACCGAGGACCCGACCCTGTCGCGTCTCACCCTCACCACCGTGGGTCATGACGAAGTGATCGAGCAGATCACCAAGAACCTGAACAAGCTGGTAGAGGTGGTCAAGCTGGTCGACCTGTCGGAGAGCGCTCATATCGAGCGCGAACTGATGCTGGTAAAGGTCAAGGCTACTGGCGCCCAGCGCGCCGAAATCAAGCGCACCACGGATATTTTCCGTGGGCAGATCGTCGATGTCACCGCCAGTGTGTATACCGTGCAACTGAGCGGCACCAGCGATAAGCTGGACAGCTTCATCCAGGCGATCGGCACCGCTTCGATTCTCGAAACCGTGCGCAGCGGCGTCACCGGCATTGCCCGTGGCGACAAAGTACTCAGCATCTAACTTCACCAATTAGCGATGGTCCTGCGGGGCCGAGATATAACCAGGGGTATTTCCATGAAAGTGTTCTACGACAAAGACTGCGACCTCTCCATCATCCAGGGCAAGAAAGTCGCCATCATCGGTTACGGCTCCCAGGGTCACGCCCAGGCGTGCAACCTGAAAGACTCCGGTGTAGACGTTACCGTCGGTCTGCGTAAAGGTTCGGCTACCGTTGCCAAGGCAGAAGCCCACGGCCTGAAAGTCGCTGACGTCGCCACCGCCGTCGCTGCTGCCGACCTGGTCATGATCCTGACCCCGGACGAATTCCAGGGCACCCTGTACAAGACCGAGATCGAACCGAACATCAAGAAAGGCGCGACCCTGGCCTTCTCCCACGGCTTCTCGATCCACTACAACCAGGTCGTTCCACGTGGCGACCTCGACGTGATCATGATCGCGCCGAAGGCTCCGGGTCACACCGTGCGCTCCGAGTTCGTCAAGGGCGGCGGTATTCCTGACCTGATCGCGGTCTACCAGGACGCTTCGGGCAACGCCAAGAACGTCGCACTGTCGTACGCCGCTGGCGTCGGTGGTGGCCGTACCGGCATCATCGAAACCACCTTCAAGGACGAGACCGAAACCGACCTGTTCGGTGAGCAGGCCGTTCTGTGCGGCGGTACCGTCGAGCTGGTCAAGGCCGGTTTCGAAACTCTGGTCGAAGCAGGCTACGCGCCTGAAATGGCCTACTTCGAGTGCCTGCACGAGCTGAAGCTGATCGTTGACCTCATGTACGAAGGCGGCATCGCCAACATGAACTACTCGATCTCCAACAACGCCGAGTACGGTGAGTACGTCACCGGCCCTGAGGTCATCAACGAAGAATCCCGCAAGGCCATGCGCAACGCTCTGAAGCGCATCCAGGACGGCGAATACGCGAAGATGTTCATCAGCGAAGGTGCGACCAACTACCCTTCGATGACCGCCAAGCGTCGTAACAACGCCGCCCACGGCATCGAAATCATCGGCGAGCAACTGCGCTCGATGATGCCTTGGATCTCGGCCAACAAGATCGTCGACAAGACCAAGAACTGAGTCTTGCCTCGATAGATTAAAAACGCGGCTTCGGCCGCGTTTTTTCGTTTAGGCAGCCAGCTTCTGGTATAAAGCGACCAGAGGCCTGCCGTTAGAACCTGTTTCGCCGGCCTCTGTCGAACTTATTCCACCCAGTTGCAAGGTGCATTTCATGAGCGAACGTCCCGAAGAGCCGAACAAGCCCTCCGACGCCGAAAGCCTGCTACCTGTCGATGAGCATGTTGAGGAAGGTCACGACGCCGAAGGGCGCAAGGTCCGGCATCGCGGCATCTACTTGTTGCCCAACCTCTTCACCACCGCCAACCTGTTCGCCGGTTTCTACTCGATCATCAACTCCATCAGTGCGCAGAGCGCCCTGAGCGCAGGCGACCCGCGCGAGGCGAGCAAGTACTTCGCCTTCGCCGCTATCGCCATCTTCGTCGCCATGGTTCTGGACAGCCTCGATGGCCGTGTGGCGCGGATGACCAACACGCAGAGCGCCTTCGGTGCCGAGTACGACTCGTTGTCGGACATGGTTGCCTTCGGTGTGGCGCCGGCACTGTTGGCCTTTGGTTGGGCATTGGGTGACATGGGCAAGGTCGGCTGGATGGTCGCCTTCATCTATGTGGCCGGCGCTGCGTTGCGTCTGGCGCGTTTCAACACCCAGGTCGGCACCGCCGACAAACGCTACTTCATCGGTCTGGCCAGCCCGGCTGCCGCAGGTGTGGTGGCGGGTACCGTCTGGGCCTTCAGCGACTACGGTATCCAGGGCTCGAAACTGTCGTTCCTGGTGGCGCTGCTGGTGGCGGCAGCAGGCATGCTGATGGTCAGCAATATCAAGTACAACAGCTTCAAGGAGCTGGATCTCAAGGGGCGCGTACCTTTTGTTGCGATCCTGGCCGTGGTGCTGGTGTTCGCCGTGGTGTTCAGCGATCCACCACGGATTCTGCTGCTGATCTTCCTCGGCTATGCGGTTTCAGGCCCAGTGCAGTACTTGCTGCGCGGTCGTCGTCGCAAAGTTTGAAAAAAGATTTAATGCTGGAATAACTCTCCGGCTCCATAGTCTTACTGGTACATCCGCCACCAGTGCTGTGGAGCCGCCATGCTCATCAAGCTTCCCAAGTCGTCCGATTGCAACGAATCGGACGTTACCCCTGAAAGTGTCTATTTCTCTCGCCGCTCTGTATTGGGTGCCTCTCTAGCCGGGTTTGCGTTGGGCGCTTTGCCCGTGCTCGGCCAGGCCGCCGAGGCTTCACGCTATGCTGACGTGGAAGCGGGGTCGACACCTGGCTGGTTCAAGGACAAGCTCGGTGCGACGCGCTGGCAGGCCGTGACGGTCAAGGATGAGGCAATCACGCCGTTCAAGGATGCTACCCACTACAACAACTTCTATGAGTTCGGGCCCGACAAGGGCGATCCGGCGGCCAATGCCGGTAGCCTCAAGACCGAACCCTGGAGCGTGGTGGTCCATGGCGAGGTCGGCAAGCCTGGGCGCTACGCGCTGGAAGATTTCGTCAAGCCCCTGCAGCTTGAAGAGCGCATCTATAGGCTGCGTTGCGTCGAGGCCTGGTCTATGGTCATCCCCTGGCTGGGCTTTCCGCTGTCCGAGGTGCTCAAGCAGGTCGAGCCAACTTCCAAGGCTCGCTATGTGCGTTTCGAAACGCTGCAGGACCCCAAGAGCATGCCGGGCCAACGCTCGGGCTTTGCCCTGATCGACTGGCCTTACGTGGAAGGGTTGCGCCTGGATGAGGCGATGAACCCGCTCGCGATCCTGGCGGTTGGCATGTATGGGCGCGAACTGCCCAACCAGAATGGTGCACCACTGCGTCTGGTGGTGCCATGGAAGTACGGGTTCAAGAGCATCAAGTCGATCGTGCGCATCAGTCTGGTGGCCGAGCAACCGAAGACCACTTGGCAGGGGCTGGCGCCGAACGAGTATGGCTTCTATGCCAACGTCAATCCGCAGGTCGATCACCCGCGTTGGAGCCAGGCGCGTGAGCGGCGGCTGCCCAGTGGTCTGTTCAACCCCAATGTGCGTACCACTCAGATGTTCAATGGCTATGAGGAGGAGGTTGCCTCTCTTTATAGCGGTCTCGATCTTCGGAAGAACTACTGATGCGTTATCCCTGGTTTCGCTTGGCGATTTTCATCGTTGGCTGCCTGTTTCCGGCCTGGTGGTTGTATGAGGCGGCTACGAACCTGCTTGGGCCGGATCCGGGGAAAATCCTGGTAGACAGGTTGGGGCTCGGTGCGCTGGTGTTCCTGCTGGTGACCTTGGGCATGAGCCCTCTGCAGCGTCTGACGGGGTGGGGTGGTTGGATCGTTGCGCGGCGACAGCTGGGATTGTGGTGTTTTGCCTATATCGTCCTGCACATGACGGCCTATATGGTCTTCATCCTTGGGCTCGACTGGGGGCAGCTTGGCGTCGAGTTGCGCAAGCGGCCTTATATCATCGTCGGGGTTATCGCCTTCCTGGGGCTGCTGGCCTTGGCGGTGACCTCCAACCGTTATAGCCAGAGACGGCTCGGCGCGCGCTGGAAGAAGCTGCACAAGTTGGTCTATGTGATCCTCGGCCTGGGCTTGCTGCATTTCCTGTGGATTGTGCGTTCGGACCTGCAGGAGTGGGCTATCTATGCCGGGGTAGGGGCGCTGCTGATGGTGATGCGGGTCCCACCGGTATGGCGGCGGGTGCCCCGTCTGATAGGCCGGCGCGCTTAAGCTTTTCATTCTTATCGTTTTTTTGAAATAAAAGGTTGACGCCCTCTCGGATCCCCTTATAATGCGCCCCACTTCCGCAGCAAACGGAACGCAAAACTCCTTGTTAATCAACGAGTTAAGCGAGTTCGGCAAGGCGTGAAGGGCTTCGATCACCTGATCGGCAGCGGTGAAAAAGGCAGTTGACAGTATCTTCGAGTGCTGTATGATTCGCCTCCCGCTACGAGAGATCGCAGCGAGTCAAGTGTTTGAAGCTAAACGAGTTTCTCGGAAAAAACTTCAAAATAAACGCTTGACAGCAAATGAGGAAAGCGTAGAATGCGCGCCTCGGTTGAGACGAAAAGCTCTTAACCAACCGCTCTTTAACAAATCGAATCAAGCAATTCGTGTGGGTGCTTGTGAGTACGGACTGATAGTCGCCAAGATTATCAGCATCACA
>NZ_JAYFUI010000147.1:0-6922 GCF_034961125.1 Pseudomonas machongensis | reverse complement strand
GAGATCAAGGCCGCATCCAACTGTTCGGGCTCTCGCCAAAGTGGAACGGTGAATGGCAGCTTGTGCTCCCACTCGTGCTCAAGGCACACGCGGCATTCAGCTTGCCATTCACCGCTCTCACTCCAGATTCTAATCCCCTATCAAGACACAAGCGGCGGTTCGGCGCTCCGACTTGCCCCGCGATTGCGTCAGGCCAGGCGACACGCTTCCAGGGTTTTCACCTGACCTTCAGGCCGCTGGTTCTCCACGCTCAACCAGCGCTCGAACCCCGCCGCCACCGCCGGCCACTCCTTGTCGGTGATCGAATACCAGGCGGTGTCGCGGTTCTGGTCCTTCACCACCATGTGCTGGCGGAACACGCCTTCGAAGACAAAGCCGAAGCGCAGCGCCGCGCGCTTGGAGCGGGTATTGGCGTCGTTGCATTTCCACTCCAGGCGTCGGTTGCCCAGCTCGAAGCCGAGCTTGCTCAACAGGTAGACCGCCTCGGTGCCTTTGGGCGTGCGCTGCATGGCCGCGCCAAAGGCGATGTGGCCGATTTCGAAACGTCCCTGCTCGGGGACGATCGACATGTAGCTGAGGATGCCCTGCACCTGCCCGTTGTGTTTGTCGATGACGCTATAGAACAGCGGATCGCGGCCCGCTGCGTTGCCTTGCAGCCAGCGGTCGAAGTCGGCGCGTTCGGCGAACGGGCCATAGGGCAGGTAGTTCCACAGCACCGGGTCCGATCCCGGGCCTTGCAGGACTTCCCACAGGTCGTCGCCATGGCGCGCCGGGTCGAGTTTCTCCAGGCGGATGAAGCGGCCATCGAGGGGGGAGGCGTCCGGTGTCGCAGCGGGTGTCCAGTTCAGGGTCATGATCGGCCTACAGTGCTTTGCGAAATTGAATGAAGCCCGGGCGCTCGGCGACCTGCTCGTACAGACTGATGGCCGTGGCGTTGGTCTCGTGGGTCAGCCAGTGCACCTTGATGCAGCCAGCGGTCTTGGCGGTGGCGTAGACGTGTTCGATCAGCTGGCGGCCGATACCCAGGCCGCGCTGCTCGCCGTCGACGTAGAGGTCTTGCAGGTAGCAGGAGTTCTCGATGCTCCAGTTGGAACGATGATAGATGTAGTTGACCATCCCCACCGCCTTGCCATCGACCCAGGCAAGGGCCGAGTGGGTGGGTTCGCTGGGGTCGAGCAGGCGCTGCCAGGTATTGGCCGTGACCTCTTCGGCGAGGGTGGTCTGGTAGAAGCGCAGGTAGGCCTGCCACAGGGGCAGCCAGGCGGCGTGGTCTTCGAGAGTGACCGGGCGCAAGGTGACGTTGGACATGGTGGTTTCCTTCAAAGCGAACGCATCTGCGTCGCGAGTTGGTTGTCGAGTGGATCGGGGCTGTTGGCCAGGCCTTCGCGCACGCCTTGGACATCGTCGGCGCTGCGGTTCTGGCTGAGCTTGCGGGCGCCCTGGATGCGGGTGATGGGCAGGCGGATGCCGACGATGGCGCGGAGCATGCCGTCGATGTAGTCGGCGGGGGCGTCGGCGACCTTCCAGGGGGTGGCGCGGCCTTGTTCATGCAGGTCGGTCAGGCGGCTGACGATCTCCAGCAGGGGCGCCGGGTCATGGATGACCTCGACCGGCCCGTGGGCATGCACCGCCACATAGTTCCACGTGGGCACCACCTTTGGATTCTCCAGCTTGCTCGGGTAGTAGCCGGGGCTCACGTAGGCATCGGCGCCCTGGAAAACCAGCAGGGCTTCACCGCCTCGCTCCAGGTCCTGCCACTGGTGGTTGGCGCGGGCCAGGTGGCCGTATACCGTACCGAACTCGCCTTCGCGGGTGTCCAGCAGCACTGGCAGGTGGGTCGCCAGCAGGCCGTGCTCTCCGTGGCTGACCAGCGTGGCAAGGCGCGTCTGCAGCATCTGCTGGTGCAGACGTTGGAGATCGTGTTCCTGATGAGGCTTGGCGTTGTACATGGCGAAGTCCTTGTTTGATGACTTCATCCTAGGCAGGCTATTGGTTCTGTGTAAGAGCCATTTACCGCTGTTTTGACAGGTCCAATGTCATGAGTGAGCGTCCTCTCGTTTTGCCTTTCGACCCCGCCGGCATTGTGCTGGACCGCCGCCGTGGCCTCAGCCAGCAGCTCTACCAGGCATTGCGCGCGCGGGTGCTGGACGGCCGGCTGAGCAGTGGCACGCGGCTGCCGGCCACTCGTGACCTGGCTTCGGTGCTGGCGCTGTCGCGCAACAGCGTGGTGCGTGCCTATGACCAGTTGTACGCAGAAGGCTTCATCGAAAGCCGAGTCGGGGATGGCACCTACGTGAGTCGGCTGCCAAAACTGTCCACACAGTTATCAACAAGGTTATCCCAGGGGTTATCAACAGAGTTATCCACATTTCTGCCCGATGACACTGAGGATTTATCCAGTTCAACGCGCTCCAGCGCACCCTTGGAGCGCTTGAAATCGCACCATCTTTCACCGCCTAGAGCCGGGGCTCCGAGGGCTTTTCGGGTCGGTATTCCCGCGTTCGATCTGTTCCCGTTCGACGTCTGGGCCAAGCTGCAAGCGGGTTTCTGGCGTGATCCCGATCCTGCGCTGCTCGGTTACGGCGACCCGGCCGGGGAGCCTGTGCTGCGCGAACTGATTGCGGCCTACATGCGTCGCTCGCGAGGGCTTTCGTGCACCGCTGAACAAATTGTGATCACCAGTGGTGCACAGCAGGCCATCAGCCTTTGTGCACAGCTGCTGCTGCAACCGGGCGAGGAGGTGGCTGTGGAAAACCCGGGCTATCGCGCCGCCGGGCATGCCTTTGCCCTGGCCGGAGCGAAGGTGCGCGGTGTGGCGATAGACGAGGAAGGGCTGGTGTGCGAGCAGCTCGCCCAGTTGCGCGACTGTCGCCTGGCCTACGTGACGCCTGCGCACCAATACCCGACCGGCGTCACCATGAGCCTGGCGCGACGCTTGTCGTTGCTGGCCTGGGCCGAACGCCAGGATGGCTGGATCATCGAGGACGACTACGACGGCGAATACCGCTACAGCGGCCCACCGCTGGCCCCCCTTGCAGCGCTGGATCGCCAGCAGCGGGTGATCTACGTCGGCACCTTCGGCAAGATCGCCTTCCCCGCGTTGCGCCTGGGTTACCTGGTACTGCCGCCGCGACTGGTGCAGGCCTTCAGCCAGGCGCGTGCACTGGCGGTGCGGCATTCCGAAGTCGGGACGCAGTGCGTGATGGCGCAATTCATGGCTCAGGGGCACTTCCAGCGGCATATACGCCGCATGCGTCGGGCGGCGCTGGCGCGGCGCAATGTGCTCAAGGCCGGCTGGCCGCTGGATGTCCCGGGGCTGGGCGCGATGCCGGAAGTGGCGGCGGGGCTGCAGGTGAAAGTGGATGTGGATAACTTCGCGCGGGAGCAAGCGCTGGTGGCCAAGGCAGAGGCGGTGGGAGTGGAAGTGCACCCGCTGAGTGCTTACTGGCTGGAAGACAGCGAGGTGCCTGTGGATAAGCGGGCAGGGCTGGTGCTGGGTTTCGCTGCGGTGCCCGAGGAGGAGATTGCCGGGGCGTTGATGCGATTGCGCCGGGCTTGGCGATAAGGCGTTGGATCGCGTTGTCTGTTTCGCGGGCAAGTCGGACCGCCGCACCGCCGCTCCTACAAAGAACCTGTAGGAGCGGGCTTGCCCGCGAAGCAGGCGACTCAGGTACCGGACTTGATCCGCGTCCAGGCCCGGGTTCGTGCCCGTTCGGCTTCTTTGCTCAGCGGCTTGAGGGTATACAGCGTGGTCATCGCCTCAGCCGTCGGGTACAGGTTCGGGTTGTTGCGAATCTGTGGGCTGACCTTTTCGGTCGCGTCCTTGTTAGGGTTGGGGTAGCCGACGAAGTCGCTGATCGGCGCGATCACCTCGGGGCGCAGCAGGTAGTTGATGAAGGTGTGGGCGTCGTCCGGGTTCGCTGCATTTTTCGGAATGGCCAGCATGTCGAACCAGATCGGCGCGCCTTCCTTGGGCAGGCGCATGTCCACCACTACACCATTCTTGGCTTCGCGCGCACGGTTGGCGGCCTGCGAGAAGCTGCCCGAGTAGCCCACTGCCACGCAGATGTCGCCGTTGGCGATATCGGCCATGTATTTCGAGGAATGGAAGTAGGTGACGTGCGGGCGGATCTTCATCAGCAGCGCCTCGGCCTTCTTGTAGTCCTCAGGCTTGTCGCTGTTGGGTGACAGGCCTAGGTACTGCAGGGCCAGCGGCAGGATTTCCGACGGTGAATCAAGCAGCGCCACGCCGCACTGCTTGAGTTTGGCGATGTTCTCTTCCTTGAAGATCAGGTCCCAGCTGTCCACCGGTGCGTTGTCACCCAGCGCGGCCTTCACTTTGGCCGGGTTGAAGCCGATCAGGATGGTGCCGTACATGTAGGGCACGGCGAACTTGTTGCCCGGATCGTTGGCCTCGATCAGCTTCATCAGCGTTGGGTCCAGATGCTGCCAGTTCGGCAGCTTGCTGCGGTCCAGAGGTTGGAAGACCCCGGCTTCGATCTGCTTGGCGAGGAACACGTTGGAGGGCACTACCACGTCATAGCCGGAGTTGCCGGTCAGCAGCTTGGCTTCCAGTGCTTCGTTGGTGTCGAAGATGTCGTAGATCAGTTTGACCTGGGCATCCTTCTGGAAGTCGACCAGCGTCTGTGGAGTGATGTAGTCGAACCAGTTGTACACCCGCAGGGTGCGTTGTTCGGCATGGGCCTGAAGGCCACCAGCCAGCAGGCCGGCAGCAACGAGCGGGGCTAGCAGACGCTTGAATGGACGCATGATCAGGCTCCTGGCTGAGCGCGCTGGAACCCTTCCAGCACATTGACCGCATTGATGCCGATTTCCTCGACGGCATAACCACCTTCCATCACGAACAGGGTCGGCTTGCCGAGTTCGGCGATGCGCTTGCCCATCTCCAGGTAGTCCGGGCTGTCGAGCTTGAACTGGGAGATCGGATCGTCCTTGAAGGTGTCTACGCCGAGCGAGATCACCAGCACATCGGCGTCGAAGGCGGCAATGCGTTGGCAGGCATCTTCGAGGGCGGCACTCCAGGTGGCCCAGTCGCTACCTGCCGGCAGAGGATAGTTGACGTTGCAGCCCTCGCCTGCGCCCTCGCCGGTTTCGTCGGCATAGCCGAGGAAGAACGGGAACTCGTCGGTCGGGTCGCCGTGGATCGAGGCGAAGAACACGTCGTTACGGTCGTAGAAGATGTCCTGGGTGCCGTTGCCGTGGTGGTAGTCGACATCGAGGATCGCGACCTTGCGCCGGCCTTGGTCGAGGAAGGCCTGGGCAGCGACGGCGGCGTTGTTCAGGTAGCAGTAGCCGCCCATCACTTCGGCGGCAGCGTGGTGCCCTGGCGGACGGCACAGGGCAAAGGCGGCATGGGCGCCATTCTGGATCGCGGCCTGCCCGGTCAGTGCGACTTGCGCTGCGCTGTAGGCGGCCTGCCAGGTACCGGCGGTGATCGGCGCGCCACCGTCGAAGCTGTAGTAGCCCAGTTCGCCGTGCAGGCCGGTGGGTTTGATCTGGCGCAGGGTGCGTGCTGGCCAGGTGAAGGGCAGCAGGTCGCCCTCCTGGTTCATGGCCGCCCAGCGCGCCCAGGCGCCTTCGAAGAAGTCCAGATAGGCGGCGCTGTGGATGCGCAACAGCGGCGCGCGGCCGAAGTCGGTCGGGCCCTGGATCGGGCCGATGTCGCGGTGCTGGACGCGGGCGAGCACATGGTCAGCGCGCGAGGGCATCTCGAAACACGGCATCAGCTTGCCGTCGATCAGCTCGCAGCGGCCGTGGTGCAGGCGATGGTCATCGGAATATATCGTCAGCATTTGTTGTTCTCCGAAGGTGACTGGCGTGGGTCCATTGTGGTGGGCGGGCCAGGTGGAGAGAACGTTGCAAACGGCCAAAAGGGGATCGATATGGCCACTGGCGATGGCCGTATCGGGTGGTTTGGGGATATTTCCGGCCTATTGCCCCGCGGCTGGACGGGTGCCGACTACCCCCGAAAATGGCTGGGCGCCACGCCACTCCAGCGCTGGAACGCGTGTCGGAAGCTTGCCGTCTCGCTGAATCCCAGGGTTTCGGCGATCCGGTAGATCGGCATCTGGTCTTCGGCGAGCAACTGTTTGGCCCGTTCGAAGCGCAGCTCATCGAGCAGCTGTTGATAACTGCTGCCCAACGCCTGCAAGTGTCGCCGCAAGGTGCGCGACGAGCAGTTCATCTGCCGCGCCAGGCCCTCGAGCCCAGGCGCCGCATCGAGCTGCTGCATCAGCAGCTGGCGAATGCGCCCCAGCCAGGCCTGGCGGCCAGTGAACTCCAGGTTCAGGCGCCTGCAGCGTTCGGCCATGGCTTTGTGGGTGATGGGGTCGGCCAGGGGCAGTGGCATATCGAGCCAGCGCCGTTCGAAGGCAAAGGCGTTGTCTCGCGATTCGAAGCCCGTCGGGCAGGGGAATGCACCGGCGTAGAGCAGATGGTAGGCAGGGCGTGCGTGTTCGAAGCGTGCGGCCAGCAAGGGTAGCGGCCGGCCGAGCAGGTCGTCGCAGATGACTTTCAGCGAGACCAGGCAGAATTCGGCATTGAACGCTGCCAATGCCGGCCCCTCGCGATAATCGCTGGCGCTCAGCCAGACACGCTGGCCATCGTCGACCAGGCGCAACTGGAAGATTGTTCCCAGCAGTGCCGGATAACGCAGCGCCAGGCGCAGGGCGTCACCCAAAGTGGCACTCGAGAGCAAGGCGTAACCGAGCATGCCGTAGCACGACACATGCATCCGCCGCCCCAGCTCCAGGCCGATCTCCTCGCGTCGGGCGACTGCATTGGCACACACCTGCAGCTCTTGCTGGGTGGTGATGCGCGCATCGGGATGGCCCAGGTCTGCCGGGCCTATGCCGCTGCCGGCGAGCAGTTGCGAGGCGGTACAGCCCTCTTCCTGGAAGAC
>NZ_JAYFUI010000146.1:0-8636 GCF_034961125.1 Pseudomonas machongensis | reverse complement strand
GGAAAGACCAGCTCGGTGCCGTCGCCCTCAATCGGCACCTGTACCGTCTGCGCACCCAAGGCCAACACCAGGTCGCGGTATTGCACCGCCTCCTCGCCGATCCACAAGCGCTTGTGACCAGGGTCGATGCCGCTGATACGGGTATGGGTACGAATCTCGGCCTTGAGCTGCTCGGCCATGGCGCCCGGCTCGGCCATGCACAGGCCGTCGGCGTCCTTGTGCTTGGCAAAGCCGGTGGAGAGCATCGGCTTGGAATAGGAGCGACCGTCGTCGGCGGTGATCAGCAACAGCGGCGTGTCAGCGTCGAGCTTGCGAAATTCCCGGGCCAGGTTATAGCCCGCAAGGCCAGTGCCGATGATCACCACAGGGGACGTCATGTCGTGCTTCCTCTTGCAGGGGGTCGTCGATCAGCCGATGGCGATCATTTCGAAGTCGCTCTTGCCTACACCACAATCGGGGCACAGCCAATCTTCCGGCACGTCTTCCCAGCGGGTGCCTGGAGCGATCCCGTCGTCCGGCCAGCCCTCGGCCTCGTCGTAGATCAGGCCACAGACAATGCATTGCCACTTCTTCATCAGGGTTCCTCGGTCAGGCGTTGTGTTGCCGCTGATGGCCCTCTCATGGCTGAACCCGCCCCTGCATAGGAGCGGGCTCCCCCGCGAAGCACTCACCGCGCAATTCATGACGGGCTTTGTACTGGCCCGGCCGGCAGTATGCAAGCAAACCCGGCAATCATGCTAAGCTCGCCGCCTCTCTGGATGTAACAAGCATACCGACGTGTCGTACGAATCCCCGCAAGCAGCCGCTGTCGCGTGGCTGGCGTATCCACAGCTGGCGAGCGACCTCGACCAGCGCACCCTCGACTGGCTGTTCGACGAAGGCTCCCTGACCCGTCGCCTGACCCGCCTCTCCCACGACCACTTCTGCGTGACGCCGCTGTTCGAAGGCTGGCAACCACTGCGTGACGACGAATGCCTCGCCCTGAATCTTGCGCCAGGCGCGCAGGGCTGGGTGCGTGAAGTCTATCTGCGCGGCCATGACCAGCCTTGGGTATTCGCCCGCAGCGTCGCCAGCCGCGAAGCCTTGGAGCGCGGCGGTCTTGATCTGGAGACCCTGGGCAGCCGCTCGCTCGGCGAACTGCTGTTCTGCGACCAGGCGTTCATTCGCCACCCCATCGAGGTGTGTACGTACCCACAGGCGTGGATGCCGACGGAGGTTGCCAGCGCCAACCTCTGGGGCCGCCGCTCGCGCTTCGAACGCGATGGCCTGGACCTGCTGGTCGCCGAGGTATTCCTGCCAGCGATGTGGCAGGCGGACAAGGAGGTATCGCCCTGATGTACCTGCAGTTGCTCAAGTCGCTCAACCGCCTGCACCCCAGGGCCTGGGACTTCGTCCAGCTCAGCCGCCTGGACCGTCCCATCGGCATCTACCTGTTGCTGTGGCCTACGCTCGCGGCCGTGTGGATCGCCGCCAGGGGTGCACCAACCCTGGCCAACGTGCTGATCTTCGGCCTCGGAGTTGCGCTGATGCGCGCGGCGGGCTGCGCGATCAATGACTTCGCCGACCGCAAGGTCGACGGCCACGTCAAGCGCACCGCCGATCGCCCCCTGGCCAGCGGCCGGATTAAGCCCCGCGAAGCGGTGATGCTGTTCGTGGTGCTGACAGGGATCAGTTTCCTGCTGGTGCTGTGCACCAACGCCAGCACCGTGTGGCTGTCATTTGGTGGCGTTGCCCTGGCGTTCTGCTACCCGTTCATGAAGCGCTACACCTACTACCCGCAGGTGGTGCTGGGCGCCGCTTATTCGTGGGGCATCCCAATGGCCTTCACCGCTGCAGGGGGTGAGTTGCCAGCGGCGGCCTGGCTGCTGTACATCGCCAACCTGCTGTGGACGGTAGCCTTCGATACCTACTATGCGATGGTCGATCGCGACGACGACCTGAAGATCGGCGTGAAATCCACAGCGATCCTCTTCGGCGAGGCCGATCGGGTGATCATCCTGACCTTGCAGGTGCTGTCGCTTGGCTGCCTGTTGCTAGCCGGCAACCACTTCGAACTGGGTGGCTGGTTCCACCTGGGCCTGTTGGGTGCATTGGCATGCTTCGCCTGGGAGTTCTGGTCGACCCGCACGCTGGATCGCGATGCCTGCTTCAAGGCGTTCCTGCACAACCACTGGGCGGGCCTGCTGATCTTCATCGGCGTGGTGCTGGACTACGCGCTGCGCTGAAGGGAGCGCAGCGGTTCGCCGCTGCGACTTGCCGCGCGATCGCACTGGTGAATTCACTGACGCAATCGCGGGGCAAGCCCGCTCCCACAAAGACCGACCACGCGTCAGGGTTTGGCGATATGCCAGACATCCTTCACGCCATCACCGGTCTTGTCCCCGGCTTTCTTGTCCTTGATGAAGGTGTACAGCGGCTTGCCATCATAGGCCCACTGCTTCTTGCCATCATCGCGCTCGATCACCGTCCACTTGTCCTTGGCCGCTTCATCCTCGGCCTTGACCAGCAGCGGCGGCCAGTTGGTTGCGCAATCACCGTTGCACATCGACTTGCCTCCGGCATCCTTGTCGAAGGTGTACAGCGTCATGCCGGCATGGTCGACCCACATGCCGTCCTTCTCCATCGCGTGGTGCGCCGACGCCACCCCCGGCAATGCCAGCGCAGCGAAAAGGGCCATCCAGCTCAGCGTATGTCGTGTCATTGGAATCACCATCGTGTCGGGGGGAAGAAGGAGAAACACCGCCGCAGCGGCCCTGTGAAGCCTAGCGCAGTCATGCAATGTCGCCAGAACGGCCAACGCCCTGTCACACAGCTGCAATAATTCCGTTATCTAATGCGGGCCAAGACATCATAGATGGGAGAGTTTTGAGCATGGTTGGCAGGAACATTCTGATCGTCGACGACGAAGCGCCTATTCGCGAGATGATCGCCGTTGCATTGGAAATGGCCGGCTACGACTGCCTCGAGGCAGAGAACTCCCAGCAGGCCCACGCCATCATCGTCGACCGCAAGCCGGACCTGATCCTGCTGGACTGGATGCTGCCCGGCACCTCCGGCATCGAACTGGCACGCCGTCTCAAGCGCGACGAGCTGACCGGGGACATCCCGATCATCATGCTCACCGCCAAGGGCGAAGAGGACAACAAGATCCAGGGCCTGGAAGTCGGTGCCGACGACTACATCACCAAGCCGTTCTCGCCACGCGAGCTGGTGGCCCGCCTCAAGGCCGTGCTGCGCCGCACCGGCCCAAGCGACAGCGAGGCACCGATCGAAGTTGGCGGCCTGCTGCTCGACCCGATCAGCCACCGCGTCACCATCGACGGCAAACCCGCCGAGATGGGCCCGACCGAATACCGCCTGCTGCAGTTCTTCATGACCCACCAGGAGCGCGCCTACACCCGTGGCCAGCTGCTCGACCAGGTCTGGGGCGGCAACGTCTATGTCGAGGAGCGCACCGTCGACGTGCACATCCGTCGCCTGCGCAAGGCGCTGGGTGAAGCCTACGAAAATCTGGTACAAACCGTCCGCGGCACCGGCTACCGTTTCTCGACCAAGAGCTGACGCGCCCGCACGCTTCACTGCAAGCCGCTGTACAAGGACTGTGAATTGAACCCGAACTGGCACGCGACCCTGATTCGCCACCTGCTCCTGCTGATCAGCGTCTGCCTGCTCGGCGGGCTGATCAGCGGGCAATACGGCTGGAGCCTGGCGGTTGGCCTGGCGCTCTACCTGGGCTGGACCCTGAAACAGTTGCTGCGCCTGCACGAATGGCTGCGCAACCACCAGCCCGACGAGGCGCCGCCGGACGGCTACGGGCTGTGGGGCGAAGTATTCGACAGCATCTACCACCTGCAGCGCCGCGACCAGCGTGTCCGCGGGCGCCTGCAAGCGGTGATCGACCGAGTCCAGGAGTCCACCGCTGCCCTGCGCGATGCGGTGATCATGCTCGACAGCGATGGCAACCTGGAGTGGTGGAACCGCGCCGCCGAGACCCTGCTGGGCTTCAAGACGCCCCAGGATGGCGGGCAACCGGTCACCAACCTGGTCCGTCATCCGCGCTTCAAGGAATACTTCGAAGCGGAAAACTACATCGAACCGCTGGAAATCCCCTCACCAATCAACGACCGCCTGCGCGTGCAACTGCACATCACCCGCTACGGCAACAACGAGCACCTGATGCTGGTGCGCGATGTAACCCGCATCCACCAGCTCGAACAGATGCGCAAGGACTTCGTCGCCAACGTCTCCCACGAACTGCGCACGCCGCTGACGGTGATCGCCGGCTACCTCGAGACGCTGCTGGATAACGTCGAGGACGTGAACCCGCGCTGGGCTCGCGCGCTGCAGCAGATGAGCCAGCAAGGCTCGCGCATGCAGACCCTGCTCAACGACCTGTTGTTGCTGGCCAAGCTGGAAGCGACCGACTATCCCTCGGACAACCAGCCGGTGGCGGTGGATACTTTGCTGCAGTCGATCAAGGGTGACGCCCAGGCGCTGTCCGGGCCCAAGCGCCAGAGCATCTCCCTGGAAGCCGCGCCGGGCCTGCGCCTGAAAGGCAGCGAATCGGAACTGCGCAGCGCCTTCTCCAACCTGGTGTTCAATGCGGTCAAGTACACCCAGGAGGAAGGCACCATTCGCATCCGCTGGTGGGCCGACGAGCAGGGGGCACACCTGAGCGTGCAGGACTCCGGGGTGGGCATCGACGCCAAGCACCTGCCGCGCCTGACCGAACGCTTCTACCGCGTCGACTCCAGCCGTGCCTCCAACACAGGCGGCACCGGGCTGGGCCTGGCGATCGTCAAGCATGTGCTGATGCGCCATCGCGGCAAGCTGGAAATCAGTAGCGTGCCGGGTCATGGCAGCACGTTCACCTGTCATTTTGCGCCGGCACAATTGGCGGTAAATCGCAGCTGAGAATCGGCGAGCAAAAACCATCCCCTTTGCTTTTGCAGCTTCAGCCGCTACATTGGATCCCCTGTGCCAGCTAGAGCTGGCACTTTTTTTCTCTCTCTTTCAAAGACGGACCCCGTAAAAACTCCATCATGGACCCTTCCCCTGGTATCAGCCTCGCTTCTGTATTCGCCGATTTCGGCATGATTCTCTTTGCCCTGTTCCTGGTAGTTCTCAATGGCTTCTTCGTTGCCGCCGAGTTCGCCATGGTCAAGCTGCGCTCAACCCGCGTCGAATCCATCGCCGAGCTGCACGGCTGGCGCGGCAGCATCCTGCGCAAGGTACACAACCAGCTCGACGCCTACCTGTCGGCCTGCCAATTGGGCATCACCCTGGCCTCGCTGGGCCTGGGCTGGGTCGGAGAGCCGGCCTTCGCCCACCTGCTCGAACCGCTGCTGGCCTATCTGGGCGTCGACAGCCCGGAACTGATCAAGGCCGTGTCGTTCTTCGTCGCCTTCTTCGTGATCTCGTACCTGCACATCGTGGTTGGCGAACTGGCGCCCAAATCCTGGGCGATCCGCAAGCCCGAGCTGCTGTCGCTGTGGACGGCAGTACCGCTGTACCTCTTCTACTGGCTGATGTACCCGGCGATCTACCTGCTCAACGCCAGCGCCAACACCATCCTGCGCATCGCCGGCCAGGGCGAGCCCGGGCTGCACCATGAGCACCACTACAGCCGTGAAGAGCTCAAGCTGATCCTGCACTCCAGCCGCGGCCAGGACCCAAGCGACCAGGGCATGCGCGTGCTGGCCTCGGCGGTGGAAATGGGTGAGCTGGAGGTGGTCGACTGGGCCAACTCCCGTGAAGACATGGTGGTGCTCGATGCCAAGGCGCCGCTGAAGAACATCCTGGCGATGTTCCGTCGCCACAAGTTCAGCCGTTACCCGGTGTATGACGCCGAGCGCGAAGAGTTCACCGGCCTGCTGCACATCAAGGACCTTCTGCTGGAGCTGGCCGAGCTGGACCACCTTCCTGAAAGCATCGACCTGGAAGACCTGGCGCGGCCGTTGGAGCGCGTATCGCGACACATGCCGCTGTCGCAGCTGCTCGAGCAGTTCCGCAAGGGGGGTGCGCATTTCGTGCTGGTCGAGGAAGCCGATGGCAAGGTGATCGGTTACCTGACCATGGAAGACGTGCTGGAAGTGCTGGTCGGCGATATCCAGGACGAACACCGCAAGGCAGAACGCGGCATCCTTGCCTATCAGCCGGGCAAGCTGCTGGTGCGGGGCGACACGCCGCTGTTCAAGGTCGAACGCCTGCTGGGCGTCGACCTTGACCACATCGAGGCCGAGACCCTCGCAGGCCTGGTTTACGAGTCGCTCAAGCGCGTGCCCGAGGAAGAGGAAGTGCTGGAAGTCGAAGGCCTGCGCATCATCATCAAGAAGATGAAAGGGCCGAAGATTGTCCTGGCCAAGGTGCTGAAGCTCGACTGACGGCGCTGTTCATGGATTCCCTGCCGTGAAGTCCGGTAGTCCGCCAATCGGACGGTCGAAACGGTAGGGAATCGACTCCAGCGCCAGCCCCACGTTGCGCTGCACCACGAAATGCAGGTGTGGCCCGCTGCTGTTGCCGGTGTTGCCAGACTTGCCCAGCATCTCACCCTGCCCCACCCGCTGACCCTCGCTCACCACCACGGAACCCCGCATCAAGTGCAGGTACACCCCCATGGTGCCGTCTGCGTGCAGGATCCGCACGAAGTTGCCCGAAGGGTTGTTGCCACGTCCGCTCTGGCGGTTCTCCACCTTGACCACCACGCCACCCCGAGCGGCAATGATCGGCGTGCCCTCTGGCATGGCGATGTCCATGGCATAGCGGCCCTTCGCGCCAAAATGGCTGAAGCGCCCGTTGGGCCCTTGGCTCAGCCGGAACGGACCGCCGCGCCACGGAAAGGGATAGCGGTAGGCTTGCGGGCGCTGCGCGGGATCGCCGAGGGCGTGACGCAGCTTGGCGCGGTATTTCAGTTGGCCGCCAGAACGCGCCAGCATCACGCTCAGCACCTGTGTGGAGCGCGGTGCCAGCACCCGTCGCACGATACGCGGCGCGTTACCGTCGCGGGCGTTGCCCAGGCCTTCCAGACGCAGTTCGACTTCCACTGGGGCGAACAGATCATTGCGCGCCAGGAAACGCACGCCCCCGGCAAAGGTTTCGGGCTGCAGACGGACCTGATCGTCGAGACGCTCGACCATCGGCTCGCGCAAGGCCATTGCGCGCGCACCGGGGCTGGGCTGGTAGGAATAGGACGCAACGCCGAAGGTGTCGGTGGTGCTGTAGAGGGTCATGGCCATGCCCGGTGCCGAAGCCAAGAGCAGGGACAGCAACAGGCAGGCGCGCATGATGGTGGCTTTTTGACAGTTGTTATGTCTTGAGCCTAGCAGCGAGTTATCCCGGGGGTATGACAGTTGGTCGGGTGACTGCTTCGAATCTGACGCGGTAAGAGCGGCCTTTTGCCGCTCTCACCGGAGGGTGGAACAGCGGATCAACCGCCCGGCGTGAAGTGCTTCTGCGCAGTACCGCGGGCGATCAATCGCGACAGGTAATCGAGCTTCTGTGCATCCTGATCGACGAACTTGAACGTCAGTTGCAGCCAGTCGCTCTCAGGCTTGGGCTCGAGCGCGGCGATGGCATGCAGGTAACCGTTCAACCGTGCGACCTCGGCGTTCTCACCCTGCTCCAGATCGAGCACCGCTCCTTCGAGCACCTGCGGCAGAGCAGCACTGCGGCGCACCACCAACAGCGCTTCCTTGAGGCTGAGGGCCTTGATCACGCAGGGCTGAGTACCACTGGAAAGGCGCAGCTGCCCCTGACCTCGCCCGGACTGGGCTGCAGCGGCAGCGCTCTGCGGTGGCGGTGCGCTGATCAGCGGTTTGCTCGCGGCAGCCGGCGCAGGCGTTGGCGCGACCTTCACGGCTTCGGGCTTGCCGCCGGTCAGGGCACTCAGCGAATCGTTGGCAAAGGCCGAATTGACTCGCGCCGGCGCTCCCGCCACGAGGGCCTCGAGCTTGCCGATCTTGGCCAGGGACTTCTTCACCTTGGTCAGCAACTGTTCGTTGGTGAACGGCTTGCCAACGAAGTCGGAGACGCCAGCCTGAATGGCCTGAATCACGTTTTCCTTGTCACCACGGCTGGTCACCATGATGAACTGCAGGGCTTTCATTTCTTCCTGCTGGCGACACCAGGTCAGCAGTTCGAGGCCGGACATCTCCGGCATCTCCCAGTCGCACAGGACCAGGTCGAAACGTTCCTTGCTCAGCATGGCCATGGCCTTGCGGCCATTGACCGCGTCTTCGATGACCATGCCCGGGAAGGCATTTCGCAGGCACTTCCTCACCAGGTCGCGGATGAACGGCGCATCGTCCACGACCAGCACATTGACTTTACTCATCGATACTCCTCTTGAATCCCGACTAGCATACCGCCGACTGATGGCAATTTGCCAAACCACTGGTCACGCCGGGACGTTTCAAGACTGTTCGCGGGTGCCTGCTGTATCTGCCACAAACGAAAACGCCCGGACGAGGCCGGGCGTTGATGCTCGGGAGCAATATTACTTATCGTCCGATTCGCCCGGAACATTAGCCTTTTCGGTAGCGCCGGAAGTGTCGCCCTCGACCTCGGCCTTCATGCGCTTGAGACCCATGTGGCGTACATCGGTGCCACGCACCAAGTAGATCACCAGCTCCGAGATA
>NZ_JAYFUI010000145.1:0-4985 GCF_034961125.1 Pseudomonas machongensis | reverse complement strand
ATCTGGCAGGCCGCGACATGACCCTGGCAACGGATGGCGCCCGCGCAGTGATGCGCAACCAGCACATCGGCTTCGTTTTTCAGGGCTTCAACCTGCTGCCGCGTCTGGATGCCCTCGACAATGTCGCCTTGCCGCTGCTTTACCGTGGCGAGCCACGCAACTCGGCACGGGAGGCGGCGCGCCAGCAGTTGCGGCGGGTAGGCCTCGGCGAACGGCTGCACCACCGCCCGGCAGAGCTCTCCGGGGGCCAACGCCAGCGAGTGGCCATTGCCCGCGCCCTCGTCGGTGAGCCCCAACTGCTGCTCGCCGACGAGCCCACCGGCAACCTCGATGGCCAGACTGCACAAGACATCATCGAACTGCTGCTGGCTCTCAACCGTGAGCAGGGCGTCACCCTGATCATCGTCACCCATGACCTGGGGATTGCCCGTCGTCTGCAACGCTGCCTGCAGGTTGTCGAGGGCTGCATACGCGAGGTCGTGCATGGTTAGCACGCGAGCCTACGGCCCATCCCTCGCTCAGCGCCTTTGCGAACCATTCGATAGCCTCCAGCGCCTGGGACGCCGGGCCATTCTGGCGTTGCTCGGTATCGCAGTCGGCTGCGCAGCCGTGGTTGCGCTGCTGAACATTGGGCACAACGCCCAGCGCCAGGCGATGGCGGTGTTCAAGGGCATGGGCAGTGACCTGCTGGTCGCCGACGTGCAATGGCCTGCAGGCGCCCACTTGTCGGCACAGGCAACGCAGCCCTTCGACGCCCAAGCCGTGCGCGAAGCCGAGCCGGGACTGCGTGCAATCAGTCCGCTGAGCCTGTCGTCGGTACGCGTGAGTCTGCACGGACGAACACACGACGCGCTGCTAGCCGGGGTAGATCCGCAACTGGCCGAAGTACTCGACCTGAGATTGATAGAGGGGCGTTTCATCAGCCCTTACGACAGCCGCAGCACCCATGCGGTACTGGGCGAGCGCCTTGCCGCCGATCTGGCCGCACAGGGCATGCCGGTCATGCCTGGCGCACAGCTACAGATCGCAGGCTACGTGTTCCAGGTGATCGGCGTATTGCACGGCATCGGACAAAACCCACTGCTGCCGCTGTCGATCGACGACAGCCTGCTGATCCCGCTCGAAGGTATGCGACGGCTGGTCAGCGCACCTCAGGTGGGTACCGTTCTGGCGCGCACGGCCGACGGCACCGACCCACTTGCCGTCGCCCCTCGTCTGCATGCGCGGTTGCAGACCGCCCTGCCCGGTCGCACGATCGATGTCCAGGCGCCCCAGCAGTTGCTCGCCGGTATCGCCCAGCAGTCGCGGCTGTTCTCCTGGCTGCTGGCAGGGCTGGGCGGCATTGCCCTGCTGGTGGGCGGTGTCGGGGTGATGAACGTGATGCTGATGAACGTCTCCGAACGCCGCCGCGAGATCGGCGTGCGCATGGCACTAGGCGCCCGCCCGCAAGATATCGCCTGGCTGTTTCTCCTCGAAGCGGTGGTACTGGCCGTGACTGGCGCCGCTGGCGGTGCAGTGCTGGGCGTGGGCGCGGGGTGGCTGTTTACTTTGCTGTCTGGCTGGGCCGACTTCAGCCTCGCCCCCCTGTCGTTGCCACTTGGCATCGGGGGCGCGGTCCTCACCGGGCTGTTCTTCGGTTTGAGCCCCGCGCTGTCTGCCGCCCGCCTGCAACCGGTACAGGCGTTGCGCGATGATTGAACGCTGCCTGGCCTTGCTACTGCTGATTATGAGCACCGGGCCTGCCCTGGCCAGCCTGGCGCTCGCGCCTTCCCAGGCGACCCGGCCGAGCGCCCCTTCGACAGCCGTTTCCAGCCTATCGCTGAAGGCACAGCGCATCGATTTGAGCCTAAGCGACGCGATCTACCTCGGTCTGCGCGACAACCGCGGGATCCGCAGCGCCTATCTGGATCGAATTGCCCAGAAGTTCGACCTGCGGGTGGCCGAGGATCGTTTCAGCCCCAAGCTGCTCATCCGCGGCAACTACCTGTCCAATCACAACCAGGCCGACCGCTATCGCCAAGGGGATATCACACCCACTACGACCCTGCTGACTCCTTACGGCACCCGCCTGAGCCTGGGCTGGACCTATCGTCACACCGAGGCCGATCTGGCCGGGCTGACCCGTAACGACGGCGCCAACATCACGGTCATCCAGCCGCTGCTGCGCGGTGCCGGCAGGGATGTCGCCACGGCACCGGTGCAACTGGCCCGCCTGGGCGAGCAGGTCAACCGGCTGGCGTTGAAAGACACCGTGGCGCAGACCATCACCCGAATCATCATCGGTTATCACACTCTGCTGCAGACCCAGGAGCAGTTGCAGATTGCCCGCGACGCGCTGCAGCGGGCCCGTCAATTGCTCGAGGTGAACCAGGCAATGATCGCTGCCGGTCGCATGGCAGCCTTCGAGATAGTCCAGACCGAAGCCGAAGTCGCCACCCAGGAGCTCGGACTGGAAGACGCCCGCAATCAACAGCAAGCCGCGCGCCTGGCGCTGTTGCAGATGCTGGCGCTGGATCTCGATACCCCCATCGTCGCCAGTGACACGGTCCAGGCGGACGCGATTGATGTCGACACCTCCTTGGCCCTTCAACAGGCTCAGGCCCTGCAACCGACCTACCTCATCGAACTGATTGCCGGCGAGCAAGCAACGATCAACCTGACGGTGGCGCGTAACGAGCGCCTGTGGGACGTCTCTCTGGTGGGTGGTGGCGCCCAGGTGCGTGAACGCAACAACCTCAACGGCAGCGCGCGCAGTTGGGAGAATTATGTGGGCGTTCAAGTGGAAATTCCGATCGGTGACCTGAGTACCCGTCAGGCTGAAGTGCATGCGCGTGTCGGGGTGGAAACCCAGGAAGTCCGGTTGCAGGAAGCACGTCAGCAACTCCAGCGGGACGTGACCAATGCCGTGCGCGACATCGGCGTGCGCTGGCGCCAGTACCAGATTGCCCTGCGCGCGCAGGAATTGTCGCAACGCAAACTAGCGATCGAACGAGAAAAACTCACCGTCGGCCGATCAAGCAACTTCCAGGTTCTGAGTTTCGAGAACGACCTGCGCACGGCGCAGAATACGCGCCTGGGTGCGCTCATCAGCTACATGAACGCCCAGGCCGAACTGGACCAGACCCTGGGCACCACGCTGGACAGTTGGGACATTGCACTGAATGACTAGGTTTTGCTCGATCACTGGCGGCCGCGCGCTACTGGTGCTGGCCCTCGCCAATCTGCCGGGCTGCTACGGCGATGCGGATGAGCAGCCGGGCGCTTCCCCGCAAGCGCAGTGGGTGCAGGTAGCACCGCGCCTGCTGGAAAATCGCCTGGGCCTGGTAGGTCACCTGCAGTCAATGGACCACATCACCCTCGCCGCACCTTTCGACGGGCTGATCGCCGACGTGCGCGTACAGGAGGGCCAGCACGTCGAGAAAGGCCAGGTGCTGATGACGCTGGACCCTGCACAGCTGCAAGTGCAATTGCGCCAGGCTCAAGCTGAGCTGCTCAAGGCCCGTCGAGAGGCGCAACGCCTGGAGCGCTGGAGCGCCAGCCCGGAAGTCGCCCGCGCACGGCGCGCAGTGGCGGCCGCGGGCCAGAACCTATCCCGCAGCGAGAGTAGCCTGCGCGATACCCAGGCGCTGTTCGAGCGCGGCATCGTCGCGCGCATGGAGGTCGAAAGCCTGGCCCAGCAGGTGAACACCCAGCGCCAGGACCTGACCGCCGCCAACGAGGAGCTGGTTACAACACTTGCGCACGGCCACGGCGAGGAGCGCAGCATCGCGGCGATGGAACTGGCCAACGCCCAAGCACGTCATCAAGCCCTCGAGCAGTTGTATGCACGACGCGAACTGCTCGCCCCACTGGCCGGTTATGTGGTTCGCCCGGCACCCCAGGAGGGCGGCAAATCCGTCCCCCTGCAAACGGGTGTCGCCGTCACCCAGGGGGTACCGCTGCTCGGCGTAATCGGCCAGGAGCGCTTCCAGGCCTTGAGCCGGGTGGAAGAAACCGACCTGCGCCTGCTGCACGAAGGCATGCCGGTGCAGATCAGCGGCGACGGTTTTTCTGGTGAGCTGAGCGGTCGCATTACCGCCATCGGTATCCAGAGCGAGACGGCCGATACGCAAGGCGCCGGAGCCCAGTACCCAGTGAAGGTGTCGATCGACCTGCCAGCACAGCCCTTGCAGCACCCGATGCGCGCGGGGATGAGCGCACGCCTGTCGATCATTCTGCAGCGTGACGAACAGGGTATCGCCATTCCCCCGCACGCATTGCGCGATGATGGCAAGGGGGGACGCTACGTGGTGTATCGAGCGACGCCACAGGCTGCGGTCGAGCAGATTCCGGTGACGACCGGTGCAGCGGTGCCCGAGGGCGTGATGGTGCGGGGGCTGGAGGCTGGGCTGGTGGAGGTGCAGGCGCGCACGCCTGACTGAAGAACTGCCACGTTCGAAGACCAAAATCCGGAAACCAGGATGATCTGACAGTGTTCAATGCGTGAACTGAGCTGCAAGGTCCGCATGTATACATCGCCTTCCATGCGGACCT
Source organism: Pseudomonas machongensis (assembly GCF_034961125.1). Lineage (NCBI taxonomy): Bacteria > Pseudomonadati > Pseudomonadota > Gammaproteobacteria > Pseudomonadales > Pseudomonadaceae > Pseudomonas > Pseudomonas machongensis. The sequence goes on along the minus strand of NZ_JAYFUI010000145.1, from coordinate 452 downwards.
CGTGGCTGGCCACCACCGCACCATGCCCGCAGTCTGTTCCCAAGGCTTCCAATGCCGATATCGCCTCAGGCCGTGACGATGGTATTGCCCAAGGGCTCGAGCAGGCCCTGGCGAGTAGCCCTGCACACTGCACTGACCAAAGCCTGCAGCGAAGCCTGGAGAATGCTGCTGTCTTTACCAACACCGAAAAGCAGCTGGTTGTTGACGCGTATCTCCACATAGGCGATCGCCTCGGCCTGGGCGCCATCACGTACCGCATGCTCATGGTAGTCGGCGATGTCGAAATTCAGGCCAAGTGCGGCAAAGGCGTTGACCAGCGCGGCGAGCGGCCCGTTGCCCTTCCCGGTCAATGGCAGGCGGCCACCGTCAACGAGCAGTTGAGCATTGACGTAGGTGCTTGCTTGGTCACTGGTGAGCATGGGCTGGGTCAGGGTGTAGGGCCTGCCCTGCTG
>NZ_JAYFUI010000144.1:0-6388 GCF_034961125.1 Pseudomonas machongensis | reverse complement strand
CCTCGCTTTCGGTATCAGCGATCTGAACAGTGGCCGAGCTGCCGAGCTCCAGATTCTCGAAGGTCTTACCTGGAACACTGGCGTCGCTGATCCCAACGGTGAGCGAGCCCGAGTCTTTGAAGACGTCATCGCCTTGAGCTGGGGCTTTGTACTCAACTTGGGTCTGGCCCGCAGCGATGGTGACCTTGTCACCATTACTCAGGGTGACGGTCAGCGGACGGTCCAGCGGCTGGTTCACTTTGACGGTGAACGACGGCTGCTGATCTTCGGTGACATTGCCGTTGCTGACGATGGTGACGGAAACCTTGTCACCCTCGTTGCCAGTACCTGGAGTGCCAGTGCCTGGCTCGTCAGTCACGGTGGTGGTGACGGTGTTGTCACCGAGGGTCAACTTCTCGAAGTTATCCGCGCCGGTAACACCTTCCAGCTTGTTCACGATCGCTGGCTGACCGCCAACGTAGACGTCATCAGGCGCATGGATGGTGATGGTGCCGGTGGCGCTGCCCGCCGGAACAGTCACTTTCGTGCCATCCGACAGAGTGAAGGTCAGACCGCCATGACCTTTGACGTCCAGGCCCTGGGCGTTGGTCAGCGTGACGGTGTAAGTGATCTCACCGCCTTCGGACACGGTGGTCTTGTCAGCGGTCAGAGTCGCGATCACTTCGCTTTCGGTGTCGGCGATCTGAACGGTAGCCGAGCCGCCGAGCTCCAGGTTCTCGAAGGTTTTGCCTGGAACACTGGCGTCGCTGATACCAACTGTGAGCGAACCGGAATCCTTGAAGACGTCATCGCCCTGGGCTGGAGCCTTGTACTCGACCTGAGTCTGGCCCGCAGCGATGGTGACCTTGTCGCCATTGCTCAGGGTAACAGTCAGCGGACGATCCAACGGCTGGTTCACTTTTACAGTGAACGACGGCTGCTGGTCTTCAGTGACGTTGCCATTGCTGACGATGGTGACGGAAACCTTGTCGCCTTCGTTGCCGGTGCCTGGAGTACCAGTGCCTGGCTCGTCTGTCACGGTGGTAGTGACGGTGTTGTCGCCGAGGGTCAGCTTCTCGAAGTTGTCGCCACCGGTAACGGACTCGATCTTGTTGACGATGTTCGGCTGGCCGCCTACGTACACGTCGTCCGGTGCGTGGATGGTGATAGTGCCGGTGGCGCTGCCTGCCGGAACGGTCACTTTGGTGCCGTCGCTAAGCGTGAACACCAGGCCGTTATGGCCGGTAACCGACAGACCTTGAGCGTTAGTCAGGGTGACGGTGTAAGTGATCTCGCCGCCTTCAGACACCGTGGTTTTATCGGCCGTCAGGGTCGCGATCACTTCGCTTTCGGTGTCGGCGATCTGAACGGTAGCCGAGCCGCCGAGCTCCAGATTCTCGAAGGTCTTACCTGGAACACTGGCGTCGCTGATCCCCACAGTGAGCGAGCCCGAGTCTTTGAAGACGTCATCGCCCTGGGCTGGCGCCTTGTACTCAACCTGGGTCTGGCCCGCAGCGATGGTGACCTTGTCGCCATTGCTCAGAGTGACGGTGAGCGGACGATCCAACGGCTGGTTCACTTTGACAGTGAACGACGGCTGCTGGTCTTCAGTGACATTGCCATTGCTGACGATGGTGACGGAAATCTTGTCGCCTTCGTTGCCGGTACCTGGAGTACCAGTGCCTGGCTCATCAGTCACAGTAGTGGTGACGGTGCCGTCGCCGAGGGTCAGCTTCTCAAAGTTATCGGCGCCGGTAACACCTTCCAGCTTGTTCACGATCGCTGGCTGGCCGCCAACGTAAACGTCGTCCGGGGCATGGATGGTGATGGTGCCGGTGGCGCTGCCCGCCGGAACAGTCACTTTCGTGCCATCCGACAGAGTGAAGGTCAGGCCACCGTGGCCTTTGACGTCAAGGCCTTGGGCATTGGTCAGAGTAACGGTGTAAGTGATCTCACCGCCTTCGGAGACGGTGGTTTTGTCGGCGGTGAGGGTCGCGATCACTTCGCTTTCGGTGTCAGCAATCTGAACAGTGGCGGAGCTTCCCAGCTCAAGGTTTTCGAAGGTTTTGCCCGGAACACTGGCATCGACCACGCCAATGGTGAGGGAGCCAGAATCCTTGAAGACGTCATCGCCCTGGGCTGGCGCCTTGTACTCGACCTGAGTCTGGCCCGCGGCGATGGTGACCTTGTCGCCGTTGCTCAAGGTGACAGTCAGCGGACGATCTAGCGGCTGGTTCACTTTGACAGTGAACGACGGCTGCTGATCTTCAGTGACATTGCCGTTGCTGACGATGGTGACGGAAACCTTGTCGCCTTCGTTGCCGGTGCCTGGAGTGCCAGTACCCGGCTCGTCGGTCACGGTAGTGGTGACGGTACCGTCACCGAGGGTCAGCTTCTCGAAGTTATCGGCGCCAGTCACGCCTTCCAGCTTGTTGACGATCGCTGGCTGGCCGCCGACGTAAACGTCGTCAGGAGCGTGAATGGTGATGGTGCCAGTGGCGCTGCCTGCTGGAACGGTAACTTTGGTGCCGTCGCTAAGCGTAAAGACCAACCCATTGTGGCCTTTGACGTCCAAGCCCTGAGCGTTGGTCAGCGTGACGGTATAGGTGATCTCGCCGCCTTCGGACACAGTGGTCTTGTCGGCAGTCAGGGTTGCGACAACCTCACTTTCGGTGTCAGCGATCTGCACTGTTGCCGAACCACCGAGCTCCAGGTTCTCGAAAGTCTTGCCTGGTACGGAAGCGTCGGAAATACCAACGGTCAGGGAGCCCGAGTCTTTGAAGACGTCATCGCCTTGAGCTGGGGCCTTGTACTCAACTTGGGTTTGACCCGCAGCGATGGTGACTTTGTCGCCATTGCTCAGGGTGACAGTCAGCGGACGATCCAGCGGCTGGTTCACTTTGACAGTGAAGCTTGGCTGCTGGTCTTCGGTGACGTTGCCATTGCTGACGATGGTGACGGAGACTTTGTCGCCTTCGTTGCCAGTGCCCGGAGTGCCAGTGCCTGGCTCGTCGGTCACGGTAGTGGAGACAGTATCGTCACCGAGGGTCAATTTCTCGAAGTTATCGGCGCCAGTCACGCCTTCGAGTTTGTTGACGATCGAAGGCTGGCCGCCAACGTACACGTCGTCAGGAGCGTGAATGGTGATGGTGCCGGTGGCGCTGCCCGCGGGAACGGTGACTTTTGTGCCGTCCGAAAGGGTAAATACCAGGCCGCCATGACCTTTGACGTCCAGGCCTTGGGCGTTGGTCAGGGTCACGGTGTAAGTGATCTCGCCGCCTTCGCTGACAGTAGTCTTGTCGGCAGTCAGGGTCGCGATGACTTCACTTTCGGTGTCAGCGATTTGAACAGTGGCCGAGCCGCCGAGCTCCAGGTTCTCGAAGGTCTTACCTGGAACACTGGCGTCGCTGATACCAACGGTGAGCGAACCAGAATCCTTGAAGACGTCATCGCCCTGCGCTGGCGCCTTGTACTCGACCTGGGTCTGGCCCGCCGCGATGGTGACCTTGTCGCCGTTGCTCAAGGTGACAGTCAGCGGACGATCCAGCGGCTGGTTCACTTTGACAGTGAACGACGGCTGCTGGTCTTCGGTGACGTTGCCATTGCTGACGATGGTTACAGAGACTTTGTCGCCTTCGTTGCCGGTGCCCGGAGTACCGGTACCCGGCTCGTCAGTCACCGTCGTGGTGACGGTGCCGTCACCCAGCGTCAGTTTCTCGAAGTTATCCGCACCAGTAACACCTTCCAGCTTGTTCACGATCGACGGCTGGCCGCCAACATAAACGTCGTCTGGAGCAGTGATAGTGACCGTACCGGTAGCACTGCCCGCCGGGATGGTGACTTTGGTGCCATCCGAAAGGGTGAAGGTCAGGCCGCCATGGCCCGTAACATCCAGGCCCTGACCATTGGTCAGGGTGACGGTGTAGGTGATCTGGCCGCCTTCGGACACGGTGGTCTTGTCGGCAGTCAGAGTCGCGACGACTTCGCTCTCGGTATCGCTGATCTGGACGGTGGCCGCACCGCCAAGCTTCAGATCCTCGAAAGTCTTGCCCGGAACGCTGGCGTCGGTCACGCCCAAGGTCACGGAGCCTGCGTCCTTGAATACGTCGTCACCCTGGGCCGGCAGGCTGTAGGTGGCCTGGGTCTGGCCAGCAGCGATGGTGACCTTGTCGCCATTGCTCAGGGTCACGGTCAGGTCGTGGTCGAGCTTCTGGCTGACGGAAACGGTGAAGGTCGGCTGCTGGGCTTCTGTCACGTTACCGTTGCTGGCAATGCTGACAGTCACAGTGTCGATGCTGTCGCTGACCACGGTCTGAGCCGGGGTCGGGTTCGGCACCAGATTCTCGAAGTTACCGCCGCTGGTGCCGGTAATGGTGGTGCTGACCGTGCTGCCATTGACGAAGACATCGTTGGCCGGGGTCTGGAAGTCGACCGAGCCACTGGTCTTGCCGGCTTCGACGGTGACGGTCTGGCCGTTGGACAGGGTGACGGTGACTGGCGTCTGTGCCGGGTTGGTCAAGGTCACGGTATAGGTGATCACGCCGCCTTCGGTGACGCTTGGCGAAGCCGTCAGGGTGGCGGTGGTGGTGTCGACCGAGTCGTTGATCACGGTCTGCGCCGGGGCCGGGTTCGGCACCAGGTTCTCGAAGTTGCCACCGGTGGCGCCGGTGATGGTGGTGCTGACCGTGCTGCCGTTGTTGTAGACGTCGTTGGGCGGGGTCTGGAAGTCGACCGAGCCGCTGGACTTGCCAGACTCGACGGTGATTGTCTGGCCGTTGGACAGGGTGACGGTGACCGGCGTCTGTGCCGGGTTGGTCAGGGTCACGGTGTAGGTGATCACGCCGCCTTCGGTGACGCTTGGCGTCGCGGTCAAGGTGGCGGTGGTGGTGTCGATGGTGTCGGTGATCTGGGTCACCGCCGGGGTCGGGTTCGGGGTAATGACCAAGCCGTTGCCGCCGGTGGTGCCGGTAATGGTGGTGGAGATCTGGCCGCCATCGATGTAAGGCGTGTCGTTGGCCGGAATGTTGACGTTGACCGAGCCGCTGGTCTGGCCAGCCGGGATCACGATCACCGCGCCGTTGGACAGGGTGACGGTCAGGTTGCTCTGCGGCGCCTGGCCGACGGTGGCGGTATAGACGATGACGCCACCCGCTTCGCTGATCGAAGGGGTGGCGCTCAGGCTCAGGCCGGTTGGAATGGGATTGTTGTTGGTGGTGGTGTCATTGTTGCTATCCAGCCCACCGACTTCTTCGTTTGCCAGGCCTGCAGCGAAGCCCAGGGGGCCGGTGGGGAACCCGATGCTCGGGTCGACCACGCCTGCGGTTTCTTCCAGCAGCACGAAGCTGTGACCACCACCGACCGAACCGCCGCCTGCGGCAGCAGGGCCGGCAGCAGGCGCTTCCAGCTCGGTGGTCGGGTCGACACCGGAGGCAATGGCCTGTTGCAGCTCTTCGACCGAGGGCGCGGCCTGCGCGGTGGCCTGGGCCAGGTCGGTGCTGCTGTCGGGCGCATCGGCGCTCCATTGAGTGTCGCGGCCCAGGTCGAGCATGCGACCGTCGGCCAATTCCAGGGTCACGGCGCCGCCCGGGCCGGTAAGGACTTCCTCGCCTGCGAACAGGCGATCGCCTTCGATCAGCACGCGCTTGATGCCTTCCGGGGATACTGCGATGACTTGGCCAACAATGCTTTTGACGATGGCAACGACAGTGCTCATGGAACTCTCCGGGATGTGTCTCAATTGGCTTCCGGCCGGCGTGCGAACCTGCTTCCGCTGGAATGTTACAAAAATGATTTGACGCTTTTATTCGTCAAATTTCTGTCAATAATTTTCGGCTATTAAGTTTATGCCAAAGTATTGACCTTCGTCTCGCCATCCTAAACAATCGGCAAACTAATGTCACATTGATATTTGAGTAAAAACCTCTTCCTTTCGTATTAATTACGTACAGTCTCGCAAGCTCGCCAATCGTTGAGTCTAGGCCGCCATTCTCAGGGGCCAGACCCGCTTCGGCCGTGATTTGGGACAACAGCGCCACTTGGGAATCAGTAAAAATGCGTGCGTCACTTTTCACCGTTCTTCCTCTCGCCCTTGCAGCCTCCATTGCCCAAGCACAAACCCTGCCGCAAGCCATGCAACAGGCCTTGGACGTGCACCCGGAAATCCAGGCCGGGGTCAACGCCCGCACCGCCGCGGACTATCAACTGCGCGCCGCGCAGGGTGGTTACCTGCCGCGCGTCGACATGACCGCCGGCTACGGCCGCGAGGGCAGCGATTCGCCGAGTACGTCGCATCGCTGGGAGACTTTGAACCGGGGTGAGTCAAGTATCCGTCTCCGCCAAATGGTTTTTGACGGTTTTGCCACCTCCAGCGAAGTGGGCCGTCAGCAAGCCACGGTCAACGCTCGTGCCT
>NZ_JAYFUI010000143.1:0-5647 GCF_034961125.1 Pseudomonas machongensis | reverse complement strand
TGGCCTGTAACGCGCTGCACATGGCAGCCGAGTCCCGTGGCAAACCGACAGGCGTGATGTTTCATTCCGACCAGGGATGTCAGTACACCAGCCACAAATTTAGGGCTGCACTTGAAGAGTACAGCCTGAACCAGAGCATGAGTCATCGCGGACAGTGTTGGGACAATGCCGCCATGGAGCGTTTCTTCGGGGCCCTGAAATCAGAGTGGATCCCTGCTGAGGGCTATAAAACCGAAGAGCAAGCTCGGGCGGATATCCAGGCTTACTTGGTGCGCTACAACCTGAAGCGCCTCCACAGCTACAACGGTTATGAAACCCCGGTAGCCATGGAGAAAAAGCTGAAGGAAGCGGCATAAAACCTAAACCGGTGTCCAAAATTAGTTGACCAGTTCAAGTCAGCTCGCGACCGGTGTAGTTGTCGATTCGGTCCAACAATTCAGGAAGGCGGTTCAGCGAGAGTGCTGGACGGTGCACAGTATGCGGCGCTTGAATCGAGCCGGCCAGATCGAGCGCTGGGTTTTGAGTGATCTGCCGCGCCCGCTTCGCACCCCGCATGATCGTGGATAGGTAGTTCTGCACACGCAGCGCAACATCCATGGTGCCGCGATCCTTGATTCGCTGGGTAACCTCAAGCAGATCGTGGGTGTCGAGTTCGGCGATGGGCCGCTGGCCGATCAGTGGAAACACATGGGTGCGCAACCTGCTCAGCACCGTCTTGGCGTGGCCCTCGGTCCAGCGCCGAGACATTTCGACGTGCCACTCCAGGGCAACGGTTTCAAAGAGAAGGCTCGCCCGCTGGGCTGCGATCTTGGCCTTCTGCTTTTCTTCCATCGGATCAAGATTGTCTAGCAACAGAGCCTTGGCCTCATCGCGCTTGTTCCTTGCGACGGCCAACGAGACGATGGGGTACTTTCCGATAATTAGCGTGCCTTCCTTGCCGCTGGGTTTGAAATACCGCAGCCGCCAAGTCTTCGAACCACTGGGTGCGACGTACAGGTACATGCCCCCGCCGTCGAACAATTTGTAGGCACGATCACGCGGTTTGGCCGTGCGGCATTTGAGGTCGCTGAGCGGAATAGCTAGGCGTGGCATAGGGGTACGTTCTCCATTGAGGAAATACGCTGTACCCCAAAAATACCCCCGGTTATTGGGGATTTTGTTGGTTCCCGACGGAGGGTCGTGGAAACGAAAAACCGGCCAGAAGGCCGGTTTAGAGGGCTTCCAAAGCATTCAGCGGAATGCAGTGGAGCTGGATGTGGTGCCGGAGACAGGAATCGAACCTGCGACCTTCGCGTTACGAGTGCGCTGCTCTACCGACTGAGCTACACCGGCGTGTCCGCAAAGCTACCACCGCCGCCATCCATACGCAAACCCCTGTTTCCCTTCACTTATTACCCTGCCCCGCCAAGCCTGCACAACCACTAGGCGCAAGATCCTCTTCGATGTCGGTGCTGCACGCCCACCCGGTCGCCGCGCGGATCAGTGTCAGACGCTTGCCCACGACGTTCGCAGGCGCATCCGCGAGGGTGCAGACGATGCTGCCGGTGCCTGCGGCGGCATTGCCGCTGGCGACGATGGCGCAGTGGTTGGTCGTGGGTTGTCCGCCTAGCGCGGCAACGTCGGCGACGTCCTTGCCTTCGTTCAGGCGCAGGTCCATCGGGGTCTTGAGCGCGGAAATTTCCAGCAGGCCGGCCGCGGCTTTGGTGCGGGCCTGGTGGTTGGTGTACATGGGGATCGCGATGGTCGCGAGGATGCCGATGATCGCGACGACGATCATCAGTTCGATGAGGGTGATACCGCGTTGCCCTTTCATAACAGGTTCCTTGTCGATTCGGTCAGGCCTCGAGCCGCTTGGCGGGCCGGGGTCGGCTGGGGCGCAGTAGAGCCCAATGGACACCTTTTGTCACCCCTGCGTGGCTGGACGTCGTGTCCGCTCAACTACTCTAGTGAGCGTCTGGAATTTCTGCCCTGGGATGGGCGCGGCAAGCTGTTACGGGGCTTGTCGGGTGTGGCAAGGAGCTGGCGAATGAAGGATTCGACTCGGTTGTATGCGTGGCGAGGCGTGGATGCGCAAGGGGCACGGGTCAGTGGGCAGATGCAGGGGCGCAGCCCGGCATTCGTGCAGGCGGGGTTGTTGCGCCAGGGGATCAAGGGCGCGCGGGTGTGGCCGGCGGGTGGGCGGGGTTGGAAGCTGCCGGTGCGGCGGGAGAAGGTGGATGCGCCGGGGTTTTCGCGTCAGTTGGCGACGCTGTTGAAAGCGGGGGTGCCGCTGTTGCAGGCGTTCGAGGTGATGGGGCGCAGTGGTGCAGACGCTGGGATGGTGCGGTTGCTGGGGCGCTTGCAGCAGGATGTTTCTGCAGGGTTGGGGCTGGCGGATGCGCTGCAGCGGCACCCGCGTTGGTTCGATGCGTTGTTCTGCAACCTGGTGCGAGTCGGGGAGCAGTCGGGGACGCTGGATCGGCAACTGGAGCAGTTGGCAGACCTGCTGGAACGGCGTCAGGCGCTGCGGCGCAGGGTGCGCAAGGCGATGCTGTATCCGCTGATTCTGCTGCTGACGGGGCTTGGGGTGTCGGCGTTGCTGTTGCTGGAGGTGGTGCCACGCTTCGAGGGGATGTTTGCGGGAGTGGGCAAGGAGTTGCCGGTCTTTACGCGGTGGGTTATCGAATTGTCTGACGCTCTGGGGCGGCATCTACTGGGTGTGCTGGGGATATTCGGTGTGGCGGGTCTGGCGGTGCGCAAGCTGTATCGGGAGCACTTGCCGGGGCGGTTGTGGATGATTCGCCAGGCGCTGCGGGTGCCGGTGTTCGGGCGCTTGTTGAGCCATGCGGCATTGGCGCGCTTCGCACGTAGCCTTGGGACGGCCTATGGTTCGGGGGTGGTGTTGCTCGATGCGTTGGAAACCGTGGCGGCGGCGAGCGGCGATGCCTTGCACGAGCGGGCGATCCGCCAGTTGCGCCAAGGCATGGCCAATGGCTTGGGGCTGCATCAGGCGATGGCGCTGGAGCCGTTGTTCGCGCCGCTGTTGGTGCAGTTGACGGCGATCGGTGAGTCGAGCGGCACGCTGGAAGCGATGCTGAACAAGGCGGCCTGTCATTACGAGGAACAGGTCGGGCAGGCGCTGGAGCAGTTGACCAGCCTGCTGGAGCCAGCCATCGTGCTGATCCTCGGTGTTCTGGTGGGTGGCCTGGTGGTGGCCATGTACTTGCCGATCTTCCAGTTGGGTAGCCTGATCTGACATGAATCTGTGGACTTTTCTTGCCGACCAGCCAGGGTTCTTCCTGGCGAGTGCAGCCGTGCTCGGGCTGCTGGTGGGCAGCTTTCTGAATGTGCTGGTGCATCGGTTGCCGGTGATGCTCGAACGCCAGTGGCAGAACGAGGCGCGTGAGGTGCTGGGGATGCCGGTGGAGGCGCATGAGCGTTTCGACCTGTGCCTGCCGGCCTCGCACTGCCCGGGCTGCGGGCATCGGATTCGGGCGTGGGAAAACATTCCGGTCGTGAGTTACCTGGCCCTGCGTGGGCGCTGCTCGGCGTGCAAGGGGCGGATCAGCCTGCGTTATCCGCTGGTGGAGCTGGCCTGCGCGGGGCTGTCGCTGGTGGTGGCGTGGCATTTCGGGGTGAGCGTGCAGGCGCTGTTGGCGCTGGTGCTGACGTGGTGCCTGCTGGCCCTGAGCCTGATCGATGCGGAGCATCAATTGCTGCCGGATGTGCTGGTGCTGCCGACGCTGTGGCTGGGGCTGGTGGTCAATGCCTTCGGGGTGTTCGTGCCGCTGGCCGATGCGCTGTGGGGGGCGGTGGTCGGTTACCTGAGCCTGTGGTCGGTGTATTGGCTGTTTCGGTTGGTCACCGGCAAGGAGGGCCTGGGCTATGGCGACTTCAAGCTGCTGGCGCTGCTGGGCGCATGGGGCGGCTGGCAGGTGCTGCCGCTGACGCTGTTGCTGTCGTCGGTGGTGGGGGCGGTGATCGGGCTGTGCCTGCTGCGGCTGCGCAAGGCTTCGCTGGGGACGACGATGCCTTTTGGGCCCTATCTGGCAATTGCGGGCTGGATCGCATGGCTCTGGGGTGATGAAATATACGCTTCCTACATGCAACTGCTCGGATACTGATGACCACTGCTGCATTTACCCCCTGGATTCTCGGACTGACCGGCGGCATCGGCAGCGGCAAGAGCGCCGCCGCCGAGCGCTTCGTCGAGCTTGGCGTGCACCTGGTGGATGCCGACCAGGCGGCGCGCTGGGTGGTCGAGCCGGGTCGGCCGGCGCTGGCAAGCATCGTCGAGCGCTTTGGCGCGGGCGTGCTGCTGGATGACGGCACCCTCGACCGCTCGGCCCTGCGCCAGCAGATCTTTGCCGACCCTGCGCAGCGGCGCTGGCTCGAGCAACTGCTGCACCCGCTGATCGGGCAGGAGATCTTCAGCTACCTGGCCAAGGCCGAGTCGCCCTATGCGGTGTATGTGTCGCCGCTGCTGATCGAGTCGGGGCAGTACCAGAAGACCCAGCGCATCCTGGTGATCGATGTGCCGCAAGCGCTGCAGATCGCGCGCACGCTGCAGCGTGACAACACCAGCGAGGAGCAGGTGCAGGCGATTCTCAAGGCGCAGTTGGCGCGGGAAGAGCGCCTGCGCCATGCCGACGATGTGGTGGTCAATGACCGCGACCTGCCGTGGCTGCATGAGCAGATCGACCAGTTGCATGCCTTTTACCTGACTTTGCGAGGAGGCCAGCCTTGAGCCAGCCAATGACCGTCGATTGCCCGACCTGTGGCGCACCTGTGGAATGGAGCGAGAAGAGCCCGAACCGGCCGTTCTGCTCTGATCGCTGCAAGCTGATCGACCTGGGGGCCTGGGCGGCCGAGGAACACAAGATTCCAGCGGCGCCGGAGTCGGAGGATGAGCTGTATTCGGGGGATCTTGAGCCTCGGCATTGATTTGATGAGGGGGTGGGGATGGCCCAGGCTTTTGCTGGTGCCATTCCCGCAGAGGGTTTCTACAGGCGTTTTTAGAGGCGATTCAGTCCTTCCCCTCGCCCTCTTCATCCTTCCACGGGGCCTGCAGGTAGCGGGTGCGGTTGAAGGTTTCCAGCCACTCGGGGCAGAACACCACCAGGGCGCTGATCACGGTGCCGTTGATGAAGGCCTCGGGGAACATCATCAGCCACAGGTAGCCGACGAAATCGCTGAGCCACTCGGGCATGGCGAACAGCCCGTCCAGCCATAGCACACCCAGCGCGGCCATCAGGCACAACAAGGTCGCCAGGGCGGCAGCGAAGAATCCCGAACAGAAGATATAGACGAACAGGTTACGCGGCTGGGCGCGTTCGACCAGGATCGCGCACACCTCGGTGACCAGCACCGGCAAGCCGATGATCAACAGGCCGTTCACGCCCAGCGCTGCCAGGTCCTGGCGGCCGAGGGCGAGCAGGCCGAGCTGGGCGAGAAAGCCGCCGAGTATGGCCAGCGGCCAATCCAGCAGGAGGGTCACGGCGGTCATGCCGATGAAGTGGTAGGACACGCCGGTGTCGAAATCGCGCCGCACCAGCCACAGCGCGAACAGGCCGAACACGGTGCCGAACAGCAGGTGCTGGCGGCGCGGGTCGCTGAACAGCTCGACCCAGCGGGTGCGGCTGGCCGCCCAGATCAACAGGGGAACGTA
>NZ_JAYFUI010000142.1:0-8474 GCF_034961125.1 Pseudomonas machongensis | reverse complement strand
AGGAACACCACGACCGAAGCCAGCAACTCTCGCGGCAAGGCCGCTTTTATCTGTGTCATGTTCACCATAACGCTCCTTTTCTGATTCACGGCCATTCCACTGGCCGACGGCACGGGGATCCCTGAATCGCGCGCAGGCGCGGGCCGCCAGCAGGCTTGCCGGCAAGTAGGTCAGGGAAATTCAAGGCAGCAGAAAGCCCTGCCGCGCCTGGTGGGCGCAGCCGGCTATCAAGGTTTCTTCAGGTGTTGGGGTCGCTTAGTAGCGGCCTCTCGGAGTTGCGCACGGCACTGGCTCGCCAGCAGCCAGGGGCAGGAAGCTGTCGCTCGCGGCGTCGTAGGCTTCGATGCGGCTGGTTTCGATATCGTAGATCCAGCCGTGAATGTAGAGCTGTCCGGCCGCCAGGCGCGAGGCGACCGAAGGGTGAGTGCGCAGGTGATGCAGCTGAGCGATGACGTTTTCCTTGGTCAGCACCTGCATGCTCTCGTGTTCCGTTTCGCACGAGCAGTTGCTCTCGACCACAGTACGGGCCACTTCGGCGTGGCGCAGCCAGGCGGAAACGGTCGGCATCTTGGTCAGCGACTGCGGGTTGAGCACCGCGCGCATCGCACCGCAGTCGGAGTGGCCGCAGACGATGATGTGGTGAACGCCCAAGGCCAACACAGCGTATTCGATGGCGCTGGAAACACCGCCGTTCATCTGCCCGTAGGGCGGTACCACGTTGCCGACGTTACGGGTCACGAACAGATCGCCCGGCGAGCTCTGGGTGATCAGTTCAGGCACGATGCGCGAGTCGGCGCAGGTGATGAACATCGCGCGCGGCTTCTGCGCGGTGGCGAGCTTCTTGAACAGCTCCTGCTGCTCGGGGAAAACGTCATGGTGAAACTTCAGGAAGCCGTCGACGATGTGCTTCAGGGCGGCATCGGCGCTCTCGGCGGGAGCGGCCGGAACGGGCTTGGATGGGTCCTTGACGGGCATGATTCATCCTCTTGACGGTTTGTAGGTAAGTTCCATTTTACCGGGGAAAGATTCTGGCTATGCGGAGAATTAGATGACGCGCACAGGTAATAAATCACAGTCGCTGTGGACTGACTTCCTACGCTAGCGGAGAAAACTTAACTGAAACTGAATTCGGAGGCTCTAGAACGGGCGTTCCAGGTTTTCGAGGGGAGGCTTTGATAATAGCAAAAAAGCATCAGCCGCCAATACCCTCCAATGAAATTATTGGTAGGTATTAGTCAGGTTACAGGGTAGTGAAACTGTACGGTGGTGGCCTCTTCGTGGGTGAACCCGCTCCTGCAAGACCTTCAGCGTCTCAAAACAACGCCATCTGCTCCCCAGGTGGGCAGAACGACGTGCAATCCAAAGCCAGCCCCTCCCGCCCTTCAAACCCCAACTGCCGCGAAGCCTTGCGAAAACGCTGCGCCAGCAGCTCGGCGAACACGCCTTCACCCCGCATCCGCGCGCCAAAGCGGCTGTCATACAGCTCACCACCCCGGCTCTGACGAATCAGGCTGAGCACGTGGGCCGCACGCTGCGGATAATGGTCCTGCAACCACTGTTCGAACAACGGCGCCACCTCCAGCGGCAGGCGCAGCATCATGTAGGCGGCGCTCTGCGCGCCAGCTTCCTTGGCGGCCTGAAGCAGGTGCTCCAGTTCGCAGTCGTTGATCATCGGGATCATCGGCGAACACAGCACCCCCACCGGCACACCCGCCTCGCGCAACACGCGGATCGCCCGCAGGCGCGCCTTGGGTGCCGCCGCGCGGGGCTCGAGGGTGCGTTTGAGTTCGTCGTCGAGGGTGGTCAGGCTGATCATCACCCGCGCCAGGCGCTGGCTGGCCAGTTCGCTCAAGAGGTCCAGGTCTCGTAGCACCAGCGAGCCCTTGGTGACGATGGTCACCGGGTGCCGGTAGCGCAGCAGCACCTCGAGCAGGCGACGGGTCAACTGATGCTCGCGCTCTATGGGCTGGTAGGGGTCGGTGTTGGCGCCGAGGTTGATCGGGGCGCAGACATAGCCCGGCTTGCTCAACTGCTGCTCGAGCACCTCGGCGGCATTGGTCTTGGCGATGAGCTTGGTCTCGAAGTCGAGGCCGGGGGAGAGGTCCCAATAGGCGTGGCTGGGCCGGGCGTAGCAGTAGATGCAGCCGTGTTCACAACCGCGGTAAGGGTTGATCGAACGATCGAAGGGCAGGTCAGGCGAGGTGTTGCGGGCGATGATGGTCTTGGCGGTTTCGATCCGCACCTCGGTGCCCTGGGTGAGGGGGACTTCCTGGTGCCAGCCGTCGTCCTCGACCACCGAATGGCTGGGGGCGAAGCGGTTGTGCGGGTTGGTGGCAGTACCGCGACCGCGGACTGGGGTTGGTTTCATGGTGGAAAACCCGAATTGCTGTATATGCATACAGTAATCCGGGTTTGCACAGAAGACCAGTGCCGTCAGGCGGACGGGGTCAATCCGGCTTCTTGAGCTTCGGATTCGGGAAGAACTGAACCGTCTGCACCTTTACCGGCTCGGCCTTGACCGCCTGCTGGTTTACCCGGGTACCGAGCTCCTTGGGCACCGACAAGCCCTGCTCGTTGAGGGTGTCGGTGAAGCCGCAGGCCACACACTCGCGGTGTGGCACGCCGTCTTCGTTCCACATCATCAGCTTGTCGGGCTCGCTGCACGCCGGGCATACCGCCCCGGCGATAAAGCGTTTCTTGGTCTTGATCACGCCGCCCTCACTCATGCCGCCGCATCCTCGGTCAGGCCACTATGACGCAGCAGCGCATCGATGGAAGGCTCACGACCACGGAAATCGACGAACAGCACCATTGGCTCGCGCGAACCGCCCCGAGCCAGGATCGCCTCGCGGAACGCGCGGCCAGTCTCGGCATTGAGCACGCCTTCTTCCTCGAAGCGCGAGAAGGCGTCGGCCGACAGCACTTCGGCCCACTTGTAGCTGTAGTAGCCCGCCGCATAGCCGCCGGCGAAGATGTGCGCAAAGCTGTTGGGGAAGCGGTTGTAGGCCGGCGGACGCATCACCGTGACCTCATCGCGCACGCCCTCGAGCACCTGCAGCACACTGCGGCCGTCGCCATGGGTGGCGTGCAGCTCGAAGTCGAACAGCGAGAACTCCAGCTGGCGCACCATCATCATCCCGGACTGGAAGTTCTTCGCCGCCAGCATCTTGTCCAGCAGGTCCTGGGGCAGCGGCTCGCCGGTCTCGTAGTGACCGGAGATCAGTGCAAGACCTTCAGGCTCCCAGCACCAGTTCTCCATGAACTGGCTCGGCAGCTCGACCGCGTCCCAGGCCACACCGTTGATGCCCGACACGCCGGCATGCTCAATGCGGGTGAGCAGGTGGTGCAGACCGTGGCCGAACTCGTGGAACAGCGTGGTGACTTCGTCGTGGGTGAGCAGCGCCGGCTTGCCCGGTGCAGCCGGGGTGAAGTTGCACACCAGGTTGGCCACCGGGCTCTGCAAGGCGCCTGCCGCGGTGCGGCGACGATCGCGGGCACCGTCCATCCAGGCGCCGCCGCGCTTGTTGGCACGGGCGTAGAGGTCGAAGAAGAAGCGCCCGACGTGCTGGCCGTTCTCCTTGATCTCGAACAGGCGCACATCCGGGTGCCAGGCGTCGAAACCCTTGAGCTCGGCGATTTCGATGCCGTAGAGGCGCTGGACGATGCTGAACAGGCCGCTCAGCACCTTGTCGATCGGGAAGTAGGCACGCAGGGTTTCCTGCGACACGCTGTAGCGCTGCTCACGCAGCTTCTCGCCGTAATAGCCGGCGTCCCAACTGGCCAGCTCCGGGGTGCCCTGCTCGGCGGCGTAGGCCTTGAGCTGCTCCAGGTCCTGTGCCGCGAACGGCTTGGAGCGCTTGGCCAGGTCACGCAGGAAGCTCAGCACCTGGTCGCTGGATTCGGCCATCTTGGTGGCCAGGCTCAGCTCGGCGTAGTTGGCGTAGCCCAGCAGCGCGGCCAGTTCCTGACGCAGGTCGAGGATCTCGGCCATCACCGGGCCGTTGTCGAACTGCCCGGCGTTCGGACCCTGGTCGGACGCGCGGGTGCAGTAGGCGGCGTACAGTTCTTCGCGCAGGGCGCGGTCGCTGGCGTAGGTCATCACCGCGTAGTAGCTGGGGAATTCCAGCGTGATCAGCCAGCCGTCGAGGCCTTTGGCCTGAGCAGCGGCGGCCATCTGCGCCTTGGCCGATTCGGTCAGGCCGTCCAGCGCGGCTTCGTCGGTGACGTGCTTGGTCCAGGCCTGGGTGGCGTCGAGCAACTGGTTGGAGAAGCGGCTGCCCAGTTCGCTGAGCTTGCTCTGCACTTCGGCGTAGCGCTGCTGCTTGTCGGCCGGCAGGTCGATGCCCGACAGACGGAAGTCACGCAGGGCGTGCTCGAGAATAGTCTTCTGCGCCACGTCGAAACTGGCGGCCTCGGCGCTGTTGGCCAGCGCCTGGTAGGCATCGAACAGGGCGCGGTTCTGCCCCAGCTCGGTGGAATAGGCGCTCAGCGCCGGCAGGCACGACTCGTAGGCCTCGCGCAGTTCCTTGCTGTTGCACACCGCATTGAGGTGGCTGACCGGGCTCCAGGCCGCGCCCAGGCGGTCGTTGAGTTCGTCCATCGCCAGCACCAGGCCGGCCCAGGAGGGATTCTTGCCCTGCTGCGCGAGGATATCGGCGATGGCCTTGCGGTTGTCGGCCAGGATCTGCTCGATCGCCGGCAGCACGTGTTCGGCGCGGATTGCGGAGAAGGGTGGCAGGTCGTGGGACTGCAGAAGCGGGTTGTTCGCACTCACGGTTTGGATACCTTGGCAGGAGAAACACGGGACCATCTTAATTACAATCGACGCCGACCGCAGCAGGCAGCCTGCCTATCGGCATTGCAGAGGGACACTATCATGGCCATCCGGACCTTCCGGGAACACACGCCAAAAGTCGGCCCACGCGCCTTCGTCGACCGTTCGGCGGTGGTGATCGGCGACGTGCAGATCGGTGAAGACAGCTCGGTCTGGCCGCTGACCGTGGTGCGCGGCGATATGCACCGCATCCGCATCGGCGCGCGCACCAGCGTGCAGGATGGCAGCGTGCTGCACATCACCCACGCCGGCCCCTTCAACCCGGACGGCTTCCCGCTGATCATCGGCGACGAAGTGACCATCGGTCACAAGGTGATGCTGCACGGCTGCACACTGGGCAACCGGATCCTGGTCGGCATGGGCAGCACCATCATGGATGGCGCCATCGTCGAGGACGAGGTGATCATCGGCGCCGGCAGCCTGGTACCGCCCGGCAAGCGCCTGGAGAGCGGCTACCTGTATGTCGGCAGCCCGGTAAGGCAGGCCCGGCCGCTGAACGAAAAGGAACGCGCGTTCTTCCCCTACAGCGCCAGCAACTACGTGAAGCTCAAGGACCAGCACCTGGCCGAAGGCTACGATCAACCGGAATGACGCATTCGCGGGCAAGCCCGCTCCTACAGGCTCTGTGATTATCCTGTAGGAGGGGGCTTGCCCGCGAAGCAGTCGACGCAAGACTTGAGTGGAACCGCATACATGCACCAGCAAAACATTCTCTTCGACCTTGACGGCACCCTTACCGACCCACGCCTGGGCATCACCCGCTCGATCCAGTACGCCCTGGCCAAGCTGGGTATCGACGAGCCCGACCTGACCCGCCTCGAGCACTTCATCGGCCCGCCCTTGCTGCAGGCCTTCATGCAGTTCTACGGCTTCGACGAGGCCAAGGCCTGGGAGGCGGTCAACTTCTACCGCGAGCGTTTCCGGGTCACCGGTCTGTACGAGAACCTGGTGTTCGACGGTGTGCCGGAACTGCTGCAAGCGCTCAATGGCCAGGGCCGCACCCTCTACGTCGCAACCTCCAAGCCTTGGGAGTTCGCTCGCGAGATCGCCCGCCATTTCGCCTTCGACCGGCATTTCAAGGTGATCTACGGCAGTGAGCTGGATGGCACCCGCACCAACAAGGTCGAGCTGATCCGCCACCTGCTGGACGAAGAACGCCTGGACCCGGCGCAGACCCTGATGATCGGCGACCGCAAGCACGACCTGATCGGCGCCCGCAGCAATGGCCTGCAGGCTGTAGCGGTGGGCTACGGGTTCGGCAGCCGTGAAGAGCTGGTGGCCGAGGCGCCGGAGTTTCATTTCGACACGGTGGCGGATTTGCACCGGGCGTTCATCAAGGCTTGATGGCCACGGGGCCGCGCGCGGCCCCGGCATATCAAGGCTGTGCCATCAACCGCTGCAAGGCCGCTTTTCGCTGATCGATCGGCTGCTGCCCCAAGTGCTCGACCCGCTGATAGAACAGCGTCCAGTCCTCGCCTGCCTCACGAAACAACGCCGCAAACGCCGGCACCCACTGGTCATACAGGCCGAACGGCAGCAGCTTGGCGTTGCTCATCGGCCCATACACCCAGGCGTCATAACGGCGATCACCGGCCCAGTCCCGATCACGCAGCTCGCGGTATTCACGTCGCAATCGCGCGAACTCGGCCTGCTTGGCCACTCGCTTGTCGGCATCAGCAAGCGTCCCGGCATAGAGCGCCTGCCGGCGCTCGCGACTCGCCAGCACCAGGCGGATGAACTGTTCACGCTGCCGCGCCCCATCCTCGTGAGCCGCCGCAAGCCCGCGCGCCATGCGCCATTGCCGCGTGCCCTCCTGTTCGACGAAGGTGGCGAAGGACTCGTTGAATTCGGTGTCGTCCTTCACGTAGAAGCGCTGGTGCGCCAGCTCGTGAAAGATCAGCGTGGCCAGGCGCTCCTCGCCCCAGCCCACCATCGACGAGAGGATCGGATCGTCGAACCAGCCCAGGGTCGAGTAAGCCTCGACACCCCCGACATACACATCCAGCCCCTCCTCGCGCATCAGCGCTGCCGCGCCGCGCGCCGCACCCTGGCGGTAGTAGCCGCGGTAGGCGACGCAACCGGCGATGGGGAAGCAGTGAGTGACCGGCTGCAGCGACAACTCCGGCGTGGCGAACACATTCCACACTACATAAGGTCGGCCAAGATCGGCGTACACCCGGTAGCTACGGTTGTCCGGCAGCTTCAGGTGCTCGCTGGCGAAGGTGCGGGCCTGCTCGGCATGCAGCAGGCGCTGGCGCAGCCGTTCGTCAGTCGCAGGATCGGCCAGCATGCGCTCCACCGGCTGGCGTGCACGCAGCAGTTGCCATTGCCCTTCGGCCAGTTGGCCGTAGTAGCCGAGGCTGCCGCAACCGCTCAGCAGGAGCGCGGCCAGCAGCGGAACAAAAGGGCTGAAAACGCGGTCGAGAGCCCGGTGGCCTGAGCGCTGTAGCAGAAAAAGTCGAAACATCAGGGCTGTTCATCCCGCTCAAGGCCTGTGCGTTCCAAGACTATCTCGCCAGGGGACCCTTTCGCCATGCGTACACTGTTTGCCGTCGGCACCTTCGGGCTGCTGAGCGCCTGCTCCACCTTGCCCGATCCCGATCCCAACCAGGCCTGGATCGACCTCGCCCGCGACGACGACACCTCGCTGCACGCCGTACAGCTGGACGAGCGCGACTGGGCCGACAACCGCTATTTCGAAGTGCCGCCAGGTAGCCATGAGCTGACGGTGCGTTACCAGTTTCCAGTCTCCCCGAGCAATATCGGCCCGGTCGACGAGCCACTGTGGCGCGACTGCCAACTGAACCTGACCTTCAAGGACTTCAGCGCCGGTCAGCGCTACAGCCTGCAAGCCGGCAGCATTGGCTTGCGCCCTTGGGTGAAACTCTATGACGGACAGCAGAAACTGATCGGCCAGGGCCTGCCAGCGGGCTGTCAGCGCACCTGATCAGCGCTATGCTTGTAACCTGTGACCCGCAAGCGGAGTTTCCTCATGCGCCAGCCCATGATGCTGATCGCCCTCAGTGCACTGGGGGCTTGCGCCAGCCCCTTGCCACCCAAGGACCCGGCCCAGGCCTGGGTTGATCTCTACACCGTCACCCCCGGCCGCACCATCATGGCCGACAAGCTCGATGGCAAACGCCTCGACGACGGCCGCTACTTCCAAATCACGCCGGGCCGCCACGAACTGGTGGTGCGCTTCGACTACGAGCTGACTGCCGGGCTCTTCACCACCAGCCCGACCGAGCGCACCTGCTACCTGACCGTGCGCTTCGACAACTTCAAGGCCGGCGAACGCTATCGCCTCGAAGCCCGGGCCCCGGCGATGCAGCCGCAGGTATACCTGTACGACGCCAATCGCCAGGTGCTGGTAGACGAGCCAAGCAACATCTTCTGCATTCCATGAACAACGGGGTCGCACTGCGACCCCGCTGCAACGACCGCTATTGGTCGTTCTTCTGGTAGATGATCTTCTTGGTCCCGCCATCGCAGCTGCCAACGACCATGTTCTGATCACTGACTTCGCTGTTCGGTACGATTTCCAGGGTGTAGGAAGGCACCCCAGCCGCCTGGATCTTCGCCTCGATCTCGGTCTTGAGCTCCTCGCACGGCTTGACTGCCGCCAGCGCGGAGGTGGCCA